>NZ_JACJOT010000018.1:0-300000 GCF_014695715.1 Microcoleus sp. FACHB-68
ATCTCCTTGCTTCCACTGGGTCTTGACTTGTTATATACTTTTGTTTCAGTTCATCTTCTTTGAGATGATTGGCTAGATGCGCTTTTCTGGGCATTGCTTTTTACTTTTTTGCCTGACCGGATTATAAATAGCCTATTATAACCGAATTTAGTATCACAAGTACTAAAAACGCTACATTTTGTTTTTGTCCAACTACTAACACAAGAGTTTGTTGAAAGTTTTAACAATAAATTATGCCCGATTTAAAAAAGAGCTTTTGTATTAACAAACTTGAACAGCGTAAAAACAAAAAGTTTTTAACTTAGTATTTTTTTAGTTGTTTTATATAGTAAGTTCGGTAAAATTAAAACAACTTTTCCATAACATTATTTTTTATTAAAAATAAAACTACTGTAGGGATATTCAATCTGATTATCTAATCAGATACCTAAATACCTTGTTGATGACAAATTTTCTTTAAAAAGGTATTTAGAAGTGGTTTATATACGTTTTAATTAAAAACCACTTAACTATAACATAAATTTTAAATAAACTTAACTTTAACATAACTATATCTTTAGCTGGTAATGAGAGCGTATCAACTGAGCAAACTCAAGAAATAACGTTTTCATTTTTGTCAGGAAACTAAAAAATGGCAATCACATTGCAAATTCTGCACGCTTCTGATCTTGAAGGTGGTGTTGCAGCGCTAGAAGATGCGCCCCGATTTTCAGCCGTTGTTAACGCACTGAAGGCTGAATTTGCTGAACAAACACTGATTTTATCTTCAGGAGACAATTACATACCGGGGCCGTTTTTGGCGGCGAGTAGTGACAGCAGTTTGCGCGACGAATTAGGGGGAGAAGGCGCGGGAAGAGGCGACATTGCCATTGCTAATGAGATTGGGTTTCAAGCTGCTGCCTTTGGCAACCATGAATTCGATCTCGGTACTTCAACGGTGGCTTCTTTGATTGGGAAAAGTGGAAATTACACCGGCACTGCTTTTCCTTACCTCAGTTCCAACTTGAATTTTAGCAGCGACAGCAACTTAGCAAGATTTGTCGTTCCCGATGGACAAGCGCCTCTGCCTAACAGCATCGCCAAAAGTACAGTGATCACTGTTCAAGGACAACCTATCGGTATTATCGGTGCGACAACACCTCTTTTACCCGACATTTCTTCCCCTGGTGGCGTTGGAGTTTTACCGGAAAATGAAGAAGATTATGATGCACTTGCCGCTGCGATTCAACCGGCTATCGATGCCTTAGTCGCGCAGGGCATTAACAAAATTATCCTGCTGGCGCATATGCAGCAGTTAAATATCGAAGTTGAGCTGGCTTCTCGCTTGCGAAATGTCGATGTAATTATTGCCGGCGGTTCTCATACACTCTTGGCAGATGAAACAGATCGCCTCAGAGTTGGAGATGCTGCGGAAGGCGTTTATCCTATCCTAGAAACTTCTGCTAGTGGTGAACCCGTTGCCGTTATTAATTCTGCTGCCAACTACAGATATGTTGGCAGATTAGTTGCAGAATTTGACGATAACGGGGTATTAATTCCCGAAAGTATTGATCCAGAAATTAGCGGTGCTTATGCAACAGACGAACAAGGCGTTACGGATTTAGGCAATCCAGAACCTGATTCAGAAGTTGTAGCGATTACGGATGCCCTGGAAGAAGTTATCGTTACGAAAGATAGTAATATCTTTGGCGAAACAGACGTATTTCTCAACGGTGCGAGAAATGATGTTAGAACGCAAGAAACTAACTTAGGAAACTTGACAGCCGATGCCAACTTATTCGCGGCTCGTCAAGTTGACCCTGCTGCGGTTATTTCTATAAAAAATGGGGGCGGTATTCGTGACTCTATTGGCGCGATTAGTGCGGCACCTGGAACCGATCCAAGTGCAGGGGAAAAAATTCCTCCACTTGCGAATCCACTGGCAGGGAAAGAAGCAGGAGAAGTATCTCAGCTTGATATTGAAAACTCTCTGAGATTTAACAACCAACTCACTCTGCTAACGCTGACAGCCGAACAGTTATTGCAAACAATTGAACATGGGGTTGCTGCAACTGCAGAAGGCGCAACTCCCGGTCAATTTCCGCAAGTTGGCGGTATGGCATTTAGCTTCGATCCGAGTTTACCGGCTGGTGATCGGGTGCAAACTTTGGTCGTGAAAGATGATGCCGGCAATCCAATCGATACGGTTGTCCAAAATGGGGAAGTGATTGGCGATCCAGATCGGACATTTCGCATTGTGACGCTGAATTTCTTAGCCGGCGGTGGTGACAGTTACCCTTTCCCAGAATTTGCGGCAACCTCAAACCGGCTGGATTTAGTGCCGGCAGAAACGACAGCCGATTTTAATACTTTTGGCACTGAGCAAAAAGCTTTATCCGATTACCTCAAAAGTATTGGAAATTTCAACTTTGCAGATGCACCGGCAAGTGAAGATCAGCGCATTCAAAATCTTGCTGCACGCGAAGATGAAGTGCCGGTGGGAGGCATTTTAACCTTTACGCCGCTAGGCACTTACGACAGTGGAGTTGTCGGTGAAAGTGCGGCTGAAATTGTTGCCTATGACGCAACCACACAGCGCTTATTTGTAGTAAACGCGCAAGCTGCCGTCATTGATGTTTTGAGTGCTTCTGATCCGACAAATTTGGTTAAGGATTTTGAAATTGATGTCACGCCTTATGGTGCAGTTGCCAATAGCGTCGCTGTCAACAATGGCGTTGTTGCGGTAGCAGTAGAGAATGCGGATAAGCAAGCAGCCGGCAGTGTTGTTTTTTTTGATACAAACGGCACCTTTTTAAACTCGGTAACCGTTGGTTCGCTGCCTGATATGGTAACCTTTACCCCAGATGGTACAAAGGTGCTGGTGGCAAATGAAGGCGAACCAAGCGATGATTACACGAACGATCCAGAAGGTTCTGTCAGTATTATTGACCTTTTTGATGGCGTGGACAATGCCTCCGTAAATACAGCTTCATTTACAGGGATTAACACACCGATTGATCAATTAAAAGCAGAGGGATTCCGCCTTTTTGGGCCAAATGCCACCCTCGCTCAAGATGTTGAACCAGAATACATTACGGTTTCTGAAGATTCAACAACTGCCTGGGTAACTCTGCAAGAAAACAATGCAATTGCAAAGCTTGATCTCACAACCAATGAGATTACTGATATCTTACCTTTAGGGTTCAAGAATCATGCCGGCAAGCTAGAAAAATTTACCTTCACTAACTTGCCGACATTGGGAACAACAGAAGCCGGTGATAATATTTTGCTGGGTGGTTTTTCTGGTTTATTCTATGAAGGGAAGAACCCAGAAACCGGCAACTTACAGTTTATCACTCACACGGATCGTGGCCCGAATGCAGAGCCGGTTGATACAAATGGGGATGGAATTAACGAACGTCCTTTCGCGCTGCCAAATTTCCAGCCAGAGTGGATTCGTTTTGAATTAGATCGCTCAACCGGCACCCTCGAAATCAGTGATCGTGTTGGCTTAACAAAACCCGATGGAACTGCACTCACCGGCTTGCCAAATCTTGCCGGCACTGATGGCTTGGCTTATTCTGATGAAGTTCCCATTGATTTATTTGGAAATCAGTTATCACTCGATCCTTTGGGTGCGGATCTCGAAGGTATTGTCAAAGCAGATGATAACACTTACTGGATGGCGGATGAATACCGGCCTTCCCTTTATCATTTTGATGCAAATGGTAAGCTAATTGATCGCTTTGTTCCGCAAGGATCTGGGGAAACAACCGGCACAGAAGCGTTGCCGGCAGTTTATGCACAGCGACGAGCAAATCGGGGATTTGAAGCGATTGCCTATGAAAATGGCAAAATTTATGCCTTCATTCAAAGTGCGATTGATAACCCAGATGTTGCCAACGATGGCAACGCTAAAAAATCCCTGAATCTGCGAATTTTAGAATTTGACACGGAAACCAACACCACCACCGGCGAATATCTCTATCGCTTAGAAGGCGGCGCAGCAGATCGCTTGGGAGATGCGGTAGCCGTTGGAAATGGGGAATTTTTAGTCATTGAGCGAGATGATGCGATTGGCGCGAATACCGATAAAAAGGTATTCAAAATTAATTTAGCCGGCGCGACTAATCTCACAACCTTAGATGCTAGCATTGCCGGTTCTTTAGAAAGCTTGACAACTGAGCAACTTTCCGCATCAAATATTGTGCCAGTGAGCAAAGAATTGTATGTCGATTTGGTTAAAGCCGGCTACGACTTTGCAGACAAAGCAGAAGGATTGGCATTTGTTGACAAAAATACCATTGCAGTTGTCAATGACAATGATTTCCAATTAGAAGGCGGCTTTGATTCACTAACCGGCGCATTAAATCCTAATTCTGAACCTCAAAATCCAACCCTGGCATTAATTACCCTCAATAACGGTTTAGATGCCAGCGATAAAGATGGTGGGATTAATATTCGCAACTGGCCGATTTTTGGGATGTATCAACCGGATGCCATCAGCTCATTTGAAGTGAATGGTCAAACGTATTTAATCACTGCAAATGAAGGGGATAGCCGCGATTATGATGGCTTCAGCGAAGAAGCACGAATTGCAGATTTAACGCTCGATCCTATCGCTTTCCCGAATGCCGCAGAATTGCAAGCAGAGGACACTTTAGGCCGGCTAAATGTCACAACCGCAAATGGCGATACTGACGGCGATGGGGACTATGACCAACTTTATGCCTTTGGCGGTCGTTCCTTCTCAATTTGGGATACCGAAGGAACTCTGGTTTATGACAGTGGCAACGATTTTGAACGCTTAACCGCTGCCTTCGTACCCGAAGCGTTTAATTCTGATGGCGACACCGGCAGTTTTGACTCCCGCAGCGACAACAAAGGGCCAGAACCTGAAAGCGTTGTCACAGGGGTAATTGAGGGACGCACTTATGCCTTTATTGCCTTAGAACGCATCAGTGGGGTGATGGTTTATGATATCAGCGATCCAACCGCGCCAAAGTTCGCTCAATACCTCAACAATAACGATTTTACCGGCGAACTCGGAAACGATATTTCTCCGGAAGGGTTGAAGTTTATTTCAGCCGAAGATAGTCCCACAGGTGAACCGTTGCTGGCAGTTGCCAATGAAATCAGCGGCACAACGACAGTTTATCAGGTGGCAACTGCCCCAACGCCAACTCCCACACCAAATCCCACTCCCACTCCAAATCCAACCCCAAATCCAACCCCAAATCCAACCCCAACCCCAACCCCAAATCCAACTCCAACGCCAACGCCAACTCCCGGTACTCCGGATCTAGGGAACCTTGGCACCGGCATCACCGTTATTCCCAACGTCAATTTAGTTCAAACAACGCTGAATGGTGGGGAGTCAGATGACACACTAACCGGCACAGAAACTGCAGAAGGCATTTACGGGTTTGCCGGCAGTGACTTGCTTTTCGGTAATCGTGGTAATGACAATGTCATTGGCGGTAACGGAATAGACATTCTATTTGGAAATGCCGGCAATGATTATCTCGATGGCGGCAACGATACCGATGTGATCTTTGCCGGTAAAGAAAATGATGCGGTTCTGGGACAGGATGGGGATGACTTCCTATTTGGTGAACAAGGTGATGACACGGTTTTAGGAAATGCCGGCAACGACTACCTCAACGGTAACAGCGGCAGTGACACCCTTGATGGCAATGAAGGAGACGACACCATTCAGGGCGGCCAAGATAACGACCTAATCAAAGGTAATATCGGAGCAGATGTGCTGCTGGGTGATCGCGGCGATGACTCCGTGTTTGGCGGTGAGGGAAATGACTATCTCAGCGGCAACAGTGGCAAAGACATTCTCGATGGCGGTGTTGGTGACGATAGCCTTCACGGCGGCAAAGACGATGATATTCTCATCGGCAATACCGGCGCGGATCTGCTGTGTGGCGGACAGGGAGATGATACCCTGAGCGGGGATAGCGGCAACGATGCACTCTATGGCAACGCCGGTGAGGATCTTTTGGATGGCGGCGATGGCAATGATAGCCTCTATGCCGGCAAGGACGATGACACCCTGATAGGCGGTGCCGGTGATGATATTCTCAACGGAGATTCAGGCGACGATTCTTTAACCGGCGGTGCCGGCAGTGATCGCTTTGTCTTGAGCAAAGATGCCGGTAGCGATACCATCACCGATTTTACAGCCGGTGAAGATTTCTTTGTCTTAACTGCCGGTTTAACCTTCGAGAACCTCACCATCACGGCTTCCGACAGTAACACGTTGATTCGTGTTGGCGACGAACTTCTCGCCACAGTCAACGGGTTGCCGGCTAACTCAATTACTGCCGATGATTTCGTTCTCATTTAATCGAAATTAACCTCAAAAATCGGGTGGATAAAGTTTAGCAAAGACATTATCCACCCGATTTATTTTTATAAAAATTACTGGCTTACAGAAGAATATCGGCTTAGTTAAATCGATAAGTTGGCATTCCGGGGGAAACGGGTGAGAGGCAAAATAAATCACCCGCATAAAACCCTTGTTGAATTTGTTTTTGACTCAGTCCCACCGATGCAGAAGTGATGTAAAGCTCAGTTAAATCTTTGCCTCCAAAGGTGGGACAGGTGGGGCATTGCACCGGCAGCTTAATGCGTTGAATTTCTTTGCCGGTTGGGCTAAATTGCACCACACACCAGCCATCCCAGAGGGCTGACCAAAGATTACCTTGCTGGTCGATTGTCAGTCCGTCGGGTTCTACGGCTTCATCACCGAGGTCAATTAATACGCGACGATTGCCAATTGAGCCGGTTTCACCCTCAAAGTCATAGGCAAAGATTTTGCGTTGGGGTGAGTCAGTTAGGTAAAACGTTGCCCCATCAGGACTCCAGCCCAATCCGTTAGAAATGGTTAACCCGGTTTCCATCTCATGCAAAGAACCATCTGGATCATAGCGGTAAAGGGCTGCCTGCCCCGGCGCTTCGCTGATGGAACCGATCCAAAAGCGCCCTTGAGGATCGCACTTGCCATCATTGAGGCGGGTATCCGGATGGGGAAATTCAAACCGGCACAGATTTTCGATGCTGCCGGTTTGGATATCTAGGAAGGCGAGGCGATCATTCAGCGCCATCAGTAATCGATTCCTGCTAGCCAATGCGATCGCACTTACCAAATCTCCCACATCCCAGTAGCGATTCTGCCGGCTTGCCGGATCAAATTGGTGGACACGATGGTTATGGATATCAACCCAATAAAGCCGGTGGTTATTCTCATCCCACAGTGGGCCTTCCCCCAGCCGCGCACGGGCATTGAGGACGTTTTGAACCAATGTCTGAGTCGTTGTCATAAAGTTGTCACCCATACCTTTTTGTTTAAGCAGACCAGGCTTCTCGAAAGTCAGCGTAGAGGGTCAATCCGCCATCAATAAACAGGGTTTGTCCAGTGATATAAGCCGCTTCATCGGATGCCAAAAATGCTACGGCTGCTGCCATTTCCTCCGAAGTGCCGGCGCGCCCCATCGGAATATGACTTTCCACCACAGCCCGCTTTTCTGCATCCTCTGTCCAGGCATCATTAATTGGGGTAACGGTGGCACCGGGTGCGATCGCATTGACGCGAATTCCTTGGGCTGCGTACTCTAGTGCCAAGGTCTTCGTCAGGTTTCCCATGCCCCCCTTACTGATCGAATAGCTGACATACATGGGGCGAGGAATGATTTCATGCACACTAGAAATATTGATGATCACACCTGATCGCTTTTGTTCTACCCAATGCTTTAGGGTTTCTCTGGCACAAAGATAAGCACCCCGTAAATTCACACTCAGCACTCGATCAAACTCTTGTGTTTCAACTGCGTGAGATGCTTTCTCTGTCTGAATACCGGCATTGTTAACCAGAATATCTAAACTGCCAAATTTTTCAATAACTGTTTCAACCATGCGGATAATATCCGCTTCTTGAGAAACATCCGCCTGCACCAAGAGTGACTGCACACCACAATTCTCTACCTGGTTGCAAGCGGTTTGCATGGCTTGCTCTTCCGTCTCTTGTGCTGCCTCTGGATTGCTGCGATAATTAATGGCAACATTACAGCCTTCTTGTGCTAGCCGGATTACGATTGCCTGTCCAATCCCTGAGGAAGCCCCTGTAATCAGTGCTGTCTTGCCCTGCAATCCTCTCATAACGCCTCACAGTAAATATCTACGAGCTTAGAGATTAACTGGCTTAAGCCCTGTAGATTATATCTAGCGACAACTTTTGATGGATCTATCAAAGGTTATAACTGCTATTACTATAGGGGTAAAGAAGCTCATTGCCTGTGTTGTTCTTAGTGACAGTTGCGCCCCTAATTGGGCTGAATTTATATCTCACTAGCTTAATGGTGCTTGTCTTTACTGAACCTAAAATTTTCCCTTGCCGGCTGATACCCCCCAACAATCGTAAAATTTCATCTTTGCTAATCCCCGAATGCTGGCTTTTAAAATAAAAACTTATCGGAGAATTCTTAGGGTGAATCAAAACATTTCCTCATCAACAACCGCTCAATCCTTAGAAACCACTTACTCCCGCCAGTTTCTCGACTGGTTGCAAGAAGAACAGATCAGCCTTGCCTTCACAACCTACCAAACCTCACGCCTGATGTTTATTGGCGTCAATTCAGAAGGAGAATTTTCTGGATTTGAGCGTTTGTTTAATCGAGCAATGGGACTTTACGCAACGCCTGAACGCCTTTACTTGAGTACAAAGTATCAACTTTGGCAGTTAGACAACGTACTGCTACCCGCACAACTTTACGAAGGGCACGACAAACTTTATATCCCGCGAATTGCTTATACAACCGGCGATTTAGATATTCATGATATTGCCGTAGATAATGCCGGCAGAATCATTTTTGTCTCTACTTTACTAAATTGCTTAGCCACTGTAAGCGAGCGGAACAGTTGCACGCCTCTGTGGAAACCTCCGTTTATTTCCAAAGTCATCAACGAAGATCGCTGCCATCTCAACGGCTTGGCAATGGTAGAGGGAAAACCCCGTTTTGTTACGGCAGTCAGTCAATCTGACGTTATTGACGGATGGCGAGACAGAAGACAAGCAAGTGGCTGCGTTATTGACATAGAATCTAACGAAATTATTTTAGCCGGCTTATCCATGCCACACTCACCTCGCTGGTATCGGGACAAATTATGGTTATTAAATTCAGGCACCGGCTTTTTCGGTTCTGTAGATATAAAAACCGGAAAATTTGAACCCATTACTTTCTGTCCCGGCTATCTTCGCGGATTAGCCTTTTGGAAAGATTATGCCATCGTCGGGCTGTCAAAACCAAGAAGCGAAGAGAAAACCTTTTCTGGACTAGCACTCAATGAAGAATTAATTGCCAAAGATGCAGAGCCTCGCTGCGGATTTATGGTGATAAATCTGAACACCGGCGCAATTGTTCACTGGTTGCGATTTGAAGGACTAATTGCCGAACTGTATGACATCCAAATCTTACCCAACGTGCGGCGACCGATGGCCTTAGGCTTTCAGACAGACGAAATCAGCCGGCTGATCACCCTTGATCCCATGCAATCTGTTTAATTTTTTACTCCTAGAGAATTTCCCCTTACACAGCCCACTCTCTAATTCCCTGATCCCCTAAGATCAACCCTTTTGCCAATCTCTTTTTGGATGGACAGAATTTTATTTTGGTCAGAACTAATTATTCGATGAGCAGCCAGCATATTTTTGTGTAAAAACCTGCCAATTTGGCAACACAATTGGCTCGAATTGAGTTTTTATAGCTGTACAGGGATAGGCGTCTTTATATCTGTATAAGAAATGAGTTAGCGAAGGTTAGTCGTAAATAAACACTTTACGACTAACTGCTAACAAACCAACGCTAACAATTGATAACAGAGCAATAATGACAATGCAAATTGCCACCGTTAACCGCTACAGTAACATCACCCCCAATTGCAGCCAAAATCAAGCCTATCGAGGCACAGAAATCCAAATAGCTCAGAAAAACTCCGATAGCAACTTCACAATCTCAGCAAAGGGGATGCTGGTAGCGATTGATACCAGAGTAGAAGCTTGGGAACTGTTAGCAGCCGGCATTCAGAAAGGGGCCGAGGTTCTCATTCTTGACCCCTTCCGTGATGGCATCGAGCAAATCACCGAAGCGCTCACCGGCTCACTGACTTCCAATGTGCATATCGTCTCTCACGGTTCTACCGGCAGCCTCTATTTAGGCAATAGCCAATTAAGCCTGGAAACGCTCAACGATTACACCGGCTTGTTGCAGCAGTGGAAAACCGCCTTAACCGAGAACGCCGAAATCCTGATTTACGGTTGCAACGTGGCAGCCGGCGAGAAATCTCTTCTGCGCCGGCTGCACCAGCTAACAGGTGCAAAAATCGCCGCCTCCACCAACCCAACCGGCAGCGCAGCAAAAGGCGGTGACTGGAAACTAGACTTTACAATTGGCGAAATTACTTCATCCTTAGCATTTACACCACCAGTCCTGCAAACATACCCAGGGGTGTTGAATTTTGGCCCTGCCACTAACTTTGCAGTGGGGACAACGCCCTACTACCTCGCCAAAGGAGACTTCAACGGCGACAGCAACCTAGACATTGCCGTGGCAAATGATGGCTCAAACAACGTCTCCGTGCTTTTGGGGGATGGCATCGGCAGCTTTACGACGTTCGCCACTGTCGCCCTGCCTGTGGGGGCGAATCCTACTGCTATTACCGTTGCCGACTTCAACAACGACGGCAACTCCGATATCGCCACAGCGAACCGCACCTCCAACAACCTGTCTATCCTTTTGGGGAATGGCACCGGCAACTTCACCCTTACCCCCACCCCCCCAACTGTTGGGGCAAGTCCTCGCAACCTCGCAGTTGGGGATTTAAACCGCGATGGCAACCTCGATATCGTCAGCAGCAATAATGTCGGTGACAACCTCTCCGTGCTTTTAGGAAATGGCACCGGCAACTTCACCACTTCCGCCACCATTCCCCTTCCAGGAATGGTTGCTCCCCGTCCCCGTCCCGTTGCCGTGGCGGACTTCAATGGCGACGGTAACCCCGACATTAGCGTTGCCAACGCAATCACCAACAATGTCATTGTGCTGTTAGGCAATGGCACCGGCGGCAACTTTACCACTTCCGCCAATATTGGCGTCGGATCTCGTCCCTATTCTGTTGCCGTGGCGGACTTTAACGGCGACGGCACCCTGGACATGGCAACGGCAAACCGCAACCTTAATGGTCTTGTTAACAGCAGCACTGTCTCGATCCTCTTAGGGAATGGCACCGGCAGCTTTACCCATACCCTTCTCCAAGGAGAGTGGACTAATCTCCGTTCCGTCACTACGGAAGACTTCAACAATGATGGCAATCTAGACTTGGCAGTGTCAGCCTATGGCTCAAATAACGTCTCTTTGTTATTGGGAGATGGCGCGGGTAACTTTACACCTGGAACGAGTTTTGCGGTGGGGGGTAGTCCTCAAACCGTTATCTCAGGCGATTTTAACGGAGATGGCCGGCCCGACTTGGCAACGGCAAACCGCATCGGCAACAGCGTCTCTGTGCTGCTGAACACGTTTAATCAACTTTTCCCTTCTGTCACCTCAATCAACCGTGCCGATCTTGACCCCCCCGCCTCTGCCAGTGTCAATTACACGGTTACTTTTAGTGAAAACGTCATCGGCGTAGACGCATCAGACTTTAGCTTAGTCACCACCGGCACCCTTGCAAATGCCTCGATTATCAATGTTGCCGGTAATAGCAATCTCTACACAGTCACCGTAAACACCGGCACCGGCAATGGCACGATTGGATTAAACCTAGTCGATAATGATTCCATCACCAACGCTACAGCACAACCCCTCGCCGGCACCGGCACCGCTGGCACCTTATTTGACGGCAGTTTCACGGGACAGACTTATAACTTATTAGACACAACCGCTCCGAGTGTCACCCTTGCTCCCATCACTACTAACCCCCGCAATAGCAGTGTCAGCAACCTTAGCATTACCTTTAGCGAAGCTGTCCAAGGTTTCGATTTAGCAGACTTCAGCCTAACGCTGAACGGCGGTGCAAATCTGCTCACAGGGGCGGAAACGCTTACGACAAACGACAATATTATTTGGATGCTGAGTAATTTGGCGGGCATTACCGCTAGTGATGGCAATTACCAACTCACCTTAGCGGTTAGCAATATCACTGATAATTCGGGTAACGCCTTAGCTGCCGGTGGAAACATCACTTGGACTGCTGATTTAACCAGCCCTTCCTACACCATAAATCAAGCAATCAATCAAGGTGATCCGGCAATAGGGGAGACGATCAATTATCAGGTGGTCTTTTCCGAAAATGTCACCGGCTTTGATAGCAGCGATATCACTCTCAGTGGGAGTGCCGGCGCAACCACCGCAATTGTTACGCCGGTTGACGCTGCCGGCACGACTTATAACGTCGCCGTCACCGGCATGACTAGCAGCGGAACAGTAACTGCCGGCATCGCCGCCAATGCTGCGGTTGATGCTGTCGGCAATTTCAGTATTGCCGGCATCGGTGGCGATAATACCGTCACTTATAATATCCCAGCACCAGAAATACAAGTTTTAGAAGGTGCCATCGATATTGCGGATGGTTCAACAACTCCAATAGATTTCGGCAGCACCGTTGTTGGTACTAACCTGACAAAAACCTTCACTCTCAGCAATATTGGCTCCGCCGCACTTAACTTGAGCGAGTTGCAACTTCCTGCCGGTTTCACCCTTGCCGGCAATTTTCCAACTACGCTAGCGGCAAACACTCAAGCCTCTTTGCAAATTCAACTGAATGCAGCAACGGTTGGCAATGCCGGTGGCACACTTTCATTTACTACAAATGATACTGATGAAAATCTGTTTGACTTTGCTATTGCCGGCACGGTTACAGCCCTTCCCGAACCAGAAATTCAGGTTTTAGAAGGTGCCATCGATATTGCGGATGGTTCAACAACTCCAATAGATTTCGGCAGCACCGTTGTTGGTACTAACCTAACCAAAACCTTCACTCTCAGCAATATTGGCTCCGCCGCACTTAACTTGAGCGAGTTGCAACTTCCTGCCGGTTTCACCCTTGCCGGCAATTTCCCAACGACTCTAGCAGCAAACACTCAAGCCTCTTTGCAAGTTCAACTGAATGCAGCAACGGTTGGCAATGCCGGTGGCGCTTTTTCATTCACCACGAATGATACTGATGAAAATCTGTTTGACTTTGCAATTGCCGGAACAGTTACAGCCCTTCCCGAACCAGAAATTCAGGTTTTAGATGGAACGAGCGATATTGCGGATGGTTCAACAGATGCGCTGAACTTTGGTAGCACCATTGTTGGCGCTGCTATTAACAAAACCTTCACCATTAAAAATATTGGGACTGCAGCACTTAATTTCAGTGAGTTGCAGTTACCGACCGGCTTCAGTGTGATCAGCGATTTGCCGGCTACAATAGCGGCGAATACTCAAGCCTCTTTGCAAATTCAATTGGATGCAGCTACGATTGGCACTTCCACTGGCACTCTTTCATTTACCAGCAACGACACCAACGAAAATCCTTTTGATTTTGCGATCTCTGGGATAGTTAATTCTCCCACACCGGAACCGACACCGGCACCGACACCGGAACCAATTCCAACACCAAATCCAACGCCTACACCAGAACCAATTCCAACACCAAATCCAACGCCGACACCAGAACCAATTTCAACACCAAATCCAACGCCGACACCAGAACCGACTCCGACACCGGAACCAACTCCGACACCGGAACCGACTCCGACACCAGGACCAAATCCAACGCCTACACCGGCACCGACACCGGCACCAAATCCGACACCAGAACCGACTCCGACACCGGAACCAACTCCGACACCAGGACCAAATCCAACGCCTACACCGGCACCGACACCAGGACCAAATCCAACGCCTACACCAGCACCGGCACCGGCACCAAATCCAACGCCTACACCGGCACCGGCATCGGCACCAAATCTAACGCCTACACCGGCACCGGCATCGGCACCAAATCTAACGCCTACACCAACCGGCACAAGTTGCCTTTGCGATATTTTCCCCACGCCGGATTTAGTTGTCGGCACGATTATTCCCAATGTTGATCAAAGCGACTTTGGTGGAGAAGCCGGCAATGACTCAATTATGGGAACCGCCGCCGCAGAAGCGTTTGATGGGGAAAGTGGTAATGATATTGTCATGGCAATGGCCGGCAGTGATAATGTCTATGGCGGTGATGACGATGACTTGCTGTTTGGCAATATTGGCGCTGATTTCATCGATGCCGGTGAGGGTAATGATACCAACTTTGGCGGACAAGATGCGGATACCATCTTAGGCGGAGAAGGCAGTGATATTCTCCTCGGCAACATGGGAAATGACACCCTGCATGGAGGTGCCGGCAATGATTTATTATTCGGCAACAAAGGGGATGACTTCATCGATGGCGCTGAAGGCAACGATACAGTATGTGCCGGCAAAGATGCGGATGCCGTTTTAGGCGGAGAAGGCGATGATATCCTTCTCGGTGATATGGGCAACGACACGATTAATGGTGGTGCCGGCAACGATCTGCTATTCGGTAACACCGGCGCTGACTTTATTGATGGTGGAGACGGCAATGACACCATATTTGGCGGCAAAGACAACGACATCCTTAAAGGCGGTGCCGGTGATGATATGCTCCTCGGTGATATTGGCAATGACACCGTTTGTGGCGGCGAGGGGAACGATATTCTCTTCGGCAATGCCGGCAATGACATTATGGATGGCTGTGAAGGTGATGACAGCCTCTATGCCGGCAAAGGTAATGACACCCTGATCGGTGGCTTAGGTGATGATATCCTCAACGGAGATTTAGGCGATGATATCCTCACGGGAGGTGCCGGCAGCGATTACTTTGTCTTGAGCAAGGGTTCTGGAAGTGACACGATCACTGACTTTACCGATGGGGAAGATTTCCTGGCTTTAGCTGCCGGTTTAACCTTCGAGAACCTCACGATTACTGCGGGTAATAATGCAACTTTAATTCTTGCCGGTGATGAACTTCTCGCCACCCTTACCGGCTTGCAATCTAACTTAATTACTGCAAGTGATTTCATAGCAATCTAATTGACATCAAAATCAAAAAGGGGGTGAAAATTATTCACCCCCTTTTTTTATTTATCCAGCCGGCACCGATACAGAAATCTGCCGGCAATCTTCGTATGGCTGTAGTGCTTTATGAAATATGCCGGTATTCCCCGCCGGCATTGGTGCGGCTGCGGAGATGAAATATATATCACATTTAATTAGTTGTTGTCAAGATCAATTTGGAATTGATCCTAAATTGATCTTGCGGCAGCTGGGTGAATTTCAGCAATATGTAATAGAAATTGTCCAGCTTAAAAAGCAATTTAAGCTTTATAAATTTTTCACAGAAGCTTTTAATCAAAACTTACCTACTAACCATCTAATTCACAAAAACTCTCACCAAAATGTCAAAGCTCACAGCAAATAAAAACCTGTACACCGTAGAGAAAACATTCGCCATGAATACTCCCTCCAATCTCCTTTTTATCGATTCAACGGTTGACGACAAAGAAAGCTTAATTGCTGGTGCTGTAGCCGGCACACCAGTCATCATCATCGATCCGCTGCGGGATGGAATCAGTCAAATTACGGAAGTTTTAGCTCAACACACGGGCATTTCTACCCTTCACATTGTCTCCCACGGCAGTCCAGGTTCTTTGCAACTAGGCAATACTAACTTAAGTTTAAATAACCTAGATCGCTACACAAAGAAACTACAATCTTGGACAAAGAACTTCTCTTGTGCTTCGATTATTCTTTACGGTTGCGAAGTTGCAGCCGGCGCAGTTGGTCAAGCTTTTGTGCAAAAGCTAAGTCAGTTAACAGGTACTGAGGTTGCAGCCTCTACGAATAAAACCGGCAGTGCAGCGCTTGGCGGTGACTGGGAAATGGAATACAGCACCGGCAAGGTCAACATTTTCTTAGCATTTGATGCCTCTGTGCTGGCATCTTACAGCTTTGTTCTGGCAAGCTTCGGTTCAGCCACTAGCTTTGGCGCACAAACTCCGCCTAACGGAGGAGGTAAGCCTCAGTACGTCTCCGTGGACGACTTAAACGGCGATGGCTTCCTCGATCTGGTCATCCCGAACCGCGTCGGCAATGTTTCCATTTTCTTGGGAGATGGCACCGGCAAGTTTGGCACAGCCACCAACTTTAACACCGGCCAATATGCGTTTGCTAGCGACATCGGAGATTTCAACAGAGATAATATTCCTGACATCGCTGTAGCCAACTGGGGCAGCAGCAATGTCTCTATCCTCTTAGGAACTGGAGGCGGCAACTTTAATCCCGCCACCAATTTTGCTGTCGGTCTAAGTCCCTGGTCTGTTACTACAGGTGATTTTAACCAAGATTCCTATCTTGACTTCGCCACGGCTAACACTGACGCTAATACGGTTTCCATTGTCTTAGGAAACGGCACCGGCAGCTTTGGTGCTGCTACAGATTTTGCTGTGGGTTCAAGACCTCAATCTGTTGCGGCGGGAGACTTTAACGCAGATGGCTTCCTTGATTTCGCTACCGCAAATTATAACTCTAACGACGTTTCCATCGTCTTTGGAACCGGCGGCGGAAATTTCGGCACTCCGACTAACATCGGCGTTGGAACCAATCCCTATTCTGTTGCCGTTGCCGACTTAAATGGAGATAGTATTCTCGATTTAGCGACAGCCAATGAAGGTTCTAGCACTGTTTCTGTCCTATTAGGGACAGGAGGGGGCAATTTTAACCCAGCAACTAACTTTAACGTCGGGCCAAATCCCCGTTCTGTGGCTGTTAGCGACTTCAACGTAGATGGCAAACTTGACTTAGTCACCGCCAATGGGGTGATCAGCAATAGTCCCACCGACAACATCTCCATCCTCTCAGGAGATGGCACCGGCAACTTTGAGCCGGCAAGCAACTTGAGCATTGGGACAGGGCCGTGGACTGCTGCTGTGGGCGACTTTAATGCAGATGGTTTACCGGATCTGGCGACCTCAAACTACTGGATTAATACCACCTCAGTTCTGCTTAATACTACAACTCCTGTGGCAAGCTTCGGTTCACCCACCAACTTTGGCGCAGGAAATCAGCCGCAGTACGTCTCTGTCGATGACTTAAACGGGGATGGCATCCTTGATCTGGTCATCCCGAACCGCGCTACAAATAATGTTTCCCTTTTGTTGGGAGATGGCACCGGCAAGTTTGGGACGGCTACTAACTTTAACACCGGCCTTTATGCGTTTGCTAGCGACATCGGGGACTTCAACTCAGATAATATCCCTGACATCGCCGTCGCCAACTGGGGCAGCAGCAATGTCTCCATCCTCTTAGGAACAGGAGGCGGCAACTTTAATCCTGCGACAAATTATAGTGTCGGTTCAAGCCCCTGGTCTGTTACCACAGGTGATTTTAACCAAGATTCCTATCTTGACTTCGCCACGGCAAACACTAGCGCCAACACGGTCTCCATTGTGTTAGGAAATGGCACCGGCAGCTTTGGTAGTGCTACCAACTTTGCTGTGGGTTCAACACCTCAATCTGTTGCGGCAGGAGACTTTAACGCAGATGGCATTCTTGACTTTGTTACCGCAAATTATAGTTCTAACAACGTTTCTATCGTCTTAGGAACCGGCGGCGGTAATTTTGGCACTGCGACTAACATCGGCGTTGGAACAAATCCCTATAGCGTTACCGTTGCCGACTTGAATGGAGATAATATTCTCGATTTAGCCACAGCCAATGAAGGTTCTAGCACCGTTTCCGTCCTGGTAGGCACAGGAGGGGGTAATTTTAACGCGGCGACTAACTTTAGTGTCGGGCCAGGGCCTCGTTCCGTAACCACCGGCGACTTCAATGTAGATGGCTTCCTTGACTTAGTCACTGCCAATGGCGTGGGTAGCAACAGTCCTACTGATAACATCTCCATCCTCTCAGGAGATGGCACCGGCAACTTTGGGCCGGCTCGCAACTTAAGCATTGGTACAGGGCCGTGGACTGCTGCTGTGGGCGATTTTAATACAGATGGTTTACCGGATCTGGCGACCTCTAACTACTGGAGTGGTAACAGCTCTGTTTTGCTTAATACAACAACGATTCATGCCAACAATGTCATCAACTACGCCATTACTGCCAACAACGCCACCGTTACCGAAGGCAACACCGGCACGACTCCCATCACCTATACCATCACCCGCAGCGGACGCACCAATGTTGCTAGCAGCGTCGATCTGAGCTTTGACGGAACCGCTACAAACAACACAGATTACACCCTCGCAGCCGTTGCCGGCACCGGCATCACCAATACTGCCAATACGGTTAACTTTGCTGCCGGTGCAACCTCTGCTACCATCACCCTGAATGTTGCCGGTGATGTGGTTAGTGAAACCAACGAAACGATTCAAGTTTCTCTAACTCCTAGCACCACTCCTGCCGGTGTTCAAGCAACCGTTCCCATCACGACTCCCGTCTCGACGACGATTACCAATGACGACACAGCAGGTTTTACGATTACTCCTGCCGGTGTCACGCTCAACACCACTGAAGCCGGGGGAACCGCAAGTTTTACGATTCGGTTAAATACTCAACCCACATCTGATGTCACCCTGGCTTTAAGCAGCAGCAAAACCGCAGAAGGCGCAGTCACTCCATCCGTAATATTCAATTCCACCAACTGGAATACCCCTCAAACTATTACCCTCACTGCCGTTAATGATAATGTTGCTGATGGCAATGTCGCCTATCAAATTAACGGCACCGTTTCCAGCAGTGATACCAACTACAGCGCCTTAACCTTCCCCTCTGTTAATGCCAGCAACACTGACAATGACATTGCCGGCGTTACCATTGTTCAATCAAATGGCAGCACTTCAGTTGCTGAAGGGGGTGCAACCGATAGTTACACCATTGCTTTAAATACTATCCCTTCCGGTATCGTTGATATTACTGCCGTTGCTAACAGCCAAACCCAAATCAGCACAGATGGGATTACGTTTGTCAACAGTGCCACCTTCACGCGCACCAATACCAGTCCTCAAACAATTACCGTACGAGCCATTAATGATAACGTCGTAGAAGGTAACCATACCGACACCATCACACACAGCATCCGTTATAGTACCGCTAGTGAATATCCCACCACACTCGCAATTAATCCCGTCACCGTCAATATCACCGACGCCAACCAACCCCCCACCTTAACCAATATCAACAAACCCGGCAGCGAAGACACCGCCATTACCTTTACGGCTGCTGATTTTACCAACGCCTTTAGTGATGCTAACGGCGACAGGCTGACGAAAATTAAAATTACGGCTTTACCAACTAACGGAACCCTCACATTAAACGGTGTTTCTGTCGCTGCCAATCAAGAAATCGCTGGCTCAGCGTTAGGCGGTTTAGCCTTCACTCCCAGCGCCAATTTTAACGGCAATGTTAGCTTCGGCTGGAATGGCTTTGATGGCACCACCTACGCAACGAGCAGCGCCCAAGTCAACCTCAATATTGCACCTGTTAATGACGCACCCACCGTCAGCAATATTAGCAAAGCTGCCAATGAAGACACCCTTATTTCCTTGAATGCTTCTGACTTCATCAGTGCATTTTCAGATGCTGACGCCAACAGCCTAACAAAAATTAAAATTACCACATTGCCAACCAATGGCACCCTCACCTTAAATGGCGTTGCTGTCACAGCCAATCAAGAAATTAACTTGGCTTCTTTAGCCAATCTTTCTTTCACCCCATCTGCTAATTTCAACGGCAGCACAAGCTTTAACTGGAACGGGTTTGATGGCACAACTTATGCAGTTGCCGGTGCGAGTGTTAGCCTCACTATCAATGCTGTTAACGATGTGCCGATTGTCAGTAATATCAGCAAATCTGGTAATGAAGACACCGCCATTACCTTTACGGCTGCTGATTTTACGAATGCCTTTTCAGATGCTGATGGCGATAGCCTGACAAAAATAAAAATTACTGCTTTGCCGACTAACGGAAACCTAAGGTTAAATGGTGTTTCTGTTGCTCCAAATCAAGAAATCGCTGTAGCAGCTTTAGGTGGTTTAAGTTTCACTCCCAATGCCAATTTTAACGGCAATGTTAGCTTTGGCTGGAATGGTTTTGATGGCACGAGTTACTCTGCGAGCAATGCAGAAATCAACTTAATTGTCAATCCCATTAATGACTTGCCGGTTGTCAGTACAATTAGCAAAATCGGAAGTGCCGGCACGGCAATTACTTTTACGGCAACCGACTTTCAAAGTGCTTTTGGCGATTTAGATAATGATGCTCTCAGCAAAATTAAAATTCCCTCACTTCCTGACAATGGAAGTCTGACGTTAAACGGGGTGGCTGTTACGGCCAATCAAGAAATTGAGCCGGCTGCTTTAGCAAACCTTGCCTTTACACCGGATGCCGATTTCTCTGGGGTTATCACTTTTGGTTGGAATGGCTTTGATGGCACGGCTTATGCGGCTGCCGGCGCAAATGTTAGCCTAGCGGTTGATGTGATTAACACTGCGCCAACTTTAGGAAATATCAGTAAAGCCGGTAATGAAAATGCTGACATTGCCTTTACCGCCGCTGACTTTACGGGTCAGTTTAGCGATGCGGATGGCAACCCGTTATCCAAAGTCAAAATTACTTCACTTCCCACTAACGGAACCCTCAAGCTTAGCGGCGTCTCTGTCACAGCCAATCAAGAAATTGAGGCGGCAGCTTTAGGAAATCTTGTCTTTTCCCCCAATGCCAACTTCGACGGCACAACCGGCTTTACTTGGAATGCATTTGATGGCATCGCCTACGCAACGGCTGCCGCGAGTGTTAACATCACTGTCAATAATGTTAATAACCTGCCGATTGTCAATACGGTGGTGAAACAAGGTAATGAAGACACGAACATTGGATTTTCTGCAACTGATTTTACGGGTGCCTTTGGGGATTTAGATGGCGATAGCTTAGCGAAAATTAAGCTAACTTCTCTGCCTCAAAATGGCACCCTGAATTTAGCCGGCAATCGCGTAACCGTTAATCAAGAAATTGCAGTGGCCGCGATCAATAACCTGACCTTTACGCCGACTACCAATTCTAATGGAACAGTTAGCTTTAACTGGAATGGTTCAGATGGCACGGCTTATGCGGCAACAGGCAACACGGTCAATTTGAATATCAAACCTGTTAATGATGCGCCACAGCAAATTATTGACCTTAACCGCAGTTACCGCTCCAGCGGAATCCCAATCAAAAACGTATTCACTGATCCAGATGGTGACCTTCTCACCTACAATCTAACTTTAGCTAACGGGGGTAGTATAAAAAGCAGTCCAAACAGCAGTTGGCTGAATTTTGATTTCAACAGTCAGGAAAATTCAATTACTTTGACGGGGACTCCTCCCACTCAATGGAACAGCTTCTTTGTAAATTTAACAGCAACTGACCCTTGGGGAGCCAGTGCTAATCATAGATTTGAGATTAGGAAGTCGCAATCGTACACAAGTGGCTGGGTGATTGATAATTACATTTCGGGAGCAACAGTCGTCTTAGATGCAAACACCAATGGCATCGTTGATGCCAATGAGCCATCGGCAACAACTAATACCAATGGCGAATTTAATCTCGATATTCCCTTCGAGACTTTCGACACGAACAATAATGGTGAAATTGACCCAGAGGAAGGCCGGCTCGGAGCATTCGGCGGCACAGATACAGCCACCGGCTTGCCATTAGAAACGCCTCTAACTGCACCGGCTTCTGCTACAGTCATCACGCTCTTAACCACTCTCATTCAAGATTTAATAGAGCAAGGAATTGAGCCGGATGAGGCGAATACTCAAGTTCTTACAGCGCTTTCTGTCCCCTCTGATATTGACTTAACCTCCTTTGATCCAATTCTTGCCACCAACAATAATCAAGCCGGTGGGGTGGAAGTTTTGGTAGCAATGACGCAGGTGCAAAACGTCATTACCCAAACAAATGCCTTAATTGATGGCGCTTCGAGTGCAGAGAATTCTGCAATCATGAAAGCGGTTGTGGCGGCTTTCACCACTCAAATAAAAGCCGGCACCACCTTAGATTTAAGTTCAGCCGAGCAGTTGGCGACACTGATTCAGCAAGCTGTAACAAACGTCAAACAAACAGATGCCAATCTTAACCCGATTGTAGATACACAATTCATCGCCTCAGTTGCTGAAGTGATGGCACAGAGTAATCAAGCGATTGACAAGGCAGTTGCGAATAGCACAGGTGAGTCAGTTGATGAAGAAATTGCTCGTGTGCAAAAGGTAACGCTGGATGAAGTGGTGAAGGATATTAGAGAAGCCGGTGCCGGCACGAAAGAAATTTCACAAGTGGTTGCAGAAGATACCGGCGCTGCATTAGATGCTCAAATTCAAGGCATCCCCATTGATGATAACGACGGTGGTAATAATAACGGCAATAACGGCGGTAATAACAACGGCGGTAATAACGGTGTTCCAGTTATCATCGGCACTACCGATCTCGTCAACACCTCTTTTGATCAAACCTTTGGCAGTGATGGCGATGATACGCTAACTGGCACCAGTGGTGATGATGCGATTAGTGCCAAACAAGGCAATGACAGCATCGTTGGTAATGATGGCAATGACTTGCTATTCGGCAATCAAGGAGATGACTTCATCGATGGCAATGCCGGCGATGATACGCTTTACGGTGGCAAAAATAATGACACGCTTTTAGGAAGTGGTGGCAAGGATCAGCTATTAGGCAACCTTGGCAATGACAGCCTCAATGGGGGTGATGCAGATGATTACCTCAATGGCAACCAAGGAGATGACACCCTTGATGGGGGTGAAGGTAATGACAGCCTTCACGGCGGCAAAGACTCGGATATCCTTTCAGGCAACACCGGCGATGATATTGTTTGCGGCGATATGGGGAGTGATAACCTTGCCGGCAATGAAGGGAATGATTTGCTGTTTGGTAATGCCGGCAGCGATAACCTCAATGGGGGTGAGGGGAATGACAGTCTGCATGGAGGTAAAGATGATGACACGCTGACTGGCGGCAATGGCAATGATATTCTCAACGGAGATATGGGCAATGACACCTTAATCGGCGGTGCCGGCAGTGATCTTTTTGTTCTGAAATCTGGTGCCGGCAGCGATACGATTACCGATTTTATAGATGGTGAAGATTTGCTGGGTTTAAGTGCCGGTTTAACTTTCGAGAATCTCACGATTATTGCTGGTAATAATGCCACTTTAATTAGTGCCGGTGATGAATTGTTAGCCACGCTAAATGGATTGCAACCCGGCTTGATCACTGTCAATGATTTTGTTCAACTGTAGTTGCACATTTCCTCTGCCTTGCTCAGATGTAAGGCAAAAGGCATAAGACGGTTGTGCCTGAGAAGTTTGCTCCTACAAGTGGAGTAGGGTGTGTGAGCCACGCACCCTATAATATTGAGTGCCGGCTTTACAACAGAACAAAAAGCACAAACTTTAACTTATATTTATTTTATTTAATAATAATAATTACCTTTACACAAACAGATTTTTATTAGTTAGAGTAGAAATTGCAGGCGTGTCAAAATCGTGCCACGTCTTCTGGAAATTCTTTCAATGCTACAGAACCGAACTCAGCTTCATAATCCTCTCTAGCCTTGAAAATTACTTGTTTCCGTCATTTTCAAGGCGGGTTGCGCTCCCAGAAAATTAGCCTTGCCTCACTACTTATCAATCCACCGGGCTATTTTTACTTGATGAAATCAAACGGATAGTTATCTGAATTTGAGCGGATATTCACCTGGCTATTAAGGCTTTTTGCCATAGCAGAACGCCTTGAGCTGATCACCTAAATCGCATGGTGGGCAATCGTTGCTCATTCTTAACACTTAATTTTGCTGGTGAATAAAGTTTTGTAAACTTTATTCTGGCGATTGATAAGGCCGTGTTAAAGTTGCTCTTTTTTGTTTTATACTATGCTTAATAAAATTCACTTTATTTCTGGACTACCGCGTTCGGGTTCCACATTACTCTCTGCAATTTTGCGACAAAATCCCCGGTTTTACGCCGGTATGACTTCTCCCGTCGGGGCATTAGTTGAGCGAATGCTGGAAGCCATGAGTGAAAACAATGAATATTCGGTTTTTATCTCGCCCGAACAAAAACAAGCCTTAATATTAAGCATTTTTTCAGCTTACTACCAACCCCAAGCTGATAAAAATGTTATTTTTGATACCAACCGACTTTGGTGCGCGAAATTAAGCTTAATTGCGGAATTATTTCCCGATGCGAAAATTATTTGCTGCGTCAGAAATATTGCTTGGGTAATGGACAGCATTGAGCGATTAATTCGCCAAAATGCCTTTGATGTTTCTGGGTTATTTTGCAACGCAACAGAACGGGCAACCGTTTATAGCAGAACTGAAGCCTTAACTCAAGGTGGCAGATTGGTAGGTTTTGCTTATACTGCCCTAAAAGAAGCATTTTATAGCGAACATTCGCACCGGCTGCTGTTGATTGATTACGAGCTATTTACTCAAAGACCCGATAAAACAATTGCCTTGATTTATCAATTTATTAGGGAAGAAAATTTTGGACATGATTATGAAAACGTCGAGTATGAGGCAGCAGAATTTGATGACAAACTTAAAACACGAGGGCTGCACAGTATCCGTAAAAAAGTTGAATTTCAGCCGAGACAGACCATTTTACCGCCTGACTTATTTGAGCGATTTAACAACCTGTCATTTTGGGCAGAACCGAGCTATAGCAAAGCCAATCTTATTGTAGCCAAACCCAAAGCAAATGCACCCCAAAATCCCTAAACCTCAATCCACAGACGGATTAAGTTTGTAAAAGCTTTGTAGAGTAGATAAAAATTCGGATTTTTACCTCCAGAGGAACCGTTTTTGAGCTAGGAAACAAGTTAATTTAACGCCTATGAAGTTAAACCATTTTTAATACAGCAAAGCATCGCAGGAAGTCAATTAACTCTAAGGAAAAGAGCCAATACTATGAATACCGAAACCAACCTGGAACAGCCGCAAATCATTATTGTCGATCCAACCGTTAAAAATTATCAACAACTGCTCACCGGCATTGCCGCAAGTACACAAGTAGTCATCCTTGATGAAACGCAAGATGGCATCGAGCAAGTTAACGAAATTATCACCGGCACTGACAATCTAAGCGCGGTTCATATTATTTCACACGGGAGTCCGGGCAGTTTAAAACTCGGAGCAACCCAACTCAACCTTAACAACTTAGAAAGCTATTCAAATTTATTGCAGCAGTGGCGAATGAATTTGGGTGAAACTGCCGACATTTTATTGTATGGGTGCGATGTAGCGGCAGACCCGTCTTTTATTGCACGTCTGAGCGAAATCACCGGCGCAGATATTGCCGCCTCTAATAACAAAACCGGCAGCAGCGCACTTGGGGGAGATTGGGATTTAGAAATCACGTCCGGCAGCATTGAAACGGCA
Organism: Microcoleus sp. FACHB-68; assembly: GCF_014695715.1. NCBI lineage: Bacteria > Bacillati > Cyanobacteriota > Cyanophyceae > Oscillatoriales > Microcoleaceae > Microcoleus > Microcoleus sp. FACHB-68. The sequence goes on from NZ_JACJOT010000018.1 coordinate 25,537, forward strand.
ACTCCCTTCTCTGCCGAAGCGATTGAAGATTACGAGTATGTCCTGGCAAACTTTGATGTCACGGTTGCGACTGACGACGGAACCGGCAACACCGCCGGCACGTTGAGCTGGGCAATTTTGCAAGCGAATAACACGGCAGGGGATGACACAATTACCCTGCAAACCAACGTCCGATTTACCGCAGTTCCCCTGACACTAATTAACAGCAATATCGACATTATTGGCAATAATTTCACCGTTAGTGGGGATGTGAACGGCAACAACACCAATGATGCCGGTGATGTGCGCCCCTTCTTCATCAAGTCGGGGGAAGTCAACTTTTCTAACTTGAGCATCTCCGGCGGACGGGCACAAGGGGGAAGTGGCAGTGGCGGTGGTGCCGGCATAGGGGGCGGTTTGTTCATCTATGCCGGCAGTGTCAGCCTTAATAACGTTGCCTTCACTGGCAACGCGGCTATAGGCGGCTCTGGGAGCAACACGGGCGGTGGTGGCGGGATGTTTGGACATGGCGGCGTCTTCACCGGCGGTAGTCTTTTTAGCTCCCCTAGCAATGACTTCTTCAACCCAGAGGGCGGCTACGGCGGTAATGGCAACTATGGCGGGTTCGGCAGCGGGTTCGGCAGGGGCGGCAATGGCGGCGGGTTCGGCGGCGGCGGGTTCGGCGGCGGCGGCGGTCGCGACGGCGGCAATGGCGGCTATGGCGGCGGCGGCGGTGATCGCGGCGAAGGAGGCAACTTCGGCGGCAATGGCGGTTACTACAGGTACCTGCCCGGCGGCACTCGCGGGGGCGGAGCCGGCTTGGGGGGAGCGATCTTTATTCGCACCGGCACATTAAACCTCAAAGGCACAACCTTCAACAACAACAGTGCCATCGGGGGTGAAGGCGACACCAGCAACAGTGCCATCGCCGGCAGATGGGCAACCCCTGGCCAAGGTAAAGGTGGGGCCATTTTTGCCATGCAGTCCACCACCAACACCAACGGCAACAACCAGGGGATGCCGTCTAGCCTCCCTATCGTCACGGCAGTAGATGGACTGCCCAACTTTAGCGGTAATGATGCCGCCAACCACGCCGACACTGCCAATGTTAAACCCACGATCCCTGGCGTCGCGCTAGATAACAAGGACGTTTACGGGGTGATGAACGCGACAAATGAGTTGCCGATTGTTAGTACAATCAGAAAAACAGGAAGTGCAGGCACCGTCATTACTTTTTCGGCAACCGACTTTGAAAGCGCCTTTGCGGATTCAGATAACCAACCTCTGGGCAAAATTAAAATCACCTCACTTCCAGCCAATGGCAGTCTGACATTAAATGGGGTAGCTGTCACGGCAAATCAAGAAATTGAGACGTCTGCTTTAGGGAATCTTGCCTTCACACCCAATGCCGATTTCTCAGGCATTATCAGCTTTGGGTGGAATGGGTTTGATGGCATGGATTATGCCATTGCCGGTGCAACAGTTAATCTAGCCGTTGATGTGATTAACTTAGCAACAGACTTTGATGTCACAGTTGAGACCGACGACGGAACTGGCAACACGGTTGGCACCTTAAGCTGGGCGATTTTGCAAGCAAATAACACGGCAGGGGATGACACAATTACCCTGTACAACAATGTCAGACTCACGGCCAATTCGCAAATCGCAATTGACAGCAATATCAACATTATTGGCAATCGTTGCACCGTTAGCGGCGATGCCATTAATAACGGGATTAATGATGCCGGTGACGTTCGCCCCTTCTTTGTGAGGTCGGGGGTTGTCAGTTTCTCAAACATGAGTGTTATAGGGGGCCGAGCGCAAGCCGGAAATGGCGGCGGGGGTGCTGCTGGTATGGGGGGCGGACTCTTCATTTATGACGGAACGGTAACGCTCACTAATGTCAGCTTCGCCAACAACTCTGCACTCGGCGGCAATGGCGGTGAGAACAAGAACGATATTGACTATGGCGGCGGCGGCTTTGGCGGCGATGGCAGCAATGAGGGCGGCGGCAGTGGCGGGTTCTTCGGCGGCACCGGCGGCAGCAACGGCAGCGCCGGCAGCAATGGCAGCCATGGCGGCGATGGCGTCAATGGCTTTGGCGGCGATGGCAGCAATGGTGGCCCTGGTGGCAGTGGCGGCTTGTTTGCTGGCGGAGGGATTGGCGGCGATGGCGGCGGCGGCGGCGGCAGTGGCCGTAGCCTTGGCGGTAACGGCGGCGATGGCGGCAATGGCGGCAATGGCGGCGGCTTTGGCGGCGGCGGCGGCGATGGCGGCGGCGGAGGCTTTGGCGGCAGCAGCGGCGTTATCCCAGGCTCTGCAGGCTCTCCAGGCAGTGGCGGCAGTGGCGGCAGTGGCGGCTTTGGCGGTGGCGGCGGTGGCGGCGGCCTTACCCTCGGCTCTCCAGGCAGTGGCGGCTTCGGCGGCGGCGACGGCGGTATTGGCGGCATTCCATCCAGATCTCACCGCACAATCATCTATCCTGGAACCGAAGGCGGCGGTGGAGGGGGTGGTGCCGGCTTCGGGGGAGCGATCTTTATTCGCACCGGCACCTTAAACCTCAACGACACAACCTTCACCAACAACACCGCCACCGGCGGCACCGGCGCGAACCCCGGCCAAGGGAAAGGTGGAGCTATTTTTGCTCTGCACTCCACAACTAACCCCAACGGCAACAACCAGGGGATGCCTTCTAGCCTTCCCACCGTCAATGTCGTAGGTGAACTCCCCAACTTCAGCGGCAATGATGCAGCCAACAACGCCAACACCGACCCCACAACCTCTGGCATCTCAGCAGATAACGAGGACGTTTTCGGTCTCATCACTGTTAATACAGTGGTTAAACAAGGCGATGAAGACACGAATCTTGAATTTTCTGCCACTGACTTCAGCAGCACCTTTGATGAAATAGAGGGGGAGAATTTAGCCAAAATTCAGCTCACCTCGCTGCCTCAAAATGGCACTCTAACGTTAGCCGGCAATGCTGTAACCGTTAATCAAGAAATTGCAGTTGCCGAACTCAATAACCTGATCTTTACGCCGAATGCCAATTTCAATGGAATTGCTGCCTTTAACTGGAATGGTTCAGATGAATCGGCTTATACAACGACAGGTTACACGGTTAGCTTGAATATCACAGCCGTTAACGATCTGCTAACGTTATCAACAGTCATTAACGACCAAAGTGCGGTGCAAAATGCCGACTTTAATTTTACCGTTCCTCAGAATACTTTCATCGAGGTTGATGGCGACACTACTTACAGTGCAAGTTTGGAAAATGGCGGTGCTTTGCCAAGGTGGTTAACCTTTAACTCAACAACGCGCACATTTTCAGGAAAGCCGGTACCCAATGATTTAGGCGCAATTAATATTAAAGTAACCGCATCAGACGCAGCGGCAACGGCCAGCGATGTGTTTACTTTAACCGTTAACGCAACGCCGAATACTGCCCCAACAGTATCAACCCCAATTTCAGATACTCAGGCAACGGCGGGAACACTTTTTAGCTATACCTTCGCGGAAAATACGTTTGTTGATGCTGATGGTAATGCGCTGACTTATACGTTGACGCTAGCAGATGGCAGTCCCTTACCAGCATGGTTAAGTTTCGATCCCCAAACACGCACGATATCCGGCACACCAGAAGAAGGGACGGCAGCGACGTTTGATATTTTGCTGACGGCATCTGATACTGCCGGTGCCAGTAATAGTGAGCGCTTTAACTTGGCGGTGAGTGATCCCACACCCACTCCTACACCTAATCCAACACCAACGCCGGCACCAACTCCCAACCCAACGCCGGCACCCACACCTAACCCCGCGCCGGCACCAACTCCCAACCCAACGCCGGCACCGGCACCTAACCCAACAACCACTCCTACACCTAACCCAACACCAACACCGGCACCCACCGCAACACCCGGCATTGCGGATCTAGGAAATCTTGCACTTGGCATCCCCATCATTCCCAATGTCAATGAAGTTGAATCAACGCTTAATGGCGGCGAATCAGACGATACAATCACCGGCACAAATACAGCCGAAGCAATTGATGGCTTTGCCGGCAGTGATTGGCTGTTCGGCAGTGGCGCTAATGACAATCTCATCGGCGGTGACGGAATTGATATTCTATTTGGAAATGCCGGCGCTGACTATCTTGATGGTGGCAATGATATTGACATAATCTTTGCCGGTAAAGATAGTGATATTGTCTTAGGACAAGATGGAGATGACTTCCTACTTGGTGAACAGGAGAAAGACACGGTTAATGGCGGCTTAGGCAATGACTATATCAATGGCAATGCTAATAATGACACCCTCGATGGGGGTAATGGTGATGACACCATCAATGGCGGCAAAGATAACGATCTCATTATTGGAAACCTAGGCGCGGATCTGCTGCTTGGGGATCTCGGCAACGATACGATAGTTGGCGGTGATGGCAACGACTACCTCAACGGCAACGCTGGCGATGATCTCCTTGATGGCGGTAATGGGAATGATACCCAGAGCGGCGGCAAAGACGATGATACCCTCATTGGCAATACCGGCGATGATACCCTGAGCGGGGATGCCGGCAATGATGCACTCTACGGCAACGCGGGTGCGGATCTTTTGGATGGCGGCGATGGCAATGATACCCTCCACGGCGGCAAAGATGATGACACACTGACGGGCGGTAGTGGGGATGATATTCTCAACGGAGATATGGGCAACGATATTCTGACTGGCGGTGCCGGCAGTGATCTTTTTGTTCTGAAATCGGGTGCCGGCAGTGATACGATTACTGATTTCTTCGATGGGGAAGATTTACTGGGTTTAAGTGCCGGTTTAACCTTCGAGAATCTCATTATTACGGAGGGTAATAACGCCACTTTAATTCGTGCCGGTGATGAACTTCTCGCTACCCTAGCCGGTGTGCAATCTAACTTAATTACTGCAAGTGATTTCGCTCTAATCTAGCCCCAAATCAACTAGGGGCATGGGATGAGTGGGTGAAATCCCCCATTCCCCATGCCCCATGCCCTATGCCCCATGCCCCATGCCCCATGCCCACTTTTAGGATTCTTAACCGACTCATAGGTTTTTTAATAAATCTTCATAATTAGAACGTGTAACAATATGTGAAATGAAGTAAAAATGGGTCGCGCAAAAGGAGGCCACTGATGGTAGTGCTCACCGACCGAGTCCAACGCAGACTGACGATAGAAACCGGCGAAATTTCCCAGGACACAACAACGATACGCTCACTAGACTGGGATCGCGATCGTTTTGACATAGAATTTGGACTGCAAAACGGTACAACCTATAACTCCTACTTAATTCGGGGTGAGAAAACAGCCTTAGTAGACACATCCCACGAGAAATTCCGCCAGCTGTATCTAGACACCCTGCACGGCATCATAGAACCCGCTGAAATTGATTATTTGATTATCAGCCACACCGAGCCAGACCATAGTGGTTTAGTTAAAGATGTCTTGCAACTGGCACCGCAAGCCACCGTGGTTGGCGCAAAAGTTGCGATACAGTTTTTAGAAGATTTAGTTCACCGGCCATTTCAACGCCAAATTGTAAAAAATGGCGACAAACTCGATTTAGGCAACGGGCACGTTTTGGAATTCGTATCAGCCCCTAACCTGCATTGGCCAGATACAATTTTCACCTACGATCATAAAACCCAGGTTCTCTTCACCTGCGATGCCTTTGGGATGCACTATTGCTCCGATAAAACCTTTGACGAAGATTTAGCAGCCATTGAAGAAGATTATCACTTTTACTACGAGTGTTTAATGGCTCCTAATGCCCGTTCTGTCTTAGGTGCGATGAAGCGCATGGCAGACTTGGGAGAAATTACCACAATTGCCACCGGCCACGGCCCTCTGCTGCGTCATAATTTAGTAGAACTCACCGGACGTTACCGGCAGTGGAGTCAAGCGCAAGCCAAAGCAGAAACCACGGTTGCCGTCTTTTACTTCTCAGATTACGGCTATAGTGATCGCCTCAGCCAAGCGATCGCCTACGGGATTACCAAAACCGGCGTTGCGGTGGAAATGATGGATCTCAAATTTGCCGAACCTCAAGAAGCCAGGGAACTCGTCAGTCAGGCAGCCGGTATCGTGATCGGCGCACCCCCAACCAGTGGCTTTGGTGCTACCACTGCCGAAGCTGCGATTAGCACTATTTTGGCAGCCGTTACTAATAAGCAAAGCATCGGTTTGTTTGAATCTGGCGGTGGGGATGATGTATCGATTTATCCCCTGCGGAGTAAGTTCTTGGAGTTGGGTTTAAAAGAAGCATTTCCCAACATTCTAATTAAAGAAATGCCAACTGAAGGGACTTACAAACTGTGCGATGAAGCCGGCACTGACTTGGGACAGTGGCTCACTCGCGATAAAGCTATCAAGCAGATGAAGTCCCTCGATAATGAACTTGATAAAGCCCTGGGACGCATCAGCGGCGGGCTTTACATTATCACTGCTAAAAAAGGGGATGCCAGCAGTGCTATGTTAGCATCCTGGGTTGCTCAAGCAAGTTTCAAGCCTTTCGGTTTAACGATTGCTGTTGCTAAGGATCGGGCAATTGAAGCGTTAATGCACGTCGGTGATCGCTTCGTTCTTAACGTACTGGAAGAAGGCAATTACCAAGCGCTGATGAAACATTTTCTCAAGCGATTTCCGCCTGGTGCTGATCGGTTTGCCGGCGTGAATACTCAGCCGGCTAGCAATGGTTGCCCAATTTTAACTGACGCTGTCGCCTATCTGGAATGCCAAGTTGCTAGCCGCATGGAGTGTTCAGATCACTGGATTGTTTACGCAACAATTGACGCGGGTCGTGTTTCCAATCCTGATGCGTTGCCGGCAGTTCACCACCGGAAAGTTGGCAATCACTACTAACTTTCTGCAACCCAAAGGAACACAAAGGTTGCCGCCAATTAGTCAGTGATATTCAGCCAATGGAGATCCCCCCAACCCCCTTTAATAAGGGGGCTAGGGGAATCGATCTTTATCCGAGAAATATTAGCCTTTGCGAACCTTTGCGGTTTTAGCCTTTAAATACACTTACCCAACTTCATCTATGACACCCGCAAAACCTCGTGATGTTCAAGTTCTCGCAACCGGCGAAGATACCAGAGTGCTGCGTTCGCGTACCTGGGAAAGACTTAAATTTGAAGTTGAATATTCACTTCAACGAGGAACAACGGCGAATTCTTTCTTAATTGAAGCGGAAAAAACTGCTTTGATTGACCCGCCTGGTGAATCGTTTACTGAAATTTATTTAGCGGCATTGCAGCAGCGTTTTGATCTGAAAAAGCTAGATTATGTAATTTTAGGACACGTCAATCCGAACCGGGGTGCGACGCTGACAGCTTTGTTAAAATTAGCCCCTCAAATTACATTTGTTTGCTCAAATCCCGCTGCGATCGCTTTGCGTGCTGCTTTGCCGGATCAAACTTTGAATATCACGGTTGTGCGGGGGGAAGAAACTTTAGATTTAGGAAAAGGGCATGAGTTAAAATTTATTCCTACTCCGAGTCCGCGTTGGCCTGATGGACTGTGTACTTACGACCCAAAAACGCAAATTCTCTACACAGATAAGTTTTTTGGGGCGCACGTTTGCGGCGATCAGGTGTTTGATGAAGGGTGGAAAATATACAGTGAAGACCGGCGCTTTTATTTCGACTGTCTCCACGCCGCACAGGCGCGTCAGGTAGAAAGTGCTTTAGATAAAATTGCAGATTTGCCGGTGCAATTTTACGCGCCTTCTCATGGCCCTTTGGTGCGCTATGGATTAACTGAACTCACCCATCTTTACCGGCAGTGGAGTCAAGATCAAAAATCTACAGACTTGACAGTTGCTCTGCTTTATGCTTCCGCTTATGGCAATACCGCAACTTTAGCGCAAGCAATTGCAAAGGGCATCACCAAAGCAGGCGTGGGCGTAGAATTAATTAATTGCGAAGCAGTTGAGCCGGCGGAAATCCAAGAAGCAATAGAAAAATGTGCTGGATTTATTATCGGTTCTCCCACACTTGGGGGTCATGCCCCAACTCAAATTCAAACCGCTTTGGGAGTTGTGCTTTCTAACGCAACGAAGACGAAATTAGCCGGCGTTTTTGGTTCCTACGGTTGGAGTGGCGAAGCGATTGATTTGTTAGAAAGCAAATTACAAGATGCCGGTTATAAGCTCGGTTTTGAACCAATTCGGGTGAAATTTAAACCCACCGATGTTACTTTACAACAATGCGAAGAAGCGGGAACAGATTTCGCTCAAGCATTGATAAAATCCCAAAAACTTCGCGCACCAAAACAATCGGTAAACGCCGCCCAATCGGATCGTACCGCACAAGCAGTCGGTCGTCTTGTGGGATCGCTTTGTGTGGTGGCAGCCAAGCGGGGAGAAGTAACAAGTGGGATGCTGGCTTCTTGGGTGTCTCAAGCAACATTTAATCCCCCTGGTTTAACGGTTGCGGTTGCTAAAGATCGCGCGATTGAATCTTTGATGCACAAGGGAGATAAGTTTGTTTTAAATATCTTGGCTGAAGGTAAGCAATTGCGAAAGCATTTTATGAAGTCTTTCGCACCAGGAGAAGATCGATTTGCCGGCTTGGAAACAAAAGAAGCTAACAACGGTTGTCCTGTTTTAGACGGCGCTCTTGCTTATTTAGAATGCACCGTAGACAATCGCATGGAATGTGGAGATCACTGGCTGGTTTATGCAGTGGTTGAAAATGGTCATGTGCAGCAAGCTACCGGCATGACAGCGGTGCAGCAGCGCAAAACGGGAAGTCATTATTAGGGGCAAGGCTGCGCCAACCTAAAGGTAGGGGCATGGGGCATAGGGCATGGGGAGTCCTAGTGCCCTATGCTTTGTCTCTAGTAGTTTACAGCCGGCGAAATTCATTTTGTAATGCTCGATAGCGGGGATAACGTTGGCAAATAGCGTTAATATAATTTCGCCCGTTTTCTGGCGCTTTCAAAATGTCTTGATAAATCGATTTGATCGCGCCGGCATGACGGGCAGCCGTGCGATAGTGTTCGCGGCTTTGCAAGCCAATATAATGCTGCACTAGCTGCTCGTAAATCTTTAGGGATGCTTGGGGATAATGTTCTTTAACTCCTTCGGCAACTAAAACCTGCAATCGTTCAGCATGAAGATGCCGGTGTGCCAGTTGAATCGCGGCTTCCCAATCACTTTCAAATAAATAAATTTGCGCCAAAATTTCAGGATTTCGCTTTGCAAATTCTAGCAGTTGCGGCTGTAATTCTTGCCACTGATTTGCGGAAGCAGCGGTTTTAACTTGTTCGTACAAGTCCAGATTAACCCCGCTATATTCTGCGGTTGCTATCAAAATGCGGCAGAGGTTTTCGTAGTCGTATTTAAGTGTGTAGTAATCGGCTAAAGTCCGTAACAGTTCGCTGGGCTTTACTGACGAGCCTAAGAATAAGAAATCAAAACTATATCTTGGTTCCCGACGTTGTTGAAGTAAAAAGGATGCACCAAGCTCTAAGGTAGCAATGTATTTTTGCTTGTTTTGTTTTTGCAGCCAGTAGTTAGCCAGTTCCAGATAGTGAGCTTCTGTTTTTAAATTGGCTTGGCGAATCCGCAGATAATTTTCTTGATCGCCTAATTTCAAGTAATAACCGGCACTTAACTCATTTGCTCTAGAATAATCACTGGTTTCTAATCGAGTGAGCAAATACTGATAATCTTGGGTGCCGGCACAGAGGGTTGAAATTGCCTTTTCAAGGGCATCACTCACCTCTCCATAACCGGACATCCGCCAGGTGAGAGCATTTACTAATGCATCAAAATAAGGCTGCTTTTCCTGATGAGATAAAGCGCTTTGTCTGACTGCTTCTGCATAAAAGTTAATCGCCGCTTCAATTTGCTGCGTCCCCACCGGCAGATTTTCATGTTCAAACATCTGCTTGCCACAAAGGACAAGATGCCACAAAACTTCTAGCCGCTCATTTGAAGGCAACATTTTTGCGGCTTCAATCATTGGATCGAGTTCGGGATAGCTTTCATCCTCATCATATTCCGGATCTAAATAAGCATATCGAGTTGGAAACGCCGCAAAAAAATTAGAGATTTGCTGCTTTAGTTGCCGCACTTGTTCAGTTTTTCCTGGCTTCGGCGCGTAGCGAATATTCGCCAGCAGGGCGCGACTAAAATCTGGGCTGTCGCTGGACAATTTCAAGACCAAATCTAGCAGCTCCTGATGCGACATTGCTGATAAAGTCTGTTGAAGGGCACCCGGTTTATACATATCAATCATGAGTCAACTCCGTTTGTTCACGTTTCCTGACAAATCAGACATTTAAGCGACGTTGCTGCCAAGAATGTCGATCTGATTTCTTGTGACGACTGAAAGCGGCGAGTCTCACTCGCACATCAATGAACCTCGCCCACCACAAGCGTTTTGCCTGTCACGCGAGTTTCCATTTTAAAGTCCCTTTTTCGCGGACTTTATTGACACAACCTCGATTTTTAATCGCCTGAGCGTTGTGCGGGTAGGTTGATCGTAAAGTAGCTGTCTATTTGTTGCAATCTGTTATGCAAATAATGAATAATATTAATGCATAATATTTACTTAGCCGGCATTGCCAATTATATTAAGTCGTAAATGCCGAATACTAAACTGCTGAGTAAACAATCGCTTAATTCAAGAGGATTTCCCTCTCATCTATCTTTTGGTAGATAACAAAATTTGTAATTAACCGAGGTCATCTAGAAAAAGCACAGAAAACCTTTGTAATATCAATTTTTCCTGACAGTTTAAATAGTCTTAAATCCTCTAATCCCCAAATTCTGCTCGATTCCCACTCATTTTTATAGGTAAAAATATATTTAATTGACTCTTTATTTGGGTTCAGAACTCACAGAATTTTCAACAGATGGGAGATGTTTCGAGGAGAAAATTGATCGCCCTGCAATACTTTGGAAATAAAGGGTGCCGGCGGTAACTAGAAACAAAATATAACCAGCAGCTTGGGCGAGATAAAGCTTTGCGCGATAGCCGAATAGAGCTTTAAGAACAACACCAGGAAACTGGTTATCGGGCAATAGATTCGTCGCATCCCAAACAACCGGCCCTAAAATACAAGAAGGAGAACCGGCAATGCAAAAATTTGCAAATTGCGGTTGTAGCTGAGATAAAATGCTGCCGGCAGCGTCAAACTTTTTCAGGGCGGAAATCACTAAGCCAGAAACAATGAGGAGGAGAAAAACGCCCATAACTTGAAAAAACCGGCGAATATTAATTTTCACGCCCCATTTAAATAACAGCACGCCAATACCGGCAGCCCCAGCTAAGCCGGCAAGGGAACCGAGTGCCGGCATCAAGCCTTGCTGAAATTTAGCCACAATAAACAAAACGGTTTCAAAGCCTTCTCTTAAAACGGCGATGAAAATTAAGCCAAAAACCCCCCAGCCGGCGGCGGCAGTCTCTTGTTGCAAGGCAGCACTCACAGCCCCTTCAACTTCAGCTTTTAAAGATTTTGCCTGCTGAGTCATCCAGATCAGCATCCAACTGAGCATAGCAATCGCTACGACACAGAAACCACCCTCCAACAAAGGCTCAACCACCGGCGCATAAGTCCAGTTAGAAGTGCGGAGAGTTTGCATTGCCCAACTGAACAAAACCCCTATCAACGCACTCGCAACAATTCCTGCAAGAATGCCGGCAAATACCCAAGAATTCAGCCGGCTGGCATTCGCTTTCTTCAAACAAGCCAGCACAATTCCCACCACTAAGGCAGCTTCAACACCTTCCCGCAGGGTGATGACAAAAGTAGGCAGGGCAGCACTAAAATCCATCACTGTTTTGAGTTAAATGGCTATTGGCTAATCGCAAGAAATTAGCTCACGATTAGCCGCGAATTGTTGACACTTAACTGAAGTCGCGCAACATCTTTTTAATTTCGATATTGTGCATTTCCTCTGTACCAATTTGCGTCCGAGCAAATTCTTCCAGATAAACGCTAGCATCCTCAACCGTATGGAGCAAGTCTTTATACATCTCCAAGGCTTTTCTCTCATGGTTGAGGCTTTCTTCCAAAATATCGCGCACGGCGTGTTTGTAGCTTTCCTCCATCGGTGCGATTCGCAGACTGGGATGCCCTTCTAAGCCGGTGAGAATTTCTCCCACTTGTTGAGCATGAATTAAAGACTCAGAGGCTTGAGCCTTAAAAAAGTCTACAATCGGTATGCGATTTGGCCCAGTCACCATGAGAGAATAGTGGGTGTAGCGCACAACCCCTGCTAATTCAAATTCCATGATGGTATTTAGCAGGCTGATGGTTTTCTTTACGTCCAGCTCTTTCATTCGTTGTTTATTGTCAGTGTTAAACACAGGATAACGGATACTGGATAAAGAATGAACCCACAAATAGGAGATTTTTCTCGCTTAAATCTCCTATATGGTTTAATCGCGCTGAGAGCTTACCGATTCTTTAGCAGATCGCCGACTTTTTAAGAAGGGTAAGAAAACCCGACCGGCTAAGCTTTGGAAATAAATCCCGCCTATGGTAATTATAAATATTCCGTAACCCAATGCTTGCACTAAAAACAGTTTGTCGGTATAGCCGAACAGAGCATTGAATAAAAGACCCGGAAAGCGATCTTCTGGTAAGATTTTGGTTGTATTCCAAACGATAGGGCCGAGAACGCAAGAGTGAACTTTGGCAAACCGTTCGTAATAAAAACACAGGGATTGAGATTTACGATCCATCTGTGCTAGGGCGTTAATGGCTGTGTCAAAATGTCCGAGTGAGGAAACAACCAGGCCGGCTACAATTAGCAGCAATAAAATGCCCATGTAGCGGAAAAATTGGCCAATATTGATTTTAACGCCCCATTTGAATAGTAAAACGCCAATTCCTGCCGCAACACCTAACCCAACAAGGGCACCTAAAGCCGGAATAAAACCTTGTTGAAATTTGGCAACAACAAACAAAACCGTTTCAAAGCCTTCTCTTAAAACGGCGATGAAAATTAAGCTAAAAACCCCCCAACCGGCACGGCTATTGTTTTGAAGCGCCGCACTCACTGCGCCTTCCACTTGCGCTTTCATAAACCGTGCTTGCTTAGTCATCCACACCAGCATCCAGCTGAGCATGATAATTGCTAAAACGCTAAATACGCCCTCTAGCAACGGCTCAATAATCGGTGCATATTGCTGGTTGGCAGTGCCTAAAGCTTGAATCATCACGCCAAAGAGCAAACCCACCAGCGCACTTGCAACAATTCCTGCGATGACGCCGGCATAAACCCAAGGATTTAACTGGCTTGCTTTTGCTTTTTTTAAACAAGCCAGGACAATTCCCACAACGAGAGCAGCTTCAACACCTTCTCGGAGGGTGATGACAAATGTAGGTAAAGCAGAACTAAAATCCATGATTTAGAAGGTTATTTCACCACTTTTTGGCTGTTCTGCCCAATGGTTGCAATCAATTGGGAAACTTGTTCTGGGGTTTTCACCGGCGCAGCAGGCGCAGTTACAGAAGGCCAAGCTTTTGTGAGTTCAGCCATGCTGGTTTGAATCTGTTTATGAGCGTCTGGGTTTTCCTTCGCCATTTGCTGAGAAATATTTTTATAGAGCGTATTGGCATAGTTAACAAACCCGCGAGAATCTTGATACTCAATATCGGCGGTAATTTTATTATTAGCAACCGCTGCTCCATATTCAGCATCAGCAGCTTCTAACAATCCATTGATGACTTGCAACACAAATTTAGGAGATGTACGTTGCGCTTCTGGAAGTCCCTGAATCGCTCCATCTACCGCCTGCATAGAAGTCTCAAAATTAGCCCCAATTTTTTCATTTTTAGGATTTGATTTGAGTTGGTCTTGCAAACCAATTAAAGTTGTTTTAAATTCTTTAACCTTGCGCTCTTCTAACTGTTCTTCCACATCCACATAAATTTCTTCAACGGGGTGGCCGATGTGAGGTTCTGCTTGGTCGGGTTTTTGCTGATCTAAAAGTTCTTTGGCAACGATCAGGTGTCCTTTCATCAGACCCAATTTGGTCATGTAATCGACATCTTTCGCTTCACCAGTGAGAACAATATCTTCTATTGTCACCTGGTCTTTAATTTGGTCAAATTGTTGCTGCGTAATGACTTTTTTAGAAACTAAGTCCTCTGGAGAACCATAAGGACGACTCGCTTGAATTTTATTAGATAGCGCCGGCACACCCAGTTGCGCTTCAAATTTATCTAACTCGGACAAAATAGCGGTGTTAATGTTAACTTTCTTCTTGCCGCCGGCATGACCACTGTGATCCGTTGTTTCCGTGTTCGTTGCTGCCGGCGTTGTCTCAGTCGCGGTGTTATTGGTGGTATTAGCATCATTACAACCGGCAAGCCCTATTAAGCCGGCAGTTGCAACCGTTAGAAATAAAGAACGAAAGCCAAGCATAGGATTAATTTCACAAAATTTACACGAACTTGCAAAAAAGGCTTCTAACAGCGGAATGATATAAAACCTTTGCGGAATTCATTTTCTAGCTAGTGAGAAATTTTGTCAACTGATACCCGCAAATTCCCAAAAACCCGCAACTAAGCCGGTTTAATCACCTCAAACTGCCCCATGCAGCCGTGTTCCGCCATCGCATCTTGGTGTGGGTGAAACATAAATTTCCCCGGATACTTAAACGAAAACTCCAGAATGTGCCGTTCAGCCGTGCCCATTGTAATCACATCCGTTTCTTCAGCCGGCGTAAGCGTGCGACCTGTGCGGTAAACCTGGAACATATTGGCGTGTAAGTGAAACGTTGCCGCCACATCAAACTCAATCATGTTCAGGACATACAGCCGAATTAGCTGATTTTGATAAATTGGGATGGGATGGTGGTGGTAATAATCCGGCACGCCATTAAAGGCGTAAAGCTCATTTTTGCCGTCGTCATTCACGTCATAGCCGGCCATGATCAGCATCATTTCATCAGCGGGAGGACGATCTTCCGGCGGATCGACAATAAACATCCCATACAAACCTTTATTAATGTGGCGCGTCACCGGCTCAATATGGCAGTGATAAAGATGGACGCCATAGGGTTCGGCATCAAACTCGTAAATCGTTGCCGCGCCGTGACGAATCGGTTTCACTCCATCCATTTCTGACGGGTGAACCCCATGAAAGTGCAGCGAGTGGGAATGTCCCCCCTGATTTAAAAACAGGACACGCACGCGATCACCTTGCCGCGCCCGCAGAGTTGGGCCAGGTACGCGATTGTTAACATTCCATGTATTAAACGTTACAGCGCTGTTTAAGGCAATCGTAGAGGTGCCGGCAATGAGCTGAAATTCCCGAACCGTTCGCCCGTTCACTTTCTTAACCGTTCCCCAGTCAAAATCCCGCAGCATCGTCATTGGATGCATCGTGTCGTTAATTGCCGGCGCATCGCCAGGGAGGGGCGGCACTTTCGCCTGGGCCAGCTTTTGGCGCTGCCCTAACAGTTGAGGCAATGCAATCGCCGCGCCACTCATCCCGATGCCGGCGATTCCGAATTGCAGCAATCTGCGACGATTTAAAAGGAGTGATTTCCGGTCAAGCATTGGTTGAGTAGGGGAAGGATGGGGTAAAGCCGAGGGATTGGCACTGATTTCGTAAGTTAGGATAAATCAGCGCTAATTAAACCCGATACTTAAAAAATACTAGCAATAAGCAACGGGTATTTTTGCCATCAAGCCTTTGTGTTTGACGGTTATACAAGCCGAGAGACTTTCTGCTTAAGGCGCTTGATCAATATGCCAGAACGTAATAAATAAAGCAATTTTAAGCAAAACAGCGGCTTCTAGCTTAAGCAGCCGGTGAAAGCTTGGTTTCCAGAAAAATCTGTAATTAGCGGCTCAGTTTTCGACGAAATTGATTTTACAATTAATGAAACTATTTAGCAACTATGGTAACAAGCCTGACAAAGCTAAAGTGAATTGTTTATAAGTATTCTCAATAATTTCTTTAGAATTAAGGCGATGTGGCGTAGAAACAACGACAGGCCGTAATTAATAAGCGAGCTGAAGCAAGAATCGGCTGCCGGCAAATACCCCTAGAGGGGATTGTCAAGTTCTCTAAAACCCTGTTACTTGATTTCTGTAGACTAAATAACCGGAATTCTCAGGATCAGGGAACACTAATGCACATTCCTGATGGTTTTGTTTCTTTGCCCGTTGCAGCCGCAACCGGCATCGCCAGCGCAGCAGCCGTGGCAGTATCTCTGGCACGTTCTCGCGAAGCGTATGGGATTCGACAAGCACCCATTTTGGGCTTAACCACTGCCTTCATCTTTGCCGCCCAGATGATTAATTTTCCCGTTGCGGGGGGCACCAGCGGCCACCTGCTGGGAGGAACCCTAGCCGCCGTGATGCTGGGGAGTCCTTGGGCAGGGACGCTGTGCATCGCCACCGTTTTAATCATTCAAGCCATCTTATTTGCCGACGGCGGTATCACCGCCTTGGGAGCCAACGTGTTCAACATGGGGGTCATCGGCGTCTGGGTTGGCTGGACACTCACGCAAGTCTTGCAACGATTGCTGGGAGGATCGAGAAGCCGGCTGCCCTTGGCGGCTGGGATTGCTGCCGGCGTTAGCGTAGTGCCAGCAGCCGTATTTTGTGCCATTCAATTGGTGCTTTCCGGGACAGCCGCGCCCAACTTAGTGTTACCGGCAATGAGTGGTGTTCACATCCTAATCGGAGTAGGCGAAGGTATCATCACCGGCGGCGTGCTTTCTTACCTAGCAACCGCACGTCCCGATTTGCTACCAGGGGAACAGCCGCAATTAGATAAATGGGTGGTGCCGGTTGTCAGTGTTTTGCTCATCGCCGGCGTTCTTTCCCTAGCCGCTTCTGGATGGCCAGATGGCTTAGAAAAAGTGGCCGAAGACTTAGGTTTTATTGAGTTAGCTGACAATGTGCGAGTGCCGGTTCCCACTCCCTTTGCGGATTACGGCATCGAAGGATTAGGGCCGGTGGGTACTAGCATTGCCGGCATTTTGGGCAGTGGTGCGTCCTTTGGGGTGGCTTTTGGACTCGCCCAGCTAGTTAAACCCAAAGATGCGTAAAGGCGAGGTAATGGGTCATTCCTTCCCGATTATATTTCGACTGCGGCTGTCGCTGATTGCTGTCATCGGGGCAGCTTTATTAAAACTCGGCACTTGGCCCTTACTCGGCGTCTATGGCGCTTTTGCGCTTTTGTGGGCATTCGTGTTGCGGACACCATTGAAAGCCCTCACCCAATTGCTGGGGGCAGAATTAATCTTTCTCAGCTTAATGGCATTGCCCTTGGGTTGGGAACGCGCCAGTTATTTGCTCGTTCGTTCCCTGATTTGTCTGCTGATTGTGAATAGCTTTTTATTAAGTTTGCCGCCTCACAGTTTTGGAATTGCGCTTAAAGGCTTACCCCTACCGGCAGGTTTGCAGCAAAGTGTGCTTTTAGCGGGACAATATTTAGAAATTTTGCTCTCAGAAGTCACCCGGATGCAACGCGCCGCCCAGTGTCGCGGATTATCTGGCCCTGCCGGCTGGTTGCGCTACGCCAGCGCTGCTATGATCGGGGCGCTTTATATCCGCACACTCGACCGTGCAGAACGCGTTTATGGTGCAATGGTTTCTCGTGGCTATCAGGGCGAACTGCCGGTTGATGCCAAAACGACACCGAAAGAACTGGCCGGTTTATTAGGGGCTGCCTCCGTTGCCGGTGGATTAACTTTAGCTTCTTACTTAAAATTTTGAGTTTCTCAACTTCTTATCCCCAAACCCCAAATGCTCATTCTCGTGATGCCGGCCTTGTTGTTAAGGATTTAGTCTTTGCTTATCCTAAACAAGAGCCGGTTTTGCGTAGCGTTTCTTTTACCCTCAATCAAGGTGAGCGAGTCGCCCTTCTCGGCCCGACAGGTTGTGGCAAAAGCACTTTATTAGACCATTTAATTGGCTTAAAACAAGCTAAATCTGGTGATATTTGGATTCAGGGAACGCGCCTAGAACCGGCAACCTTGCCCCAAGTGCGCCGGCAAGTTGGTTTTTGTTTTCAAGACGCGAATGATCAACTGTTTATGCCAACGATTTTAGAAGACATTACTTTCGGGCCACGCAACTACGGAGTCCCGCCGGCGGTTGCAGTTGATAAAGCCCGTCAGTTGTTGGCAGAATTCGGTTTAGAAGCCTGTGCAAATCGTTCTGCACACGAACTTTCTGGCGGTCAAAAACGCTTAGCTGCGCTTGCGGCAATTCTGGCATTGGAACCGTCTGTTTTAATTTTAGATGAACCCACAACCGGCCTTGATCCGGCATGGCGGCGTCACTTAGCAAAGGTGCTATGTCAGCTGCCGGTGCAGGTACTTTTAATTGCTTCCCATGATTTAAATTGGATTCGTAAAACAACTGACAGGGCGATGGTGATGGGTCAAGGTGAGATTAAGCTAGACCGGCCCACTCAAGAATTATTGCAAGATGGGGCGACGCTTGAGAATTATGGGCTGCCGGTGGATTATTAGATAGGGGATTAGGGGTTTTAGCGAAACATTTTTATCGCCATCTGTCAGGCAGTCCATTGACATGAGATCCTAGAGAAAGTCAACACGGTCAATAGAGTCTGAAGACAATGGAACAGAATCGGAAGTCAACGGTTGTCATCACCGGCGCATCCTCTGGGGTTGGCTTGTATGCCGCGAAAGCGCTTGCTAAACGGGGATGGTACGTTGTGATGGCTTGTCGGGATTTAGAAAAAGCCCAAAACGCTGCCCAAACCGTGGGAATGCCCCAGGATAGCTACACCATCCAGCACATCGATTTAGGCTCCTTGGATAGCGTTCGGCAATTTATCAGCAATTTTAGAACACTGGGCAGACCGCTGGACGCTTTAGTGTGCAACGCCGCCATTTATATGCCTTTGATCAAAGAACCGTTGCGAAGCCCGGAAGGCTATGAGTTGACGGTGACAACCAATCACCTTGGTCATTTCCTCATGTGCCAAACTATGCTTGAGGATATGAAGCGATCACCGGCAGCTGACAAGCGGATGGTTATTTTGGGAACCGTCACCCACAACCCGGATGAATTGGGTGGAAAGATTCCCCCACGTCCAGATTTAGGTAATTTGGAAGGTTTTGCAGCCGGATTTCAAGAGCCAGTTTCGATGATTGATGGCAAAAAGTTTGAGCCGGTTAAAGCCTACAAAGATAGCAAAGTTTGCAACGTTTTGACAATGCGAGAACTGCACCGGCGCTATCACGAATCAACCGGCATCACCTTCACTTCCCTTTATCCGGGATGCGTTGCAGACACGCCTTTATTCCGCAACCACTATCCGCTTTTCCAAAAAATATTCCCTTGGTTCCAAAAAAATATCACTGGGGGATATGTGTCTCAGGAATTAGCCGGCGAACGAGTTGCGGCGGTGGTTGCCGAGCCTGAATATAAGCAATCCGGTGCCTATTGGAGTTGGGGAAATCGCCAAAAGAAAAATGGCACCTCTTTTGTGCAAAAAGTCTCTCCCCAAGCCCGCGATGATGAAAAAGGCGAACGGATGTGGGATCTCAGCGCTAAGTTAGTTGGACTGGCGTAAGCAGACTTTAATTAAGTGCTGTAAACGCAATTGAACAAGCCGGTTTCACTTGTTAGCACGGGTGAGCCGGCTTGTTAACTACTAAAGAGAAGAGGAATTTAAACTACAGATGCACACAGATACACACAGATGATATTAAATTTCTCAATCTTTATCTGCGTTTATCTGCGTTTATCTGCGGTTAATAATCTAATCCACTCCCCACAAAGAGAAGAGGAATTTAAACCACAGATGCACACAGATACACACAGATGATATTAAATTTATCTGCGTTTATCTGCGTTTATCTGCGGTTAATCAACTAATCCACTCCTTCAATCGGCGCAAACCCTTGACGCTGGATATTCTCCGTCACTGTTCGAGGTTCGAGGAATTGTAGCAGGTAATCTGGGCCACCGGCTTTGGAACCAACGCCGGAAAGCTTGAACCCACCGAAAGGCTGACGCGAGACAATTGCGCCGGTTATCCCCCGGTTGATATAAAGATTACCGACTTCAAACTCAACTTCTGCCTGTTGAATGTGGGAAGGCGTGCGAGAATAAATGCCGCCAGTGAGGGCGAAATTCGTGCCATTTGCGAAATTGATTGCTTCTTGGAAATTCTTCGCCGGCATCACAGAAAGCACCGGCCCGAAAATTTCTTCTTGGGCAATCTTAGCAGTGGGTGACACATTCGTAAAAATCACCGGCCCGATAAAATATCCCGTACCTGGTGCCGGCATTTCTAAGGCAACCTCAGCTTCTGTGCGTCCCTTCTCAATGTAATCCCGGATGCGATCATAAGCGTTGGCATCGATCACCGGCCCGACTTGGGTACTCGGTGCTTCTGCTGGGCCAACATTCAGCGAACGTGTTGCCTCAACTAAGCGCTGCACGAACGTATCATAAATCGGTTCCAGCACAATTACCCGCGAACAGGCTGAGCATTTTTGCCCACTGTAGCCAAATGCGGAATGCACGACCCCGGCAACCGCTTGATCCAAGTCGGCACTCTCATCGACAATAATCGCATTCTTGCCGCCCATCTCCGCAATCACCCGTTTCAGGTGTTTTTGTCCCGGTTGCAAAATTGCGGCATCGGCGTAGATTTGGCAACCCACTTCTTGAGAACCTGTGAAGGTAATCATGTGAACGTCGGGGTGTTTCACCATGTAAGAACCGACGCTAGAACCTTTGCCGGGAACATATTGGAAGACACCTTTCGGGATGCCGGCTTCTACCAGAATTTCCGCTAATTTTGCCGCAATTACGGTTGAAACTTCCGCCGGCTTTAATAAAGTGCAGTTGCCGGCAACCAGAGAGGCAACCGTCATGCCGGTGGGAATCGCAAGCGGGAAATTCCAGGGAGAAACAATCAGCGAAATACCGCGCGGCTGGTAATTATAGCGGTTGGTTTCGCCGGCAATATCATAGTGATGTCCTTGTTCCAGCCGTTCCATTTCATCGGCATAATACCGGCAGAAGTCAATCGCCTCCGAGACTTCCCCATCACACTCCCGCAGCGGTTTTCCGACTTCAAACAGCATCCAAGCAGACAATTCATGCCGGCGCTTTTCCATCAACTCCGCCGCCTTCCGCAGTACCCCAGCGCGTTCCCTCACCGGCGTTTTTCGCCAACCCGCAAACGCATCCTTCGCTGCTTGAATCGCTTGCTGTGCCTGTTCCACAGACATCAGCCCGATTTTGCCAATCACTTCATTCGGATCGGATGGATTGATAGAATCCACCATTTGTGCAGTATTTTGATATTCCCCATTAATCAGCGGCAAATAGGTTTTACCCAACTGCTGACGCACAGATTCCAGCGCTTGCTGGGCTTCTTGCCGCAATTTGGCATTGGCATAGTCGGTATCGGCGACATTGGGGAAGACGGGCGAACCGCGATGGATTGAGTCTTTGCCATTCGGGGAAGGCGGCGCTAATAATTCCTCAATCGGGCGATCTTCCATGTTTTGCCGCAAGAAAGAACTATTTGCCGTATTTTCCAGCAGCCGGCGAATCAGGTACGCCATGCCGGGGAGAAGATCGCCGTAAGGACAGTAAACGCGGACGCGATAACCCCGATCTGCTAAGCCTTTCGCCAGTTTATCGCCCATGCCGTAGAGGACTTGCATCTCAAACCGGCGCTTGGGAATATTCAGGGTTTCTGCAATTGCCATCGCCCGCGCTTGGGTTCGCACGTTATGGCTACCAATCGCGGCATACAGATACTCGTGATTTTCCAGCAAAATTTGGGTGATTTTCTCAAAATTGGCATCCGTTGCCGCTTTATCGTTATAAACCGGCTGGGGCCAATCTTTTTGCAGGGCTTTAATCGTTTCCTGATCCCAATACGCCCCTTTTACCAAGCGGACGGTAACAGGATTACCCCGCTGTTTCGCCCATTCAATCAAATCCCGCAAGTCTTTTTCACTGTCGCGCAGATAGCCTTGGATGGTGATGCCGATATCTGTGCGGTTGCGGAATTCCGCTTCCATGAGGATTTGCTTCAGAATTGCCAGGGTTAAATCTTTATAGCAATACTGTTCCATGTCAAAGTGAACCGCCGCACCGGCTTCCTCGGCGTGGCGCAGCAGCGTGCGGATGCGATCACTCACGCGGGCTTCACTTCCTTTGGGATCGAGGGCGTCAAATTGCGAGTAAAAGGCGGTTAACTTGACAGATACCTGAACTCGTGGGATATCTTCGCCATCTGCTTGATCAATGGCCGGCACGGTTGACCACTTTTTCGCCACCTCACTGAGTTGGGTGATCAGTTCCAGATAGCGATCCAGGTAAGATTGTGCCTCAATTTCCGTAATCACGGCTTCGCCTAACAAGTCAATCGTGAACGCCATTTTATCCTTACGCAGGCGTTCAATTGTCTTGATCACTTCCTTAATATTTGCGCCGGCAATGTACTTATGGGCTAAAGTTTCGACGGCTGTGGATACCGTGGTTGCCGCCACCTGTCCCGCCATCGAATCGCCCCCGCTAAAACTAATCAAGCCTTTGAGGGCTGCCGGCAGTTCCACTTCTTCAGCGGTTAGGTATTCTTGCAGGTGATGGGCAATTTCCGGTTTGCTGCGGAGTGCCGGCAAGCAGTCAATAAAGCGAAACAGTTGCACCCGCAAACCAGGGTTACTCATCGCCCAAGCCAGCAATTTATCATCCGGGCGCATTTGGTCGCGGATCTGGGCAAAAAAGGAACGATTTTCTTTCGTTGCGGCTAATAGTTGTTTCGCAATTTCTTGGGTTTTAGCTTCGTAGGTGCTATTGGATATTTGTACAACCACAGCGGGAAAACTCCTAGTTCTGGGTGAGGCGTTTGTTTAAGACTTTCTCTTCTCTTCTATTGTGGCGTTGCAAAGGCCGGTTCAGCCACCCGACATTTATTAATTTATATAAAAATCAAAGATAAAATGGGACGTAATAAATTAGCGATGAAAAATTTGCTGTAGCTTTAACTACACTTCAATTCTGACTCCAGAAAAAAGCAACTTTTCAAATATCTTCTTAAAGATTCGATAGCTCATCTCAACCCAGTAACTGTTGCACCGGCACCTTAATATCCGGAAAAGCTACCGGCACAATCTCTCCGGCTGTTAGCGTTACCGCTTGAACATAGTCACCATTAACAGGTTGACGAAACACATTAAGCTGCCGGTGTTTCAAATCCACAACCCAGTATTCTGGAATTTCTGCGGCGGCGTATGTTTTTCGCTTAACATCTAAATCTTTAACAAGGCTAGTATTAGAAAACTCAATCAGCCAAAAAATATCTTCGGGATAAGGATGGTGTTGGCGATAGATTTGACCAAGTGGTTTAACAATTGCGAGATCGGGTTCGGGTTCTGAGTTGTTAGGCAAAGTGATGGGACGAGCTTCTCGAACTCTGGCGCTCTTACCGAGAAGATTACTGAGATATTTGCCAACTTCGTCTCCCAGATAAGCGTGTTCTAAACCCTCTGGAGGCATTTCAATAATTTCTCCATTTAATAGTTCAACGTGCCGGTTTTCTAAAAGACCGACTTCTATCATGCGGTGATAGTCATCCACTGTCCATTTAGCGATGGTTACACTCATTTCAAACCTGCCAATTAGAGGATGATTGCAACCGGCACATTGATCACAAGCAGAGTTGCCGGTTGGTTTTATAACTATTTTATCCTTTGCTTTTGCTGCCGGTTAAGTCCGGCAGAGATTTAAGTCAGCCCCCAAACCCCCAATGCTGGGGGCTTTGAGATAGAACGACTACATTTTATTCCCCTCTACCTCCCAAATGAGGAGGGAAACGAGCTTTTCAAAGTACCCCAGAATTGGGGGATTTAGGGGGAAAACCGGCTGTGCTTTTCACGACAGATTTAGGATGACTCTCTATCAATTAAAAAATAAACCGGCAGCAATCGGCTCAAACAATTAGCCAGAGATGAAAACCCCTGGCTAACTCAGCCGGCATCTCCAAAGATTACCGGCTCAAAAAGACGTTTCTAACAACCCCTTACCGGCAGTAAATCAGTATGTTAGCCGGAATAAAACCCGTCACCGGCGCGGAAATTGGCACCCAGCCGCTTGCACCGCGATTCACAATCGTCACACGCTGAAGATTGGCTAAATTACCGAGAATTGGGCTATTTGTCGAAGGAGACTGCCGCACACTCACCGCCTCAGCCGATGTGATTTGTCGGCAATTGTCACCAGTTGTGGAGGTTTGGTTGGGCGGTACAGGTTGATCGCAAGTGCCGAGATATTGGCCAAACACATAACCTTTTTGGGGAGATGAAATCAACACCCAGCCATCATTGCCAACACTATCGACAGTCAGCAGCGTTCCTTTCGCAACTGAGCCGGTGATCGGGCCATTTGGGCTGGAACGAACATTGAGATCACTGGCATTTGTATTCACCCGCCGGCAGTTGGCTTGGGCGATCAGTTGATTTGTACCCTGATTCTGAAGAGATGCTTGTCCAGATGCAGCAGACTGGCTGCCTTGTGGCTGCGTGATGCCGGCAGATGCGGGAATGGAAAAAGTGCTGACAGACAGGGACAGGGAGGCAGTTACCGCCAAGGACGTTTGCCAAAGATTCATTTTCATAAGAGAAAACTCCAAATCACACCAAAAGGATCTTGCCTTGTATTTTATAGCTCCTGAGGGGTGACAGGCAGAGGTGTACGGGATTAGAGCAATTCCTGGGGCCGGTAATAATAGATGCAGGGGAGAGGGAGACGGAGAGAAGTACCCTCTATGCCCAATGCCCCATGCCTCATCCCCAATCCAACTTGCTATGAATGAACAGCGTTTGCAAGCCTACAACGCTCTGATCTACACCTTGCTAAATTCTGAGAGTGGCGAGAAAGAGGCTATATTGAACGCCCAGCTAGAGTTGCTGGATGCGGAGTTGGGGAAGTTGATGCAAGTTTCGGCGATAAGGAGATAAGAATGGAATTATTTAATTGGTTGAGAGATGTGGCCACGCAATTGGGTGATTTTGTGGCGTCGCAACTAGAGGCGCAAATTTATCTTAATTTTTTAATCGAGGTGTTGGAAGCCATTAGCGATAGTAATGACAATCCCCAAACTGTCTATCCAATTTTACAGCAAAATATAGATAAACTTAACGAGAATTTCGCTCAATTTTTGCGGAATTGGGCCTCTGAAGTATTATCGCTAAATTCAGATACCACACAATCTATTGCCTCAAATATTGGTAATTTCAGTAATTTGGTACAGCAGTTTCCGCAGGGTAGTATTGCAGCTAACTACGAAATTGCTATTGCCGGTTATGAGAGTATCCAAGCAGTTTTCACCCGCCGTAAATCCCCCAAAGATTGGGCACTGGCTCAAAATAATTTAGCAACTGCTTACCGTGACAGAATTCGGGGAGATCGGGGGGAGAATTTAGAACAAGCGATTGCCGCTTATCAGGCAGCTTTAACGGTTCGCACACAGTCGGCATTTCCCCAAGAGTGGGCAGACACTCAAAATAGTTTGGCAATTGCTTACGGTGACAGAATTCGGGGGGATCGAGAGGAGAATTTAGAATTCGCGATTGCCGCTTATCAGGCAGCTTTAACGGTTCGCACACAGTCGGCATTTCCCCAAGATTGGGCAATGATTCAAAATAATTTGGCACTTGCTTACCGTAACAGAATTCGGGGGGATCGAGAGGAGAATTTAGAATTCGCGATTGCCGCTTATCAGGCAGCTTTAACGGTTCGCACACAGTCGGCATTTCCCGAAAAGTGGGCAATGATTCAAAATAATTTGGCCAGTGCTTACCGTAACAGAATTCGGGGGGATCGAGAGGAGAATTTAGAATTCGCGATTGCCGCTTCTCAGGCGGCTTTAACGGTTCGCACACAGTCGGCATTTCCCCAAGAGTGGGCAGCCACTCAAAATAGTTTGGCAAATGCTTACACGGAGAGAATTCGGGGAGATCGGGGGGAGAATTTAGAATTCGCGATTGCCGCTTATCAGGCGGCTTTAACGGTTCGCACACAGTCGGCATTTCCCCAAGATTGGGCAATGACTCAAAATAATTTGGCACTTGCTTACCGTCACAGAATTCGAGGGGATCGGGGGGAGAATTTAGAACAAGCGATTGCCGCTTGTGAGGCGGCTTTTACGGTTTATACTCCCAGCGCCTATCCGATTGATTGCCTAAGAACAGGGCGAAATTTGGGCATCCTTGGCTTAAGAGAAAATTTATGGGACAAAGCAATATTTGGTTATGATGCTGCCATCCAGGCCGTGGAACAAAGCCTGGAATGGGTGACATCAGAGAAGCGCAAGCGAGAACTTCGAGAAAGCGCCCTTGATGTGTATGAGGATATGGTGAGAGTCTGCATCAATGACAAACAGATGGATCGCGCTGTGGAAACCGTTGAACGCAGTAAATCTCGCCAATTGGTGGAACTTCTAGCCAATGCCGATCTCTACCCCAAAAACGCACCGGCAAAACAGAAACAGCAGCTAAGGGAACTGCGTAATCGGCTTGCCTCCATTAGCTGGCTGCTGGAAGAAACCGCAACAGAAACCCCCACCCCAAAAAAGGATACCAGTGGGGATTTGGCAGACACTCAGCGCACCGGCAGCGCGTCTAACCTCAGTCGCGACTATCTTGAAATGCAGAAACAACAGTTGCAAGCAGCGCGGCAGCAGCTAAACCAACTCCTTGACGAAATAAAACAACAAGATCCAGAATTTACCCTCACCCAGCGCGTCGAACCCATCAGCTTTGCCGGCATCCGTACCTTAATTAACTCGGAAACAGCGATCCTCGACTGGTACATCGGCACCTCTGGCTTTTACGCCTTCATCATCACCCAAAACACCCTAGACGTAGTGGAATTCAGTAAGCCAGAATTGCAGCAGCTAGAAGCTTGGGCAAACACCTATTTAAACGACTACCGGCAGACAAATCGGCAAGACAACCTCAGTAGCAGACTTGCCTCCCTCTCCCAAATATTGCGCCTTGATGAAATTGTTGCCAAAATTCCCCCAAGCTGCAAGGAATTGATTTTAATTCCCCACCGTACCCTGCATTTATTGCCGCTTCATGCGTGCGAAGTCTCAAGCAGCCGGTGTGTGGATTTAGAAATTTCTCCTTGCCGGTTAATTGACTGCTTCCCTGCCGGCATCCGTTACGCGCCTAGCTGCCAATTGCTGCAACTCGTGCAACGCAGAATTCAAGAATCTGCCGGCATCCCTCAGCCAACAGAAAATCTCTTACTCAACCGCTTCCTATTTGCGATTCAAAATCCCACCCAAGACCTGCATTATACTGATGTTGAAGTAGAAACCATTCAACGGGATTTTGCACCCCCTCCAGACACACAAATTTTGCTTAAAGAAGCAGCGACAAAATCCGCCCTCACGCAAAACTTACCCGCGCTTCGCAAAGCCGAATACGCCCATTTCTCTTGTCACGGTGCGTTTAACTTCGAGTTTCCTTTGCTTTCGTCGTTAATTCTGGCAGATTCTTTACATCTTGCGGATACGCCGCAACCGCCAACCCCTGAAAAAGATAAGCGACAACTAACCTTAAGAAATGGAAGAAAAGCCAATCCAGAAAAAAGCCTAACCCTGCAAGAAATTTTTGCTTCAGTCGATCTGCCGGTGTGCCGGTTGGTGACACTTTCCGCCTGCGAAACCGGCTTGACAGATGCCACAAAACTCGTTGATGAGTATATCGGTTTACCCAGCGGCTTCCTCTATGCCGGTAGCCTGAGTGTCGTCAGCAGTCTTTGGTCTGTTAATGACTTTGCCACTACCATTTTAATGATTAAATTTTATGAGGAGTTACGAACCGAGTCAAATATCTCACTTGCCCTGAAAAACGCCCAATATTGGATGAGAACAATCTCTAGCAAAAAAATTATCGAATGGATGAAAAATGACTTAAAATTAGATAAAAAATCTTCTGAAAAGATACAGCTTGGGCTATTAGTAGAGCTAGGCGATAAACCTTTGCCTTTTAGCGATCCTCAATACTGGGCGGCTTTCTGTGCTATTGGCAAATAAGTAAATTTTAATCGAATCCTCAAACCTGGAGAGTAACTTAATGGAACCCACCAAAGTCATTGCTGAATTTCAAGACTGGCTGCAAAACTATCCTGAATACTTTCTACCCACAGCTTGGCAAGACTTGCCTCAACTTGATGAAAGCCTTGCCGAATCAGACGACGAAGAGTTGTTTCCCATCGCCATGACAATCAGTAAATGGTGTGCCCAACACGGGCTTGGAGAAAAGCTCAGAGAGAAGCTAAGTAAAAACAGAAAAGATATTGATGATCCGCCGGCAATGGATAACACGTTCACAGAAATTGAAAATATCACTCAAACCCTACGTCAAAGTGTCCAAATTCGATATGAACAATTGAAGAAGAAAGCTCAAGACCAATAAAAGCAGCAATAAAAATGTTTGATAAAGTTTATGCGCCTAACGTCCACTTGTTTGCTTTTCACGCTCATAAAGTTCTAGCCGGTGATGCAAACTCAAATGAAGGAAATATAAATTATTTATGGGACAAATGTAACAGAATATTAACCGCTTTAGGAGTCAATAAGAAATTTAATCGAGAAAATTTAACCAGTTATCAGAAAAGCGAACCACCCGGAACGCGAATAGATTTAATTGTCCCAGAAAAAGTAGGCAATCGGCGCTCTCTCCCTTTCGAGAAAACCATTCAACAAGGAAATGTCAAAATACCCATTAAAGGATTTGCTTTACCTAAACGCATTAGCGATAGTTACGCCCTTGGCTTGAATATTCGCGTTCCTGAAAAAGAGGCTGGACAAAAAACTGAGCCGGTTGACATTTCGATTTTTAAACAATTTAACCCAAGTAATTGTTTATTTAACCCAAATCATTATTCCTTGCCTCTCGATCCGAACCTAAATTTCTTAGGACAAACCATTCTGATTACTATCACCCTTACTGACGAGCAAAACGAAGCCGCAGCAAAAACAGACAGCAACTTTCTTAAAAACTTAGCCGATAAGTGCCTAGAAAGTCTAATCCAATGCCCTCTTAAAACTCCCACTTTTTCAGGTGAAGGAAAATTATTTGGCAGTCCGATTTTTGAATACGGCAGTCTCAGCCAAATTGAAGATTCTTGGCATATCCTCATCTGGTTATTCACTAATCCTACAACCAGTGAAAGATTATTTGACTGCTATAATGATTTGCTAGAGCTGCTATTGTACCGTAACAAGATACTTCATACCTATCACGAACGCGATAAAATTTATTATGTAACTCGTGATGAATATGAACAAATTGAACAAATAATTAACGAGACTTTTGAAAACCTAAATAAAGAAAAGTCTTATCCTCAGAGATTAAGCCAAAACGTTCTGCAAAAACTCAACACCCAGCTCATGCAGATGCCAACTAAAGCTGTGGAATACGCTAGATTGCTGAGAGACATAGAAATCCGGCAGCACACCTTAAACATTAACACTCAAAATTATAAGGATAAAGTTAGCAAAATTAGAACCTACCTCAAGTCAAAATCAGACCCATTAGATTTAAAATTTTTAGAAACTTTCAGTAAAGAAACCTGTGTAACTTTTCAAAAGCAAATTACCGCCGACTTAGGCTATTTTCAGCATGGCTCTGGCTTACTCGACACAGCCATTAATTCGATCAGAGGCATGGTAGACATCGAAGAAGCCCAACGAGATCGAGACTTACAAGTTACTGTTCAAGCATTAGGTTTTGGCTTGGCTACAGCAGGAGTGGTGGCAACAAGCATCCCCTACTTAATCAAAGCCGAACCAGAAAACTATCCGATAAGATTGCCATTTACCACAAGGGCAATTAATTTTCCTACAAGCGAAATTCATCCTTTCTCGCTAGTTCTTTTAATGAGCTTAGGTGCCGGCTTATTAGGTGCCCGCTTAGGGGTGTGGGCAGTCGTTTCAGGAGTCATGAATCTAAAGAGAATCGTTGCTAGCGTGCGGAAATTAGTCGGTTTTCAGCCTAAGCTTCCCCCCAAACAAGACAAACCCAATTCACCAGATAAAGACAAAGATCCCGAACTGCCGGCATAAAAAATAGCTTGCCTCTCACAGAAAACCTAAGAAGCAAGCTATTTCTTTTTCGTACAAATTACCGGCTTGTTGCCTTACAGGTGCTTCACTTCAGAGACCAACTTAGCAACCGCATCTTTCGCGCTGCCAAATAGCATCATCGTCTTTTCCTTGTAAAACAGCTCATTCTCAATGCCGGCAAAGCCAGCACTCATGCCGCGCTTAATCACAATCGTATGCTTTGCCTTATCCACTTCCAAGATAGGCATCCCATAGATCGGACTGCCGGCATCGTGACGCGCCGCCGGGTTCACCACATCATTCGCCCCAATTACCAGCGCCACATCTGTCTCATCAAACTGGGGATTGATGTCATCCATATCATAAAGCTGCGGATAAGGCACATTCGCCTCAGCCAGCAACACGTTCATGTGTCCCGGCATCCGACCGGCAACGGGGTGAATCGCATACTTCACTTCCACACCCAGCCGTTCCAACTGATCGGCCAATTCCCGAACCGTGTGCTGTGCCTGGGCAACTGCCATCCCATATCCGGGTACAATCACCACAGATCGGGCATAGCCCAACATCATCGCCGCTTCTTCCGGATCGACGCTGCGAACCGTCTTGTCACCAACAGCGCCGGCTGCGTCACCGCCAGCAGCAGCCGAACCGCCTCCACCAAATGCACCAAATAGCACACTTGTCAAGGAACGGTTCATTGCCTTACACATAATCTGGGTGAGGATTAATCCCGACGCGCCAACCAGCGCACCGGCAATGATCAACATATTGTTCATCACGATAAAGCCGGCCACACTTGCCGCAACCCCTGAATAAGAGTTGAGCAGCGAAATCACCACCGGCATATCGCCCCCACCAATCGGCAGGACAAACATCACACCCAGCACTAGCGAAACCGCAGTCAGTCCCAGCAACACCGTAGTATTAGCCGGTGTCACACACAGATAAACACTGCCGGCAAGTAACGCCACCAACAGCAAGGCATTCACAGGTTGCTGCAACGGAAACGTAATCGGCGCACCCTTAAGGATGCCTTGCAATTTTGCAAACGCAATCAAACTGCCGGTGAAGGTAATTCCGCCGATCAACACGCCCAAAATAATCGTGATGTTGGCATCAAGCGGCACCACATCAGAATGACTGCTGACGCGCCAGTATTCCCCAACCGCCACCAAAGCCGAAGCCGCGCCGCCCAAACCGTTCAACACGCCCACCATCTGGGGCATATCCGTCATCGCCACGCTCTTGGCCATGATCACGCCTAAAATCGAACCGATGATGATTCCAACCAGAATCATCTCGTAGTTCAACACTGAGCGTTCTAGCAGGGTTCCGACGATCGCGATCAACATCCCAACGGCTGCCAGCACATTGCCCTGACGCGCCGTTGCCGGTGAACCCAACTGCTTCAAACCAACAATAAATAAAGATGCTGCAACTAAATAGCTCAGCTGAATGCCTGAGGGTAGAAAATCGCTCATGCTTTCACCTCTTTTTTCTTAAACATTTGCAACATCCGATCAGTCACTAAAAAGCCACCCACAACGTTGATAGTGGCCAAAATAATCGCAATCAAGCCCAAAATCACCGTAACATTCCACTCGCGATCACCGGCAATCAGCAGCGCCCCGATCACCGCAATCCCTGAAATCGCATTCGATCCAGACATCAAAGGCGTGTGCAGCGTCGGAGGCACTTTATTAATCACCTCAAATCCCACAAACGACGCCAAAACAAATACAACTAAACCGGCAATCAATCCTTCTGCCATAGTTCTCCAAATTCTTTTCCATCAAATCGCTGTGTCTGTAGGGGCGGGTTTAGAAACAAATGTTCAGACAACAGCTTCACGAACAAAACCCGCCTTGACTTGTCAAACTTCGCGTTTAGCTTACCGACGAATGCTGAGGGCTAGACGCCAAAGCATCGCGCACCCGCTGATTGCGAATCTCGCCGGCGTGCGTCACACACGTGCCGCCGGTGATGTCATCCTCAAAATTCAGTTGCATTTGGCCATCCTTAATCAGGTATTGCAGCAACGTCAAAATATTTTTGGAATACATCTGAGACGCGTTCACCGGCATCGACGCTGGCAAATTGATCGGACAAATAATTGTCACCCCGTTGTGATTGACATCTTTACCGGCTTCTGTATAAGCGCAGTTACCGCCCTGTTCCGCAGCCAAATCGACAATCACAGAACCGGGGTGCATTTGGTCGATCATTTCTTCCGTCACCAACCGGGGCGCTTTCCGCCCAGGAACCTGTGCCGTGGTAATTACCACATCGGCGTTGCGAACGTGTTCGCCAATGGTTTCCTGGGTACGCTGCTTGGACGCTTCAGAAATTTCTTTGGCATAACCGCCGGCAGCTACGGTTTCTTCGTTTAGCTGCACTTCGACGAATTTCGCCCCCAAGCTTTGCACTTCTTCCTTCACTGCCGGTCGGATGTCAAACGCTTCCACCATCGCGCCCAAGCGGCGGGCGGTTGCAATCGCTTGCAAGCCTGCGACACCGGCACCGATGATAAACACTTTGGCCGGTTTAATCGTGCCGGCAGCCGTTGTCAGCATCGGGAAAAACTTGGGCGAAGCTGCTGCCGCCAGCAATACCGCCTTATAGCCGGCGACCCCAGCTTGGGAAGACAAAGCATCCATGCTTTGCGCCCGACTGGTGCGGGGGATCATCTCCATACTGAACGCCGTCACTCCCCGATTTGCTAGCTGCTGCACCATAAACGGATCTCCCAAGGGATTGAGAAACCCGATTGATACAGCGCCTTCTCGCAGGCTGTTAACTTCGCGCTCTTTTGGCGGCCCTACTTTAACCAGCACGTCTGCCTCGCCCCACAGCGTCGCGGTATCGGAGATAATCTTCGCCCCTGCCTCTTCGTAAGCAGAATCGGGGAAAAACGACCCTTCACCCGCGCCGGCTTCCACCCAAACCTCTAAACCCTGTTTCACCAACCGGGCTACAGCGTCTGGAACCAAGGCGACACGGTTTTCGCCCACTTCAATTTCTTTTGCAACGGCTATTTTCATAAGCTCTCCAAATCTGTTTTTGCTTGGGCAGTTATTGCCATCAAAACTTTGACTCGATAGGATGATGCGTCTCGCTTTTTTTAGCCGAGTCAACAAACTTTCCCTGTTCTGTCAATTTCTGTATCGCCGCAGGCGTTGCGTGTCTTCTCGCAAAAGCTCGCTTGATTTTCCGCACGGCATTCAGACACACCATAAAATCATTTTTGTTTGACCTTACCAGGCACCTGCGCCCGTCCCCCAACAATTTGAGGTGGCTCTCAAGTTAATCACAAAACGAGCGAGCGTTACAGTTGGGCACCTTTGCCTGATTATTTCTCTAAACAATTCTCCTTCCCTTCCAAATTCTGCAAGTCACTCTAGACGCTGTAATAAGCCTTTGTCTGGGAATATGCGCGTGATTCATTCATTGCCCTGATTTTCAGATTGTTAACTGAGTTTCTCAACTGTAAAGCTACGGGCACCGGCTTGCAGCGATACTTGACCGCTGCCGGTTGAATTACAGCTATATTACTGATATTTTACAAAGCGCGTCTCAAACAAGAGTGACTTTTTGCATACTATTTTGATCCCCAAATAATCCGCAGAATTTTTAACTTATCTTAATAGACTCACTTCTGTACAACCTTGGGTTCTTTTTCTGCTATTACCACATGACCTTGATCGCTATCAAGCTGCTTTCCCGCTGATTGAATTTTTTCAAATGCTTAGCCTATCAGGGATGACAGCCACTTTTCTTGTTTTTACCCTCGTGCGATTGAGCTGCCGGTCTACCCATGATTGTCTCAATTTTTCTAATAATAAAAAATTCATTAAATTTTTGAAATTGCATTAAGAAGCCTTAAGCCATTTCACACACTGCTTAGCCGAACCACTTTTCAGGGTTTGACAGGTTTGATTGCACAAGCTATCTTCAATTAGTTTTTGTGGAAATTTGGGGAGAAATGCCGGACTTTCTAACCCTTAAATCCGATTATCCTAGCCGGCATGAGGGAAGTTATGGAACTTGTGCCAGTGGGAACTCGTCAGGGGTGAAGAATCTCACCCTTTTTCAAGGGATTTACGCACAATTGAGAAAAATCAGGGCGTTAAGGCAGATTTCGGATTGAAAGGATCTTGATCCCCTAAACCTGTCGCTCCTTCAGAATCGGTGGCGTAAGTCCTGTCTCATCGATTCAGAAACAGTAAAGTTTAGTAAACTATTTACCAACTCTTTCACCAGTCCCTGCAAGTCAGGGATCAAGCCTATGGTCTTTAAAGTAGCCTCTACGCGACGTTTCTTGTCGGCAATCGCCATCACCGGCTGTCTATTCACCGGATTGCCTCACCTCAGCAGCTTAGCGCAAGGTTTACCCGGACTGACTTTGTTCGGCGGCCCTCAGCGGGAAAACCAGTTGAACTTCCGGTTAGACTATGGCGCAGCCGGCGCGTGGGATCGCTATCGGCTGAGGATTGGGGCAAAGAAACTCGACTTGGCTGTGTCGCAGTTCGCCATTAATTATCCCGATCACTACGAAGGTTCATTTGACAAAAAAGCCGTTAAGGTGATTGTCGATAAAAAGGAAATACCGCTGCAAGATGTGGTCTGGGACAAAGAGAATTACTTGATTGAAATTTTTCCCCAAGATCCGATTCCCGCCGGCAACAATGTTGAAATCGTTCTCTCAAACGTCCAAAACCCAACCAGGCGTGGGATGTACTATTTTAACTGCCGGATCATCTCCCCAGGGGATGTCCCCCTCCTGCGCTACCTAGGCACCTGGGTTTTGACCATTAGCTAACAACTAACCAAGACAGTTTAAAATAAACCCCACGCTATTTGGGGTTTATTTTGACATTTAGGTGTAACATTAGAGATTGTGACTTTTTTATGCGTAGATAGGCAAGCTCGGAGTAAAATTCTATGACTCAGCGTACCTTGGGCGGGACAAGCCGCAAAAGAAAGAGAGTATCAGGGTTTCGAGTGCGGATGCGGACTAAAAACGGGCAGGGGGTGATTAAAGCTCGCCGTGCCAAAGGACGCTATCGTTTGGCAGTGTAGCGGGTTGTTAGCTGCTTAGATGGGGGAGCGAAACAACAAGCACGGTGTTACCCAAAGAGAACAGACTCAAACACCGGCAAGATTTTAACGCCGTATACCGAGGTGGGCTTCGCCGCACCGGCGGAAACCTCACGCTGAGAGCGTTACGGCGTCAGCATCCTTGCCAAAAAAATGCTAAAAATTCTCGTCAAGCAGTCCTGCCGGCGGCACCAACCGCAGGCAAACCCACTCGCATTGGCATTACTATCAGCCAAAAAGTGAGCAAAAAAGCCGTAATCCGCAACCGGATTAAGCGGCAAATTCGGGCAGCCTTACGCCAACTTTTACCCCGCCTGTCACCAGGGTGGGATTTTGTAATCGTTGTTGGGCCGGCAGCAATAGAGTGCAATTACGGTCAATTTCTGCAAGAATTAGAGCAGTTGTTGGCACAAGCAGAGGTACTAAATGGGCATTCGAGAGGAAGTCTACTTTGAGGGCGGTCCTCATATTGGAGATTTGATCGTGAATATCCTGCTGGGGTTAACAATTATCTGCTTGCCCCTAACCATTGGAGCAACTGTGAGGGCGCTTTGGCTGCGCTATCGCATCACCAACCGCCGAATTTCTGTAACCGGCGGTTGGATGGGACGAGATCGCACCGACATTATCTATTCAGACATCGCCAAAGTGGTAACAGTGCCCCGTGGCATCGGTATTTGGGGAGATATGGTAATCACCCTAAAAGATGGCAGTCGCTTAGAACTCAGAGCAGTTCCCAAGTTCCGAGACATTTATGCCTACATCAACGAACGGTTATCTCCCAAGGCACAGCAAGTAAGCGGGGCAATCGGTCGTTAAAATAGTTGAGGAAGTTTCGCGGTTATCCGCAAACACCCAGTAAAGGTCAGCACAAAGTTGTTACCCTTTACTAAACCAACTAAAAACCATAGCAGCACACAACGAATACTAAAAAAC
This sequence comes from Microcoleus sp. FACHB-68, assembly GCF_014695715.1. Lineage (NCBI taxonomy): Bacteria > Bacillati > Cyanobacteriota > Cyanophyceae > Oscillatoriales > Microcoleaceae > Microcoleus > Microcoleus sp. FACHB-68. Next base: position 61,651 of record NZ_JACJOT010000018.1, read on the forward strand.
GCAGTCGTTGTAATTGTGCTGATTGGCTTTTAGGCTGGCTAATATTGAAGCTAAGTTAAATTCTGAAAACTTCAGAGCGCACAGGTTGACATAGAACGAATGGACTTTGGTGTCGGGTTTCTTTCCAATAACGTTATGCTGCCGATCCTGGATTTTTTCTACGGGATCGTGCCCAGCTATGGTTTAGCCATCGTGGCTCTGACGTTAGTAATTCGCTTGGCCCTCTTTCCCCTGAATGCCGGCTCTATTCGCAATATGCGACGGATGAAGGTAGCTCAGCCAGTGATGCAAAAGCGGGTCAAAGAATTACAAGAGCGTTACAAAGACAATCCTGCGAAACAGCAGGAAGAAATGCAAAAGGTCTATCAAGAATTTGGCAACCCGCTAGCCGGCTGCCTGCCTTTGCTGATACAAATGCCGGTGTTATTTGCGCTGTTTGCGACCTTAAGAGGGTCGCCATTTTCTAACGTAAATTACACGGTCAATTTGGAAATCTTTCCTCAAGAACAGATTGAAAGGATTGTCCCCCAAGCCTTTACAACGCCTCCCCAAAATATTTATCTATCTGATGGGGTACACGCGCCGGTGACTGCGCTGCTTCCAGGGGGAAATAAACTCACAGTTGGTGAAAAAACAAAGCTAGAGTTTCAGACAGTCGAAGGCAAACCCTTAAAGGCGCTGCTGACAGACTATCCTGAAACCAAACTCGCTCCCACCTGGCAAGTCACCAAAGGCGAAGAGCGGGTGGAAATCGGTGAAGATGGAACTCTCAAAGCCTTAGAACCTGGGGAAGTGACACTACAAGGCACTCTTCCAGGTCTTGCCGCTGACAAAGGCTTTCTATTTATCGAAGCCTTGGGCCGCGTGGGTGCTTGGGACGAAGATGGAACCATCCACTGGGATATTCTGGTGATGGTGCTGGGATTTGGGGTTAGCTTGTATATCAACCAGCTACTCTCAGGACAAGGCCAATCTTCCGGGGGCAACCCTCAGCAAGAAACAGTAAACAAACTCACCCCGATACTTTTTTCAGGGATGTTTCTGTTCTTTCCCCTACCGGCTGGGGTGCTGATGTATATGCTCATTGCCAACATCTTTCAGACTGTCCAGACGTTTATTCTGTCGCGAGAGCCACTGCCAGAGAACCTGCAGAAGCTTGTAGAGGCTCAAGCAACGGCTGCTGAGAGTGGTGGCAAGGAACGGGAATCACTTCCCTTTGAACCAGGCCGTCCTAAGAAGAAAGCTTGATGGAAGCTATGAGCGATCAGACAAAGATGATACGGGGTCAGGAGTGGTTGGAAAAACTGCTCAAACTAGCTGCTATTCCATCAACGGTAACAGCCGAGCCAAGTCCAGAAGGTTTGGCAGAACCGGGTAGCTACTGGTTAACGGTTGAAGAAAAGCACCTGACGCCCCAACAAATCGAACTTTTGATTGGGCCTGACGGTGCGGTGATCGACGCCATTCAGTACCTAGCCAACAGCATCCTGAACATCGGTCAAGAGGAGGATCAGCAAGCCTCCTACACCATAGAGTTGCAGGGCTATCGGGTTCGCCGGCAAGCTGAACTCCGTGAAATGGCAGATCGGGCAGCCGAACAGGTGCGCCAAACCGGCCAAGAATTTGAGATGAGCGCCCTTTCTGCCGCCGAAAGGCGGCAGGTTCATACCTTTTTGAAGGAGTGTGAGGATTTAGAAACCTACAGTCGAGGGCAAGAACCCGATCGGCGTCTCGTTGTGCGCCTGCGCTGAATTCAGCAAACAGGCTACAGCGTTTAAGAGTCTGCCGGTGGAGACAAACTTATTGCCCGCTCTAGAGTGTAGGAACCAGCGAGTCAAAAAGCTGGCTCGTGTGGATGGGTTGAAAAGGGCACCCCTACACCGTTGACTGCTTGTTCGGAGGATTGCACTCAATCATGGAAGCGATTTACATTCCGCAGCTCATTAGAACCCGCGAACAGACAGAAGTCGTTCAGTTTGAAGAATTTCTGCCCGATTTAGAAACGTTGACACCCCTACGAGGGCAGATGAAAGTGACGCATCGCGGAAACTATCTTGAAGTTTCCGCCCAAGCAGAAACGATCGTCACCCTCACTTGTCATCGCTGCTTACAACAGTACAATCACCGGCTCAAGATAAAACCGTCTGAATTAATTTGGCTGGAAGAATCCGCTAATGGGCCAGATACTGGCCCTCAAGAGCGGGAAACGGCTCTCGAAGATTTAGTCGAAACCCTTCCCCCACAAGGCTATTTTGAACCGAGTGAGTGGTTGTACCAACAGGTTTGTCTGGCAATTCCGCACCGGCAGCTCTGCGATTCTCAGTGTAAGGGAATTCAACTGGCTGAAGATGAGGGGGGTAATGTTAGCGAACAACCAGCCGCAGATCAGCGGTGGTCGGCTTTGGAAGCACTAAAACGACAGCTCCCTAAATAGTATTGAGTCATTTAGAGTTTAGAGTTTAGATTGATTTAAACTCTAAACTCTAAAAATTTAAAATAAAAATTTAAAATCCTATGGCTTTTAGTGATGAATTTGAACTGCTACTGCGAGCTCGCTATCCCTTAATTTACATACCAACTCGTGAGGAAGAACGAGTCGAAGCCGCGATCTCACAGTGCGCTCACCGGCAAGGAAACAGAGCCGTTTATATCTGGGATTTTGTGGATGGCTACCAGAGCAACCCTAATGACAGTGGGTTTGGACGCCGCAATCCCCTGCAAGCTTTGGAATTCGTGGAAAAATTGCCGGCAAGTGCAGCCGCCATCTTCATCCTGCGAGACTTCCACCGCTTTTTAGAAGATGTCTCGGTGTCAAGAAAGCTGCGAAACTTGGCAAGACTCCTTAAATCCCAGCCAAAAAATGTGGTGATCGTTTCGCCCCAGCTATTGATTCCAGAGGATCTCAGCGAAGTTCTGACAGTCGTAGAGTTTGCTCTGCCAAACCCTAGTGACATCCACGCCGAAGTTGAGCGCCTGTTAAACGCCACAGGTCACTCATTAGAAAGTAGAGTTTTAGATGAAATCGTGCGTTCCTGTCAAGGTCTTTCGATTGATCGAATTCGCCGGGTTCTCGCAAAAGCCATCGCCACACACGGCCAACTCGCACCCGATGATGTCGAGCTGATTTTAGAAGAAAAACGCCAAATTATCCGCCAAACCCAAATTTTAGAGTTCTACCCCACCAGCGAGCGAATTTCTGATATTGGTGGGTTAGATAACCTCAAAGACTGGTTACTACGCCGAGGCAGTGCTTTTTCAGAACGAGCAAGGCAATACGGATTGCCTCATCCCAGAGGGTTGCTACTCGTCGGTATCCAAGGCACCGGCAAATCTTTGACTGCCAAAGCCATCTCCCACCACTGGCACTTACCTTTGTTGCGCTTAGATGTTGGGCGCTTGTTTGGGGGATTGGTGGGCGAATCAGAATCGCGCACTCGGCAAATGATCCAGCTAGCAGAAGCCTTGGCTCCTTGTGTGCTATGGATTGACGAAATTGACAAAGCCTTTGCCGGCTTTAACAGTAAAGGTGATGCCGGCACCACCAGCCGCGTCTTTGGCACCTTTATTACCTGGTTGGCTGAAAAAACTTCGCCGGTATTTGTGGTTGCTACCGCCAATAACATCCAGTCGCTGCCAGCAGAAATGCTGCGGAAAGGCCGGTTTGATGAAATATTCTTTGTTGGTTTACCCAACCAGGAAGAACGTCGCGCCATTTTTGGTGTGCATTTGTCCCGTTTGCGGCCTCACAACTTGAAAAACTACGATTTAGACCGGCTAGCCTATGAAACGCCAGATTTTTCTGGGGCAGAAATCGAGCAATCACTGATCGAGGCGATGCACATTGGCTTTAGCCAAAACCGAGACTTCACCACAGATGATATTTTAGAATCGGCCAGTCAGATTGTGCCCCTCGCTCGCACCGCTCAAGAACAAATTCAGTTTCTCCAAGATTGGGCTGATGCCGGTAAAGCTCGTCTGGCTTCTAGACACAGCAGTTTAAGCAGACGGCGGTCAAACTTAAAACTTGAGTGAGCTTTCCTCATGCCCCCGACCCGCTACAATGTTTTCAATTTGGCCGGCAACCCCCTCTAACCGCAGGCCGGTGTAACACAGAAACGACAAACCCGAGTGAACGCAGTAACAGTTGGATGGAGTAGCCTTGAAAAAGTTGTCCGGATTCCTACAATTTACCATCGGTTTACTGTTGGCCATTGCCTTCCTTCTCGGTGGGGGCATTGCCGCAGCCTTATACCTAGCAGCCAAACACTCCACACAGCCCGAAAGACCCGTTTTCGATGAAGAGCGGGTGGCCACTCAATCGGCAGCCCGCAATGCCAAAAGTGCTTCAACCCAGCAAAAACCAGCAGCAACGCCAGGTGCGCCACCTTCCACACCGAAGCCTCTCGAAGCCGGAGCTTACCGCGCTCGTGTAACTTGGCCTCAAGGCTTACTGCTGCGGGACAGTCCCAGCTTTAACGCCAACAGTCTAGGAGGTATCCCCTTCAACGGACAGGTTGTAGTTCTCGAAGAAAGCTCAGATAAAGAATGGCAGCAAGTGCGCTTGGAAAATAGTGATCAAAAAGGCTGGATTAAAGGTGGCAACATTGAGCGAATTAACGAATAATCAACTTTTCTTTCCAACTGAAGTGGCATAGCCTCTAAGAATAAAGGGTGAGATGGGAAGTATTAAGAAACTTAGCAAAGTTTAAATCTTCATTGCAAAATCTCAGCCAGCTTTAGAGTTGGAAAAACAGGGTGGTAGGATAACTCATCACTATCAAAAAACTGACCCTGGATAGAAAAGATGTACCACAAAAATTCTAATAAAGATTGGCTTGGCTCTGCTGTTATTGCCGCTTTAGGAGCGGGTATCGTTACATCCTTTGCCGTTAGTCAAGGCCAAAACCCGCTTGTGGGTTTGGGAATTACAGGGTTCGCCGCAGTCGTTGCCTTATTATTTGATCGAGCCGGTTTAGTTTAAGAGCCGGCGCTGAAGCTGAAGCGATGCTCGGCTATCGTGTTAGTTGTTAAAAAAAATTTGACAGCCCTAACAATCCTTTGTGATCTGTCAATGAGCATCAGCCTAAAAAGCTTGTCGTGCGGGCATCTTGCCCGCGAGAAATCAGACAACCGATTAAAGATTGCTATAGAACTCACGTCAAGCGCGATCCATGTCCGCAATGAGTATAAACTAGGTGGTAAGAATTCAGCTGGAATATAATGGAAACCCTTGCCTATCTTCATCTAGCTGTCGCCTACGAGGAACCAACAAACCCCCAGCCCCTTACAAGCTTTAGGTGTTTAGAAAACTTTGAAGGGCTGAGATGGAAAAAGCTTTCAAGCCGGCCTTTGCTGCGAGTGCTGTCCCTAGCCATCGCCTCAGCCACTTTGAGTTTGACGAGCAACGCCCTAGCTGCCGTGGGGCGAGGAGATAGCGGTTCCCAAGTGACGGCTGTCCAAGAAAATTTAACAGCTCTAGGCTACTTTGATGGGCCAATCACAGGATATTTTGGCTCCTTAACCGAGTCATCTGTGATGGAATTTCAACAAGCCAACGCATTACCCGCCGATGGCCTCGTGGGTTCCCAGACGCAAGCCGCACTACAGCAACAAGCCGGCACAGTTTCAAATCAAAGCCTTTACCCAACTTCCAGTGATAGCAGCCTAAAGCGGGGCGCTAGCGGTTCAGAGGTGGAGGCGCTGCAAAAATCGTTGCAAGCTGCCGGCTATTATGATGGCCCACTCACGGGAACTTTTGGTTCTTTAACAGAAGCCGGTGTGATCCGCTGGCAGCAAGCGAAGGGATTGAAAGCCAATGGTATCGTTGATTCATCTGCCTTAGCCGCCCTCACAAACAAGCAAGGACTCGCTACACCGGCTGTGGCCGTGCCTAGCAGTACCACCGGAGACTTCCTGTTACGAGGCGACACAGGGACGGCGGTTAGTGACCTGCAAAGGCTGTTAACTGAAGCCGGCTACTTTGAAGGCAAGATTGATGGTTACTTTGATGCCACAACTGAAGCAGCCGTTATTCGCTTTCAGCGAGATGCCCGATTGAGAGCAGATGGAGTTGTTGGCTCGGAAACCCTGGCGGCACTTTCCGGCGGACGAGGGCAGGAGGAGCGCAGACCAACCGCCACCAGCTTGAACATCCCCAAATATAGTGTGCTTGACTTACAAAAGCGGCTAAAAGAACGGGGCTTTTATAATGGGGATTTAGATGGTCAGTTGGGCCTTGAAACCCAAACAGCCATTGACGCAGCCCAACGTTATTACGGGGTTAGCAGCAATGACATTTTAGTGGGACGATTTTAGTTTCTCACAATGTGCGCTGCCGGCACTCTGACCAGGCGATATGTGGGGGGTTCTTTGAACCCGTTTTAAGAGCGGTGCAAAGGAGAGTGCCGGTGAAAGCAATCACAAAAGCTGCCTCCAAACTTTAAAGGCTAATGGCTGAAAACAATCAACCATTAGCCCTTAATAAACTAGCTAAGCGACTCCAAATAGTCCCTTACCCGGTTGCGGCGCTTCGGTTGCCGCAGCTTTTGCAGAGCTTTAGCTTCAATCTGGCGCACCCGTTCCCGCGACAAATCTAAAGCGCGACCGATTTCTGCCAAAGAGTAAGGGTGGCCATCTCCCAAACCAAACCGCATTTGAATCACATCTCGCTCGCGGGACGTTAAATCCGCCAGCAATTGTTGCAAATCCCGATGCAGCGCTTCTCGCATCAGCATTTCTTCAGGAGAAACGTCGTCAGTTTCGAGCAAGTCTCCCAGTTCAGTGTCTTTCTCATTCCCGACTTTCGTTTCTAAAGACACCGCACGGGGCACCCGTAATAAAACTTCCCGCACTTGAGCCGGCGTCATATCTAACTCGCCGGCAATATCTTCAATGGTTGGGGTGCGACCTTTTTCTTGAGAGATTTTGCGCTGGGCTTTTTTAATTTTGTTAAGCTTTTCAGTGATGTGCACCGGCAGACGAATGGTGCGGCTTTGGGTGGCAATGGCGCGAGTAATTCCCTGACGAATCCACCAATAGGCATAGGTGCTGAACCTGTAACCCCGCGTGGGATCAAACTTCTCAACCGCACGCTCTAAACCAAGGGTGCCTTCTTGGATCAAATCCAATAATTCCAAACCGCGATTTTGATACTTTTTAGCAACAGACACGACCAGGCGCAAGTTAGCCTTAATCATGTGATCCTTCGCCCGAATGCCTTCAGCTTGGACTTGCTCCAACTCCTCCACGCTCAGACCGGCAACTTCTGCCCATCGGCGTTTACCGGCGGCTAAAGTAGGCTTTAGATCACTGACCATAATCCCAGCTTCAGCAGCCCATCGCTCCAAAGAAGGACGCATCCCTAGATGAGAAGCTAAGCGATCACGAGCCTCAATTAGTTGGCTGTAGCGCTTAATCAACTCATCCTCAGAGGATGCCGCTTGATCTCGCAACTCTTGCACCCGCATATAGCGCTGGACATTTTGAGCTTCCGAGACTTCTTCATCGCGTCCTAATAAACGGACTCGACCGATTTCTTGAAGATACAAACGCACTAGATCAGTGGTACGGCGGCTGGCGCTTGGCCCAAAACTCACTGCGTCTGCACCCTCTATTTCCAGCTCAATAAATACATCTGCGATTGCTTCTGCATCACCGGCGATTTTTTCGGGCTGAACACCAGAGGCATTCAGTTGTTCGTCATAGCCTGCATTCGTGTACAAGAAAGTTCCTGGCATCATAGCGTTCGTCTCAGTTGCTCTGGGTGACAATGAGGCTCAGTTAGCGGTCGATCACTTTGTTATTGTTCCCGCCCTTGGCGACTAACAAACATAGCTGGTAGTTCCATTGCGGACTGGGCTAACAGGGCGACACTGGGTTGGGCTTCGGCTCTGTGTAAGCCTGACGGAGCTGCGGTTGTAATGGCAGCTACTCCAGCAGATAGATACATCTCTCGGTATCTAACTGCTACAGTGGAGGCGAGAAACAACACGATTGCTCGTGTGTAGGTAGTATAGAAGTGAAGCCAGTGAGAAGGTTGTGACCTCTGTTAGCTTCAGCTTTAATCTTCATCACCGCTGATCGGTTATCCCGATCACTACGAAGAATTCTTTAAAATGTTTCCTTCGGGATAAACCCTCCCACCAAAACAGTTACAGCCCAAGCCCTGAATGCTTGCGCCTCCTGTACTCTCCGCCTAAACAGAGATAGATTTTAAACTTTAAAAATTTCCTTGCCGGCACAGCCGGTTAAACTTTAATCCGCTAGTGGTTTGGACTCTGGTTTAACATCTCGTAACATCAGAGCTTCAACCGCTGATTGCGGCGTAATTTCGCCTTGAAGTAAACGATTAACGAGATAGGAAATTGGCACGTAAATCCCCTGCTGATCGGCTCGCTGAATCAATACCGGCGTGGTACTCACGCCCTCAGCCGTTCCTTCAAGTTGGGCCAGGATTGCCTGTAGTGTTTGGCCTTTTGCTAACTGGTAGCCAACTTGGTAATTGCGGCTAAGGGCGCTGTTGCAGGTCGCCAGCAAATCCCCTAGCCCTGACAAACCATAAAATGTTTCGGTTTGGGCACCCCAATTCGCGCCAATTCTGATAATTTCCGCCAGCCCGCGAGTCAGCAGTGCCGCCTTCGCATTCGTACCCAGATCCAGCCCATCACACACACCGGCTGCGATCGCCATCACATTTTTTAAAGTTCCGCCCAATTCTACGCCCAAGGGGTCGGAATTCGTGTAAACCCGAAAGCTGCTAGAAGAAAATACGGCTTGCACTGTTGCTGCTGCCACGAGGTCTTTACTCGCTACCACCGTTGCCGCCGGCAAACCCTGCTCAATTTCTTTAGACAGGTTAGGGCCGGCCAGAACCACAACCGGCGCAGCAGGAAATGCCGCCTGCCACATCTGGGAAGGCGTGCGGGTTGTCTGTGGATCTAAACCCTTGGTTACGGTTATGAAAATGGTGTTAGAGCTTACTGGCAGAGATTGCACCTGGGAAATCACTGCGCCAACGCCTTTCATGGAAACAGCAGACAGCACGAGCTCAGCGCCGGCAAGCACATCTTCCAGGCTTTCTGAACAGCGACGAGACCAAACACGCACGCGGTGGCCATTACCCGCTGCCAGGTTTGCCAATGCTGTACCCCAAACACCCGCTCCAATAATTGCCAGGGTCTTTTTTTGCATCAAATCAAGTTTTAGATTGCCTTTATCTTCGAGGATAACGCTCCATCAGCGCTCTTACTTGCTCTGCATGATAAGAAGACCGTGTCAAGGGTGAGGCAACAACTTGTAAGAAACCTAAAGATTCACCGAACTGTTGCCACGCATCAAATTGTGCCGGTGTCACCCAGTTCGCAACCGACAAGTGCTTGGGAGTTGGCTGGAGGTATTGGCCAATGGTCAAAATATCGCAATCGGCCTCTCGCAGATCCCGCATCACCTGCCGAATTTCTTCATCCGTTTCCCCTAATCCCACCATAATGCCTGACTTGGTATAGACTCCAGGAGCCAAATCACGCGAGCGCCGCAGCAGTTCCAAGGTACGCAAGTAGTCACCTTGGGGGCGCACCCGCCGGTAGAGACGGGGTATGGTTTCGGTATTGTGATTGAGTACCTCTGGATGAGCGGCAAGAATCGCTTCTAGCGCCGGCCAGTTACCACACAAGTCAGGAATCAGCACCTCAATCGTCGTTTGGGGCGATAAGGCGCGAACCGCTTGAATACAGCGCAGAAATTGTGAGGCTCCGCCGTCCGGCAGATCGTCCCGATTTACGGAAGTAATCACCACATGGTTTAACTTCAGCCGGTGTACCGCTTGAGCCAATCGTTCTGGCTCAGTTGAATCGAGCGGTTTCGGTTTTTTCTCAAAATCGATATCGCAATAGGGACAAGCCCGCGTACAGGCTGGACCCATAATTAAAAAGGTAGCAGTGCCGGCTTGGAAGCACTCGCCAATATTGGGGCAAGACGCTTCTTCACAAACAGTATTCAGGGATAAATCCCGCAGAATTTCTTTAACGTTGCCGACGCGCTCCCATTGAGGGGCTTTGACTCGCAACCAGTCTGGCTTGACAGTCACGCGCTTATTTGAACCATTTTAGTTACACCGCTTTACATCGTAGCCTATGTTTATTCAATTACCCAAATTGGGACACAGGAGCCGATGACAGCCCATAAATTGGATATTGCAAGTGGACAATCTTGCGTTTAGTTTAAACCGGCATGGGCTTGTCCCAGGCGCAGTTAACATGGTAATGTAGATAAACACTTCGGGATGTAGCGCAGCTTGGTAGCGCACCTCGTTCGGGACGAGGGGGTCGCAGGTTCAAATCCTGTCATCCCGATTTTTTACAAAGAGCAAAAGTTAAAGTTGGGCCGGCAGGATGGATGAGCTGCCTAGGCGGATTCCGGAACCCGGACTCCGCGATCGGCACTTACTCAACTCCAGCATGGAAAATGCTCCACGTCCTACTTAATCCTCTTTTGGGCCAAAAACCATTTGCAGAATCATCGTATTTTCACCCTGCTGATGGTATCTATCGGCCCAGGCGCGGATGATTTCATCCAACTCTTCCATCGCTTGATCGATGCGATCAGCGGGGATATCGAGTTCTTCTAAAATCCGCATCACCTTCTTGGGCTGCCGTTCTGCCCAATCTTTCATCAGCCGGAAATACCGAGCGGTATCCTCCACCATGATGAAAGTCCGCTCCTCTTCACCCGAAGGCGAGTAAGAGGCACGGGTGAGCGCATAGAAAGGCATTCCCCAAGGAGAATCAATCTTTGCGACAGTGCCGGCACAAATTAAGCGTCGCTTAATATGTTCTGCTAACGCCTCACTTAAAGGCAACCGCCGCTCTGGTGGGTAATCTTCCTGATGGCGGGCATAAAGGAATTCAATCATTTCCATGAACTGGAAAGAGTTGATCAGTTGCGCGTCAGGCAGATTAGGCGGCAGTTTTTGTTCAATCTGTCGCTTTTCTTCAGAAGTGAGACTGGTGCCAGGAATGCGCGGGCGTCCAGGCATCCAGGAATACTGTTCCAGCCAGACATAGGGAAACTCAATCAGGTAGCGCGGCTCTTGAGAGCCAAGCATCTTCATGAGTTTGCCGTGCGTCAGTGCCTCTTTGACTTCCTCCACAATTGCCTTAACCCGCTTAGGTTCAATGTGGTGGAGGTGCCCCGTCATCCGCAGATTCTGATCCTGCTCCAGATAGGTCTGGTAAATGGCACACTTAGCCGCCGTAGCGGCTGCATCTAGAAACGCTCCGTGCCGGTGCCCACTGGTTCTCATGGCGCTGAATGCAAGATAAAACATGATCTGATCCATGGCACTGGGGCTAAGGCGTTTGATCAGATCGAGGTCGTTGGTCATCACAATCCTTAAGACGGATAGATTAGGAGGAGTCAAATGCTCCTCAGTTGATTGTTGCGTATGATGGTTGCGACACAACCAGATTCGGTCATGTCGATTTTGGCGCTTTGAGTCAGCAGCCTTCAGATGCACCTATTCCTTGAGAGGAAATGAGGTATCCGTAAAGTTATGTAGCTTGCTACCCATTAAAATTACTGACAGCGGAAGCCCCTACCTTTCAAGACTGAGTAACTATTTACCCAGTTCTCATGCCTCAGTACGAAGATAGGGCTGAGGCTGGTTAACGTCAAGCTTGCTCTACCCTGATGAGAGCGTCCGGCTCGGCTACAGTAGACCCCGCCTTTCAGCATGGAGTTGCTGACATTTACTTTATAGCCTTCAATGCTTTAATTGTGACACTTCCTTTGACAATAAGGGGATAAAGCTTTTGGGTAAATTTGGCAGTGCGTTCAGATCCCAAAAAAAAACCGGATTGGCCGGCTGCTGCTGCTGATCGCTCGGTCAGCCAAATGCCGGTGTTAAAAGGGCATTGACATCGGTCACGACTGGCTGTGTAAATCGCTTAGTTCGCCTTGCCGGCTCTGCCTTCCCCACGAGTTGGCTGCTTTCTCGATTTGAGGGGGAGCAGTGTTAAAGATTCAGCCATTCATTCGCCCACTACCCCGATGAGGAGAAATCTCATCCTCGTTTTCTGCTTGTGTTGAATGGAGAAAAGAAGTGGCTCGAAGCAACTCAGTCGAATCGGAGCCAATCCCTAAGGAACCAAAGACAAAGCCAACCAACAGCAAACTTGATAAGACGATAGAGGCGCAAGTCCGCATGGGAAATGTCCGTATCAGAGTTTTCTACTCCTAATACGCACTGGCGAATGGGTCATCCGGATATTTTGTCAACGTTGAGCAGACTGAACAGATGAGGTGGCTGTGGTTCTTAGCAAATTGCTTCGACAAGTAGCCAGTTGCCGGCTTGATTGAGATGCCCCCAAACACTAAGCGGTTGTCCTGTCAGACAAGTTTGTAACTGTTGGTCTACCTCAGGCTGAAGGGTAACGAGTGTCCAGCTTTGAGGGGAAATTCCAGTTGGGGTGGTAAGGGTGATGGTGTAATCCTGCGGGGCGTGCCGGTGGAAGATGCCGGTGAAGGTTGTTTGTCCTGGACGACTGGCAGATGAGCGATGAGTGACGACTGATAGTAAAGGAGAGTCGCCGTCGGCAGGATAGGCGTCTGGGAAATCTAAGTAGTGGCGCTGCCGGTGCAGCCATTCTGGGTGATCCGGTGTCAAATTAAACAGAGGAATGATCGCTGCCGGTGCAGTTGGTTCTGTTAATAGCGCCTCTTGCAGAATTCTCACGGGCAAGTCTCGCGGTTGGCAGCCTCGCTCAATACACAGTGCTGCTGCCATCCCCGCTGCTTGACCGATCCCCATGACAACCGGCTGCAACCGCGTGGCACCATTGGCAATATGGGATACAGAAATATTTTTTTCACAGACGAGAAGGCCATCAGTTTGAACTGGGATCAAGCTCCCGTAGGGAATGGTAAAGGGTGTGCCGGTGCATCGCCCTCCCCAGCGAAGGGATTTTGGTTGTAGTGGGAGAGAGGCTGTGTCTTGCGCCTCTGCATCGGTGTAGTGGTGGTCGTTTGCGTAGTTACCCAAAGCGATCGCGGTTACTTGGCCGGCTGAATCTGTCGCCAAGCTGGCAACTCTGCCTCCCGGCATCGGCAAAATATCTTGCTCTCGCACTGTCACACGTCCTAGGAGACGTCTGCTTTCCCGATAGTAAGGATGTAGCGCATAAGCCGTGCTTTGATTTTGAGTTGCCCTGTTAGCTGTTAAACTTTCTGGAAAGATGTGTTCAGCTAGGCCATATTGGCGGCCAAGTTGCATTTGGATAAAGCGGGCAAAACTTTGGGTGTGCCAGCGGGCTTCTTGGAGAAATTCATTCCGTGCGGCTTCCGATTGAATCAGGCGCTCAAGCCGCTGGCCATAGTCATTGCCCCGCCGTGGCCAGTTAATCATAAAGCGATTAAACGGCAATCGTCCGTAATTTAGAAACCGCTGTGGGCCATAGTTGTCCCAAGCACCGGCAAACTGAGCGGGATTATCCAGAGGTGGGGCGGGAATTTCGGGGGCTACGGCACCGGCACCGTAATCCTGCATAATCACAACCCAGGTGGGGGCCTGTACGGGGTAGCGTTGTGTAAAAGTATTGGGTTCAATAGGGGCGCTGGGTTCATCCCACTCGGCTTGAAATTCCCAACTCCAACGATGGGGCACTTCGGCTAGGGCTATTACGTCTCCGAGTTCGGTGGCATCTAGGGTTAAATGGGCACGGACGGTGAAATCTGCAAATCGGATGCCGGTGATCCGGTTCCCCTGCTGCAAGACTTCCAAGGGCACTTGGCTACTAATCCACTGCAAGTTTGGCAACTGCTGCACCCAGTCAGCAAAAATTTGGTGGCCAATGCGCGGATCGTAAGTAAAAAAGCTGACCCAACCGTTGTCTAATCCACCCGTTTGTCGCTGGTGGAGTGAGCGCAGGAAGGCACCCCAAATGCCGGTTTGAAAGGCTGCTAGTTCATTGCCGTCGGGCGCTGAAACGCCGGCTGAGGTGAGCATTCCTCCTAACCAGGGAAATTCGCTGACTAAGATGGTTTTGGCCCCCCGTCGGGCTGCTTGCAGGGCGGCTGCTGTGCCGCCGGTGCCGCCACCAACGACTAAGACATCAGCGCTCAATTCATCTACCACGTTGGGTTTTAGGTGCATTAATACTTGAGTCCTGCTAAATTTTAGGATGGGTTGGTCGCAAATGCGAGCCGGCTAAGAAACGACCGACATCTGCCGGTGCGTCCTCAACAATTTGTTTTTCTATATTGACTTTCGCTTCGCTTGCATTTATTTTTTAATGCTTGTCACGACCTTTAAAATCACCGCTAGGGAGTAGCCATCTGTATGGATCGTCGGACTTTTTTAACTTGGGTCTGGTTGGGTTGCTTGACTAGCGTTTCCCCGGCGATGGTTAAGGCCGGCACTGCAGGGGCTAAGGGTGAGCTAGCCGATGATTTGGTTTCCCAACGATTAGAACCTGTTGTATTTTATGTGGCGCTTAACGGCAATGATGCTTGGTCTGGTCTACAAGCAGATCCCAATACAGCAAAGACAGATGGCCCATTCGCTACGATCCAGAAGGCACGCGACGCTATTCGCAAACTTAAGCGTGAGCAAGGAGCTACACTCAAGCAACCTGTCAGTGTTTTATTGCGCGGCGGCACTTACTTTTTAAGTGAGCCGGTGATCTTTACCCCTGAAGATTCTGGCACTGCCAAATTTCCCATAACCTATGAAGCGTATCGTGATGAGAAGCCGGTGATCAGCGGTGGTCAGCCGGTTACAGGTTGGAAGCAAGAGGGGAATATTTGGAAAGCTACCCTGCCGGCCTCAGACAAAGGAAGCTGGGATTTCCTTACTTTAAGAGTGGGCAATGAGTGGGCCACTCGCGCCCGGTATCCTAATTTTGAACCCAAAAATCCGTATAAAGGTGGATGGTTATTTGCTAAGAATACTTCACCCAGTAAAACTGAAGTCGTTGTTGATCCCGCAAAGTTTCCCTCATGGTCAGACTGGAGCAACGCAGAAATCAACATTTATACTAATAAGGGCTGGTGGAATGCTCTGCTTCCAATCGAACGTGTAGAAAAAGATAAGCACACACTATATATTAATTGCCCGGAAGAAATTGGACAGGGAAATCGCTTCTTTATTACAAATGTTAGAGAAGCTTTAGATAGTCCTGGTGAGTGGTGTTTAAATAAAACGACTGGCGATGTCTTTTACTGGCCAGTACAAAAAGATTTTCAAAAATTAGAAATAGTTGCTCCAAAATTAGCCGTAATAATTTCTTTAGAAGGAGACATAAGAAAAAACAAATATGTAGAAAGTATTAATTTTAAAAACCTTATCTTTACTGATACTACTTCGCCCGGTCGGGGGTATGCTTGGCGAATGCATGCTGGGATTTGGTTAACAGGCGCACGAAAATGTGAAATTGAAGATTGTACCTTTACTCACATGGTCGGCTATGGAATCTTACTTAAGGAAGGATCTTCTGACAATCAAATTTTAAGCAATAAAATGGAAAAGTTAGGGCAAGGTGGCGTATTGCTAGCAACAAGTAATCTTGAGGGTCAAGAATTACCTTCCCCATCTTCTAATCTAATTGCTAACAATTACATTTATGAATGTGGATTGATTTATAAAGGGGTTGCCGGTGTTGCTATTTTAAAAGGTAAGAATAATCGAGTGGCTTATAATCAAATTAGCCGAATGCCAAGATGGGGTATTTCTATAGGTTATGATTCCCAGGACAACATTATAGAGTACAACGAAGTTGTAGATACGAGTTTAGAAACTATAGACTCTGGAGCTATTTATACATACGGAGACAGTAAGCAACTAACTGGCAACATTATTCGATTCAACTTTATTCGCCATTCTGGAGGTCTGTCAAGCACATCAGAGGAACGCTTTCTTTTCCCTCACTTTACTTGGGGGATCTACCTTGACACTTACAGCAGCAGTACAACTGTTTATGGAAACATTGTTGTTGGCACAGTGTGGGGTGGTTTATGTATTCTCGGGGGCAAGGACAACATAATAGAGAACAATATTTTTATCAATGGCGCAGAGCATCAAATCACTGTGTTCGCACTTGACGAATTTATGAAGGGTAATATCTTTCGGCGTAACATCGTTGTGTTTGACAACCCAAATGCTGACCTGTGGTTTAGCTACCCAAGTTTATGGAACCGCAAACGCTTGGCGGAAAGCAACTTCAACCTTTACTGGCATACAGGTGGTTTAGATATAGAAAAGACGGGACGGGTAATTACACCAGAGGGCGATTTTAGTAAATGGCAAGCAGCCGGCTTTGATCGCAACTCCCCGATAGCCTCGCCACTGTTTGTTGCTGCGGAAAAGGGAGACTTTCGGCTTAAAGCCGACTCACCGGCCCTTAAATTAGGTTTTCAGCCTATCCCAATCGAACGTATCGGCCCTAAAGGATTCAATCGTAGCAAAGAGACCACCGTAAGGTAATGTAAAGAAAAGTTTCGGGCTGTGTGGTAAGCAGACGTGCCTTAGTATGAATGGGTAAAAGGGGTAACTATGAAAGCACAAGTTTTTAGAGGTGTCAACCAACTGAGCTACGAAGAGGTGCCGGTGCCGGCAATCGCACCGGATGAAGTGCTGGTAAAGGTTCAAGTCGTTGGGTTGTGCCAGTCTGATATCAAAAAAATTCGCTATCCCCTATACGAACCACCACGCATTTTTGGTCATGAAACAGCAGGGGTGATTGCAGCAGTTGGAGATGCCGTGACAAATTGGCAAGTGGGACAGCGGGTTGTAGTGATGCACCATATCCCCTGTATGCACTGTATATACTGCCTGAATGAAAACTTTTCCATGTGCGAAACCTACAAAAACATCACCACTACAGCGGGATTTGCACCCAGTGGAGGCGGTTTTGCAGAGTGTGTCAAAGTTCCAGGGCACATTGTTCGCAACGGCGGGTTGATTCCAATTCCTGATGAAGTGAGTTTTGAGCAAGCCAGTTTTGTCGAACCCACCAACTGCTGTCTCAAAGCAGTTAAGAAAGCCCAGATCGCTCCTGGCCAAACGATTTTAGTGACGGGTGCCGGTCCAATCGGGCTGATGTTTATTATGTTAGTGAAGTATTTTGGAGCCAGAGCGATTGCCACAGATTTGCTACCCTCCCGCATTGAGAAAGCCTTGCAAGTAGGGGCAGATGCTGCTTTTGATGCCCGCGATGCCGAGTTGCCGACTAAGGTGCAGGCGCTCACTAATGGCCTAGGAGTGGATACGACTTTACTGGCAGTCCCTAGTGAAAAAGCTTTTTTTCAAGCCCTTGATTGTACTCGCAAAGGTGGAAAAATACTGTTCTTTGCCGAGTTTCCTGACGAGGTGGAAATTCCGATTAATCCCAACATTCTCTACCGGCGGGAAATTGACCTGATGGGCAGTTACAGTTCTTCCTATCGATTGCAAGCGTTGTCTGCTGATATTGTGTTCCATAAGCGAATAGATGTGGAAGCGCTCATTAGTGATCACTATCCGTTGCAAGATTTAGCAGCAGCAGTGGATCGGGCTGTGCAGCCGGCGGCAGAAACCTATAAGATTCTCATTTATCCCTGATATCAGGAAGAAGTGAAGCAATGAAGATTAGTGGGGGGTGAGGTGTACAGGCTTAAGAGATGCCGGTTGTACTACCTCAAATCTCAAGTAAAAAAAACAGGGGCTGATTCCTTAAACAAAGTTAGGGTAAAAACAGCTCACATATTAGAATTGACGACTTCTACTAGGAACTTTGATAGAGCAGCGCCGTCTTTTTGATGACAGAGAAGACTGTGAAAATAGTTCAATCGAGCGAGAGGGGGATGTCTTGGGGTTACTGGTTGTGAAGAGGAAAAATATTATTGAAATATTTTCCTCTCCCTTGTTTGCAAAATTTATGGAGTGCCAATGCTGAGCAAGATAGCTACAGCTATTAAAAAAATTAACCCCGGGCAGCGTCAAATTATAGGCAATACAGGTTGGTTATTTGCCAGTCGCATTCTCCGATTGGGTTTGGGACTGGTTGTTGGAGTTTTGCTAGCCCGGTATCTAGGTCCAGAACAGTTTGGCCTCTACAACTACACTATTTCCTTCGTAGTATTATTTAGTCCGCTAGCGACGCTTGGGTTAGATAGTATTGTAATCCGTGATATTGTCCGTGAACCCTTATCTAAGCTCGAAACGCTAGGGACAGCGTTTGTCTTAAAGCTTATAGGTAGCTTTATAACTTTCTGCTTAGCGACAGGTGCAATTTTCTTTTTGCGCTTTGATGATAACTTAGCTCACTGGCTTGTCGGACTTGCAGCAGTCGCCAGTATTTTTCAAGCTTTTGACGTGATTGAATTTTGGTTTAACTCGCAAATTAAATCAAAGTATGGAATATATGCTAAATACTCAGCTTTTATTTTCGTTAATGTTCTGAGAATCGTTTTAATACAAATGAATGCATCACTGATTGCATTCGCCTGGTTGATCTTTATAGAAAGTTTACTAAGTGCTGTAGGTTTGGTAATCGTTTATCAAGCTTCTGGGGATAATGCCTTGGCTTGGCAAGTCAGCATAAAACGTGCCAAGCAACTATTGAAAGATAGCTGGCCTTTGCTTCTTTCTAGTATAAGTATAGTTATATATATGCGTATTGACCAAGTTATGCTGGGAGAGTTAGCATCTATTGCTGACATTGGAAATTACTCAGTAGCAGTGCGCTTAGTAGAAGTTTGGTATATAATACCAATGACTCTCAATCAGGCTTTGTTTCCATCAATTGTTAATTTGAAAAAAGTTGCTCCAGAAACTTATGAGGCAAGAATTCAGCGCCTTTACACACTAATGATTTGGATGGCTATTATTGCTGCTATTTTAATTTCTTATATTTCAAGCCAGTTGGTCAAAGTTATTTATGGAGAGCAATATATCGAAGCAGCCCCTATTCTTTCTATTCAGGCGTGGATGGCGACATCTGTGTTCTTTGGAGTTGCTAGAGCTTCCTGGGTAACTACAGAAGGATATCTGCTAGATGAAATGTATGTGAACATTATCGGCTGTATTTTAAATGTAATTTTAAATTTTATACTCATTCCAACACAAGGAGCAATTGGAGCTACAGTAGCTTCGTTACTCACTGCCTTTGGAGCTAACTTTATTGTTGCTATTTACTCAAAACCGATTAGAATTAGTCTGAGAATGTACTTGATTAGTCTCCTTCTTCCCCTGAACTTATTAAAGAAAATATTATGTGCGGTATAACTGGATTTTATCAGTCAACTACCCTTGATTCAGCGGCTCTGCAACGCATGACTAAAGCGATTAGTCATCGGGGGCCTGATGACGAGGGATTCTACTTTGCTCAATCATCAGGAACTGGATTAGGTCACCGTCGATTATCAATTCTTGACCTCAGTCCATTAGGGCATCAACCAATGACTTATGAAAATTCAGGTCTTTGGATAGTCTTTAATGGTGAGATATACAATTTTATAGAAATTAGAACAGAGCTAGAGCAGAAAGGATACAGGTTTTGTTCTGATAGTGATACTGAGGTGATTTTAGCGGCTTACTTAGAGTGGGGAAAGAACGCATTTGCAAAATTTAACGGAATGTGGGCGCTTGCCCTCTATGATGAAAACCGTAAAGAGTTGCTTCTGTGCCGGGATCGCTATGGCATAAAGCCACTATATTACCACTTAGATAAGCAGCAGCTAGTGTTTGGATCCGAGTACAAAGTTTTCTGGGCAGTTGCCAGGGAACTAAGTGTATCTTGGGATCTTAGAGGTATTAAGACTGCTTTAGGGAGTGCGTTCTACCTTGAAAGTTCTGGCTTTACCCTATTGGAAAAAGTTCGGAATTTACTACCCGGACATTATCTGGTAGCCAATGAATCAGGAGTTGAGGTTCATCAGTGGTGGAGAACTTTAGATCACTTGGTTGAAGTCCCGGCAACTCTTGAGGAACAAGCTGAACAGCTTGAAGAGCTGTTTAGAGATGCCTGCCGCCTTCGCCTCCGCAGTGATGTGCCGGTTGGTACATCTTTAAGTGGAGGAATAGATTCTAGCAGCGTTGTGGTCATGCTAAGCGATTTGGCCTATTCTGGAGAAGTAGGTGAGCGTGCTTCTAAAAGTTGGCAAAAAACTTTCATCCACTCCTTTAAGGGCACATCATTTGATGAAACAGATTATGCAGATATAGCGGCAAATGCAGCCGATGCAGAAAAGATATATGTGACAGCCGATCCTGATGAACTCTTAAAAAGATTGGATAGTATTTTGTATGCCTTTGAAAGCATTTACCCAGGTATGCCTGATAGTGGATGGCGAGTCTATAAATCTCAGCGAGAAAATGGAGTTATCGTCTCCCTAGACGGCCACGGTGCTGATGAGATGCTGGGCGGCTATGGCTTTTATGTCACTGCGGCTATGGAAGATAGTTCTGTTTTTTCTTCTCGATTTTGGTCACTTCTAGAGCAACAACGGCAAATGTTGGGCGATATGGTGCCTCGGTATTTTACTATCCAGACTATACTAAAATCTCGTTCTTGGATAAAAGCGAATAAAGAGCTAGCAAAGAAAATTTTGGGAAATTTATCGTTAAATAGTAAATTTTTATCTGAGGAAGCTCATAAACTCGAAGGTTATGATAAATTAAAAACTGAATTACCGTTGCGATGGGATGCACTAAATCAGTCACTATATCAAGACTTTCATCATATAATACTGCCCAGAATTCTTAAAAACTTTGATTTGATGTCAATGGCTCATGGCATAGAAGTCCGGATGCCGTTTATGGATTATCGTTTGATTAATTATGTCTTTTCTTTGCCTAGCAGCAGTAAAATTGGCGAGGGATATACTAAACTTGTATTACGCAAAGCCATGTCTAATTTACTGCCCGATCCGATTAGATTGCGGCAAACAAAGTTTGGTTTCAACTCACCCCTTACTCAGTGGTTGCAAAACGAGCTAAAGATATGGATTCAAGACACCCTAGAAAGCGACTCAATGGGCAGCGATCTAGTAGACATGAAAAAACTTAAAAATTTTTACAATGAGAAAATTGTTTCGGGTCAGTTTGAGTGGGCTGAAGCTTCACAATTTTGGGTTTGCTTAAATGCAATCAGGTTAACGCAGATTATGGAGAAGGGAGTGTGACGATTACTGTTGCACAGCTTGGCTGTGGTTACTGGGGGCCGAACTTATTGCGCAATTTCTCGGCGCAGTCGGATTGTTGGGTCAAATGGCTGGCAGACTTGAGTCCTCAACGACGGAGTTATGTTGAAGCAAATTACCCCAAAACCAAGACAACAGCCAATTGGGAAGATGTCATGGCTGATCCAGAGGTGGATGCTGTTGTTGTCGCTACCCCGGCCTCCACTCATTACAAATTAGCAAAGGTAGCCCTTGAAGCCGGCAAGCACGTGCTGGTAGAGAAACCCTTAGCCATGTGTACGACTGAGGCGGATGAGTTAGTTGCCCTTGCTGAGGCAACAGGGCGGACTTTGATGGTAGGGCACACCTTTCTCTACAACGCTGCTGTACGGCATCTAAAGCAACTTCTGGACAAAGGTGAACTAGGGGAACTCTACTATATTTATAGCCAGCGCCTAAATCTCGGTCAGGTACGTTCAGATGTCAATGCTTGGTGGAATCTAGCCCCTCACGATGTTAGCATTCTGCTGTATTTAATGGATGGCGAACTTCCTGTTTCAGTTAGTGCTTATGGGATGGACTACATTCAAGCCGGCATTGAGGATGTGGTGTTCGCCACTTTAACTTGGGCGAATCGGGTTACTGCCCACATTCAAGTCAGTTGGCTCGATCCGGGTAAGGTGCGGAAAATGACGCTAGTGAGTAGCCGCAAAATGCTTGTTTACGACGATGTCAGTGATGACAAACTCACAATTTTAGATAAAGGAATTGATCGGATTCCTAAGGCTGGTGAAAGCATGGATTATGATAACTTTAATAACTACCAGCTTTTTCATCGAGCCGGCGATATTTGGCTGCCAAAAATTAACTTTCAGGAACCTCTAAAAACTGAGGTTGCTCATTTCTTAGATTGTATACGGCTACAGGGCCAGAGCCCCCTAACGGGAGGCAAGCAGGGGCGAGATGTAGTGGCTATCTTGGAAGCCGGACAGCACTCAATAAAAAATAATGGAAAACCTATAACTTTGTAACTTATGGAAAACTGGAAGATAGAACCCATAGAAGCATTTTTCAAAGAAGATTGCTTGTTTAAAGGTAACAATTTGTTCTATTCGCGAGAATGGATATCCCTTATAACAGAGGAGTATGGATTTAATTTTAAAGCCGTAGTTAAAGAGGACACTCATCCTGAAGACAGTTTACTGATTTTTGCTGAGGTAGATGACATTTTTGGTAAACGGCTAGTTTCACTGCCTTTTAGTGATTATACAGAACCTTTCGCTTTAGATGACTTAGAGATAGTTTCGATCTTAAGTTTTTTAAAAGAAAAGTATTATGATTGGACAATTACTTTTAAGTTTCACGGTCAGCTTGAAGAACTGGAAAAAATAAATTATACTAACATTCGTCAAGCGGTTTGTCATAGAGTAAATCTCAGGGGAAGTGTTGACGAACTGTGGAACCGGACAAGTCATGCTTTTAAAAAAGGAGTAAAGAAAGCACAGAGAAACCAAGTACGAGTAGAAATTATAAACACGGATAAGGGCATAGAGATGTTTCATAGGCTCCTAACCAACTTAAGGCGTAAAAAGTTTCATATACTGCCTCAACCTAAATCATTTTATCTAAGTTTTATAAAGAATTTTATAAATAAAGGCCAGGGTAATGTTTGGGTTGCATTTATGGATGATAAACCAATTGCATCTGCTTTAATTTTAAACAATGGCTCAGCACTTTTTGATAAAATGGGGGTGTCAGATGAAGAATATCTTGAATTTAGGCCGAACAACCTTCTGCTGTGGGAAATAATGAAGTCTGGAAACCAACAAGCATTTGAATATTTAGATATGGGATTAAGCCAAATTAATTACACAGGCTTGATTAGATTTAAAGATTCTATGGGAGGGGTGCAGACGCCAATAAATTATTACAGGTATACTCCAGAATGCTATGATATTGAGCGGGAAGGCAAGATTAAAAATCTGTTGTCTGGAGTAACAGGACTTTTGGTTAGACCTGAAATTCCTGATGAAGTAGTACAAGAAGCTGGAAATCTTTTGTATAAGTATTTTTGTTAAGAATTGAGCGGCGCTGTCTTCCCTAATAATCGTAGCTAGGCCAACTTAGGCTAGAATTTAGTTTAATCAAATTATGGATAATTTGAGCATGGACAATATGGAAAAAGATAGGAGGTTGTTATCAGGTTATCAAGTTTGTCTAAAAACTCTAGAAGCTCAGGATTTAGAATATATTTACAAATGGAAAAATGATTGGGAATTAGCACGGCAGATAAAAGCGTATCCTTTACCTATAGCTATATCTGAAATTCAAGAATGGCTTAAAAAAAACCATTTAGATAAAAATCAGATTTTTCTAGGAATTTATTTAAAAGATTATGTGAGCATAATTGGAGTTGTTAGATTAAAATATATAGATTGGATCAGTAGAAATGCGGAACTCGGTCTTTATATAGGCGAGGACAAATACAGAGGCAGAGGTTTAGGAAAAGAAGCTCTTAAATTACTCCTTAACTATGCTTTTCTGGAAATTAATTTACATAAAATTAGCTTGACAGTTTTAGACTACAATGTAAATGCCATAAAATTATATGAATCTTGTGGATTTACAAAAGAAGGGGTGCTGAGAGAGCAATTTTGGGTAAACGGAAAATATGAAAACGTTTTTTTAATGGGCTTATTAAGAAATGAATATAACCAAAATATATTATTGGATGAATAATCAACAAGCAGAAAATATATTAAGGTAAAAATATTTTTTGACCCACATTATTGATTGAGCCACTAAGTTGTTAGATCAACTTGAAGCCTATCAATACGGCAACACCACAATTTAATTGAACAGTAAAATGATCCCACTTGTAGATTTGAAAGCCCAGTATGCCTCAATCCGAACCGATATCGATGCTGCCATGCAAGCGGTACTTGACCAAACTGCCTTTATTGGTGGCGAAGAACTAAAGCAGTTTGAGGCAGAATTTGCAGCCTACTGCGGAGCCAAAGCTTGTGTGGGCGTTGGCAATGGAACCGATGCGCTCTATCTAGCCCTACGGTGTCTCGGCATCGGGCCAGGTGATGAGGTGATTACTGTAGCGCACACCTTTATTGCAACAGCAGAAGCTATCTCCTTAACAGGAGCTAAGCCTGTTTTTGTAGACATCCGGGAAGATACAATGCTAATGAATCCGGATGCCTTAGAAGCAGCAATAACACCCCGAACACGGGCCGTTATTGTTGTTCATCTGTATGGTCAGCCCTGCGAGATGGATCGGATATTGGAAATTGCCCGACACCACAATCTGAAAGTAGTTGAAGATGCAGCTCAGGCCCATGGTGCTTACTGGCAAGGGCAACGAGTGGGAACTCTTGGGGATGTAGCCTGCTTTAGCTTCTATCCCGGTAAGAATTTAGGTGCTTATGGGGATGGCGGTGCAGTGGTTAGCCAAGATGAAGACTTGATTCGTCGTCTTCGCCGGCTGGCCAATCATGGAAGGTTAGAGAAGTACACCCACGAGATTGAGGGAGTTAACAGCCGGTTAGATGGCTTGCAAGCTGCGATCTTAAGGGTAAAATTGCGCCATTTAGATAAGTGGAATGCAGGGAGACAACGACACGCAGCCCATTATCTAGAAGCTTTAAGAGGCAGTGGGGTAAAGCTGCCGATGGTGCATCCACAGGCAGAATCCGTGTGGCACTTATTTGTCGTGCGCCTTAGGGAACGCGAACATCTCCAAGCGCGTCTAAAAGAGCAAGGAATTGCCACAGGTATTCATTACCCATTGCCGCTCCACCAACAACCAGCGTATAAATATTTAGGCGTTCCAGAGGGGTCGTTGCCGGTGACGGAGAAGGTAGCTTCAGAAATTGTCAGCTTGCCAATATACGCGGAGTTAACAACGCAGCAGGTTGAGACAGTTAGTAAGGCAATACAAACAGTCATTAGCGCGTTGCAAAATCTATGAGTTATCGGTTTGTTAAGGTTACAACTCACTATAAGGAGTATTTAAACGACTACTATCGGCGCAACGGAGATGTGGTGCATAAAACTTATCAAGAACAGATGCAGCATATCATGGCGGAAGCGTATGGGTGGGCTGATTTTTTTACAACTCATTTGATGAAGCTGGGGGTTGACGCCTGCGAAATCATAGCGAATGCTTTACCCTTACAGCAGGCATGGGCGCAAGAACATGGCCTTAAATCATCAGGCAAAAATATAGTAATGGCTCAGTTGAAAGCTTTACAACCTGATGTTATTTTTTTTCAAGATAGCTTTAGATTTAATGGGGAGTGGATTACTTATTTAAAAGAACAAGTGCCTTCAATCAAACAAGTTATAGGTTGGGTAGCGGCACCGCACACGGCTGATGATATTCAGCAATTTAAGGTATTTGATTATATGCTGACGTCTCATCCGGGCTTCCGTCAACAACTGAAAGACCAAGGCTTGTCAATGTACCAATTTAATCATGGATTTGAAGCCTCATTGCTACCAAAGATTAGTTATAATGATGAGAAAAGTGTCATAGATTGTACTTTTATAGGTTCTCTTTATAAAGGAGAAGGTTTGTTCAATGAGCGAGTAAAGATGCTAGAGACTCTTTTAGAGTCTAATATAACTTTGAAAATATCTGGAGATTTACCCAAAGCAAAGCCGAGTAAGATATTGCTGAAACAGGCAGCTTATATCACGGCTAAAACCCTGAAAAATGTAGGCTTAACAAGGGTCAGCCAACAGATACCGGGATTGAAAGCAGCAGTGCATTGGACTCAAATACCTCAAGCCCCTTACTATTCGGAAAACTTGATAAGAGTAATTCAGCCTCCCTTGTATGGCATTAATATGCTTCGCGTACTTTCATGTGGTAAAGTAGGGTTGAATTTTCACGGCGATGCTTCCGGGCCATATGCAGGGAATATCCGTTTGTATGAAGTGACAGGGGTAGGCTCTTGCTTACTGACGGACTGGAAAGAAAACTTACACGAGCTGTTTGAACTGGATAGAGAAGTAGTAACTTACAAATCCGCTGATGAGTGTATAGAAAAAGCTAAGTGGCTGTTAGAAAATCCCCTGGAAAGAGAACTAATTGCCAAAGCCGGCCAAGCTCGAACATTGAAAGATCATACCTATGAAAAGAGAGCGGTGCAGTTAAATCAGCTAATTAATAAAAATTTTTAACCCCGTAAACTTTTTTATTAAAGTAAATAGGCGTCTCATTACATAAACATGAAGGAGTAAACATTTAGATATGCCTACTTTAGATTGGCTTAAAAAGGAGTATAGCTATGGTTATGACAGTGGTAATGTACTGTCAATCATACCTAACTTCAGGCGCTTTCGCGATGAAACAAGAATTGGTGGCTCTTACCGTCAGGTATTTCTTAAAGGAGTATTGCCATACATAAAACCAGATTCAGTTGTTATTGAACTCGGTCCGGGTAAAGGTTCTTGGTCAAGAGCTATTTTAAACTATATTCCTGAAGGAAAATTGCACACACTAGATTTTCAGGATGTCTCTCCATGGTTGAAACCTGAAAATTATGGGGGAAGGCTGGTCTGTCATCAAGTAGAAAATAGCTCCTTTTCTTGCTTGGACGATAATTGTTTTGATTTTTTTTGGTCTTTTGGAGTATTGTGCCACAATAATTTAGAAAATATAAGAGAAATACTTCAAAATTCATTGCAAAAAATGAAAGTGGGGGGAGTTGCTATCCATCAATACGGAGACTGGGAGAAGTTAAATGATTATGGTTGGAAAAAAGGTAAAGTTCCAGAAAGGTTCAAAAATTTGCCAAATGATGAGATATGGTGGCCACGCAACAACCAACAAATGATGTCATCTCTTGCTAAAGAAGTAGGATGGCAAGTTATTTCTCCCGATTTGGGATTGGTAAAACGTGATTCAATGATAGCCTTGCGGAGAGAAAAATAGAAGCATTTAAAGTAACGGTTAAATCATTAAATTTATTAGCACAGACATGAAAAAACTATTGTTTGAAACTCTCAGAGGTCTCACTAAAAGGCTAGATGTAAATCGGGTGAAACATCTACTTGGAGCAACCGAGGATTTTCCGCCAGATTTTGATCAAGAAATGATCGATAGGATTGTCAGCGTTAGACCTTACACACTAACTTCCCCGGAGAGAATTTATGCTTTATGTGAGGCCGTTAAGTACATAGTCAATTCTAAAATTCCCGGGGATATAGTTGAATGTGGGGTATGGAAAGGCGGAAGCATGATTGCTGTAGCTCGTACTTTAATTCAGTTGAACGATTGCAGCCGAAATCTTCATCTTTTTGACACCTTTGAAGGGATGACAGAACCTGGTGAAAAAGATGTAGATTATCAAGGATTTTCAGCCTCAAAATATTTAAAGAGCAGTAACAAAGAAGAGGATATAAACTCTATCTGGTGTTACGCGCCTCTTGAAGCCGTGAAAATGGCTGTTAAAACTGTGGGTTATGATAGCAATAAGATTCATTTTGTAAAGGGAAAAGTGGAAGAGACTATACCTTCTAAAGCTCCAAAAACAATTTCCCTTCTTAGGCTCGATACTGACTGGTATGAGTCTACCAAACACGAACTTATCCATTTATTTCCTCGAATTTCTCCGGGAGGAGTTATTATTATAGATGATTACGGTCATTGGCAAGGTGCCCGCAAAGCCGTAGATGAGTACATAGAAGAAAATAAAATTAAAATTCTTTTGAACAGAATAGATTATACAGGAAGAATAGGAGTTGTTTTAAATTGAGCAGACTTATAAAAAATTAAAATTTATAAAATTTACCAGAGCGGCAGATGAAGCTTTTAAATATAGGTTGCGGTTCCACATTTCATCCTGCTTGGATAAACATTGACGTTGCTCCTCAATCGCCAAAGGTTCAAAAATATGATATTCGTAAAAAATTGCCGTTTTTAGAAAATGGCTTTGATGCTTGTTACAGCAGCCATGTGTTAGAACATCTAACCAAAGAAGAGGCTCGAAATCTTCTGGCTGAGTGTTTGCGCGTATTGAAAACTGGAAGCGTAGTTAGAATTGTTGTTCCAGATTTGGAAGCGATTGCCAGAAATTATCTGGAGACTCTTGAGCGAGTTGAGAAGGGAATAGTTGGCTCAGAATCCGACTATGATTGGATGTTGCTAGAAATGTACGATCAAACTGTGCGTCAATATAGCGGAGGTGAGATGTGCCGTTATTTAAGCAGACCAGATATTAAAAATAGCGATTTTATACGCTCAAGAATAGGATTTGAATCTGAAATTAATCAGGCATCAATGTGGAAAAAACTAAAATCTAAGAACCCTTCCTGGTTTATCCGAAAGTTTAGAACTAAGCTTGCGGAAATTTTAGTAGCATTGATTGCCGGCAGAGAAACACAGCATGCTTTTAAAGAGGGTGTTTTTCGAGCTTCAGGAGAAATACATCGCTGGATGTATGACCGCTTTTCTCTTCAACGCATGCTTGAAAAAACAGGATTTGTAGATGTGCGTGTCTGTCGCGCTGATGAAAGTCGTATTCCAGACTTCAGTAGTTATAACTTGGATATTATTGAGGGCAAAATTCGCAAACCTGATTCTTTGTTCATGGAAGGAATCAAACCATGAAGCCTTTGCTTCTCAGCATTTATGACATTTCTGGTGGGGCAGCTCGTGCTGCCTACCGGCTGCATGGGGGTTTGCAGCATATAGGTGTCAACTCGCAGATGTTGGTGCAGGCAAAACAAAGTGAGGATGAAACGGTTATCGCCCCGCAGACTAAGATGGGGATGGGTTTCGCCATGTTGAGACCAACGCTAGACTTGCTGCCGCTGGCCCTTTATTCTAAACGAGAGCGCACCCCATACTTCCCACAGTGGCTGCCAGATACGATCACCACCAAAGTGAGCCAACTCAACCCAGATGTGATCAACCTGCATTGGGTTTGCGGTGGATTCGTGCAAATTGAAACGCTGGCTAAACTGGGTAAGCCCATTGTTTGGACTCTTCATGATATGTGGCCATTCACTGGTGGCTGTCACTATACTCAAGAGTGTGCTCGTTACACTGATTCCTGCGGTGCTTGTCCTCAACTTGGCAGTCACAAAGATAAGGATTTATCGCGCTGGGTATGGCAGCGCAAGGCTAAAGCTTGGAAAGATTTAAATTTAACCATTATTACTCCTAGCCATTGGCTAGCAAAATGCGCTGCCTCTAGTTCTCTTTTCGAGAATCAGCGGGTAGAAGTGATTCCCAATGGACTGGATAGTCGGCAGTACAAGCCTATTGACCGACGGCTGGCAAGAGAACGTCTAAATTTACCCCAAGACAAGCTGCTTATCCTGTTTGGCTCACTTAGGGCTACTAGCGAACATCGTAAGGGATTTCATTTACTTCAGCCGGCCTTGAAAAGTCTAAGCAAGTCTGGATGGCACGAGAAACTGGAACTGGTTGTTTTTGGTGCCTCTCAGCCTACTCATCCACCCGATTTAGGTCTTAAATCTCACTATCTGGGGAGATTGAGTGATGATATTTCGCTCGCACTGGTTTATGCGGCAGCTGATGTCTTTGTCGCACCTTCAGTTCAAGATAATTTGCCAAACACAGTGATGGAGGCTCTAGCCTGCGGGACTCCCTGCGTGGCATTCAAAATTGGCGGGATGCCTGATATGATTGAGCATCAGGAAAACGGCTATCTGGCCAGCCCCTTTGAGGTGGAGGATTTTGCTAAAGGTATTGTTTGGGTGTTGGAGGATAAGGAGCGCTGGCTGAGATTATGTCAGCGGGCGCGTGAGAAAGCAGAACAGGAATTCACTCAACAGTTACAAGCCAGCCGCTACTTGGCCGTGTTTGCAGAAATCATAGCTGGGCGGAACGAAAGCAGCTTTAAAGCTTCCAGGTGAACATTTTGGTTGAGCATACAGTCTGGGTAGTGGAGGGTGAGTAGTGAGAGGGAAGCACGGAAAGGATATGAGAACGACAGCAAAGATGATAAAAGAGTTGACGCTATAGTTGCAGTTACGTAGCTCATAGCATCCTTTATTTAGGAAATTGTATGCCACCCTTATCAATAACCTTACTAATTTTGAGTGTTTGTTTGGGATACATATTCTGGAGCCTAAGAGCGATGTTGGTGACAGGCAAACTCCGCCTTTTGCATATTTCCAGTATAATGATTGTGCTGACTAATGGTGCTCCTATACCTTTTACCACTATCAGTTACAGTAATTTTGCCAGATCATCTGAGCTTGAAACTGTATGGCTTTCCTTTTTTGCCATAATTTTGTTTATACTTATATCATTTATTTTCCAATCTCAAAGTTTTTATAAAAATAAAAACCAAGAAAAAAATTATCCTTATAATTATAAAAGGAAAAAAAAATACGCAAACTTATGGTTTTGGCTATTTTTAGGAATAGGAGTTTTTAGCGTTTTAAGATTTATGCTATTTTCAGGTGGAGTCTCTTTCATGGGTTCTATCTTTTCCAGTATGGGTAATCTAGCTCAATATTACGAAACACGACTTGAAATTGGAGATGCTCTTGTCGTAGCAGGCAAAGGGCTTGGATGGGCGACCATATCAACTAACTATTTACTTCCCACTATATTATTTACTTCTGTTTACTATGCGGCCAATCGTAAACTCAGTAAAAAGCCCCAAATAATTTACTGGATTACGTTTTCAATAGCCCTTGCTTTAATCGCTGTTCTGAGTATAACTTTCGCTCATAGATTTATGTTTTTCTATGTTTTTTTGCTCATCATCATGGCTGTTTTTATTTATAAGTATAAGGGAAATCTTGAACTATATTTTCTTCACTGGAAAAAACCTTACTTGGTCATTTCTATATTTTTAGCAATAATTGGAACTGGTGGCCTCCTCTTTTCGGCAATTAGTGGAGGTGGGCTTTTGGAAGGAGTAGGTTTACTTCTAGATAGGGCCTTGATTGTGCCGGCTGGAACTAGTAGTTATTACTATTATCTTTTCCCAAGAGCCTTTCCTTATAGGGGTATTCTTGAAGCATTTCAAATGTATGGAATTGCCCAAAATGGCGATATCGGCTTTTATGATGTAGGAGAGGCCATGACGGGTCTACGTTTCGGCGCAAATGCTAGTTTCTTAGCTATAGGTTTTTCAGGGGCTGGGTTATTAGGTGTGTTACTCGTTTCTTTAGCATATTGTATAATTGCTTCCTCTGCGGATCGCTTGCTAAATAACGTTGAGCCTCGGCTAAGATTCATAAGTATACTGATTAACTTCTACGGCATTATAAGTTTAATTAGTAACCCGTTATATGGAAGCATTGTGTCTTTTGGATTTGGAATATCTAGCTTCATTCTATACTTGATCATCAAACGAGGGAAACGAAATCATTCCCAGCAGCAAGGGTATGGCTTTTAAATAGATAAGATTTTATTTTATATTTTTGCATTTTTATGTTAAAATATATACTCATTAATTGATAAAACTGCAAATTTTTAAGCTAAATTTAGGGTTCACAACAAAAGAGGAAAAATGGTCAAGCAGCAATTTTCAGAAGAATCTATTACTGAACAACCTTTGATTTCAGTAATTACAGCAGTTCTTAATGGAGAAGAATATTTAGAACAAACAATTCAATCAGTCATTAATCAGTCTTACAAAAATGTAGAATATATAATAATTAATGATGGTTCTACAGATAATACAGTTAACATTCTTAAAAAGTATGACGAGCAAATTGCTTATTGGGAGAGTCAAACAAATAGTGGACTTTACAGTTCATGGAATAAAGCACTAAAACACGCCAAGGGGGAATGGGTTTGTTTTTTGGGCGCAGATGATTATTTTTGGTCACTTGATGTGCTTGAAAAAGTTGTGCCACAACTTAATAAAGCTTGGCCAAATTCTCGAGTAGTTTATGGTAAAAGTAACTTTATAAGTTTAAAAGATAGCCAAATTATAATGACTCATGGCAAACCTTGGAATCAAGTAAAAAATAAGTTTTTGTACGAAATGTGTCTTCCTCATCCGGGTTTATTTCATCATCGTTCTCTTTTTGAAGAGTATGGAAACTTTGATAGCTCATTTAAAATTTGTGGTGATTATGACTTCTTGTTACGGGAGTTAAAACGCAAAGACGCATATCACATTGAAGATATTATAGTTACAGGAGTGCGAATGGGAGGGATGAGCAGCACGTTAGATAATATGGTTGTCACCCATCGAGAAAATATAAAGTGTAGACGTAAAAATGGATTGCTCATATCTTACACAGAAATTATGCGAGGTTTATTAGTCTATACTTACCTATCGTTGCGTTCTACCCTTGGCGAAAGCGCAACCAGTCATTTGGCAGATTTTTATAGAAAAATAACAGGGCGTCCAGCAATTTGGACAAAATAAAAGTTAAAAACTAGAAAGCATTGAAGTTTCATGAGCTATTTGCGAAATCAATAGCATTAATAGATAACGAGAAAAGGTTTAGAAAATTTTGGATCGCTTTTGCATTGTGAAAGAGTCAACAAAATAGCTGAAAAATGCGAATAACGCAAGTGGAGTGATGGAAGATAGATTCCTACGTATCGCAACTATTTTTGGATAGACTTTGAACACAACCAGAAGCTGCAATCAGTCCAAATATCGCTAATACTGCAAATGCTGGAGGTTAAAAAAAGCAATATAATATTTAGCGTTTGTAAGACAATTAAACCTCGCATTAGAATGCAAAAGTTAAAAAAATATGATTGTAGCAATCACGGGTGGAACCGGCTTTATCGGTAAGCGCTTAGTTTTAAGACATTTAGCTGCAGGAGATACAGTTCGAGTTCTGACGCGCCGTCCTTCAACAAATACAGGACTCCCAGAAACAGTTCATCTTTATCATGCCAATTTAACTAACAGTGCCGAAGACTTGATTCCGTTTGTTGATGGCGCTGATGTACTTTATCATTGTGCAGGAGAAATAAGAAACGAAGCTTGTATGCAAGCTGTTCATGTAACAGGTACAAATAACTTACTAGATGCGGCTGTTAACAAGATAGGACGTTGGGTGCAGCTCAGTAGTGTCGGTGTTTATGGGCCACAATTTTCGGGAATTATAACAGAGGAAACTCCTTTAAATCCAGTGGGGATTTACGAAACTACCAAAACAGAGTCAGAGCGGTTACTTATTCAAGCTGGAGAGCGTAGAGGTATTGATTTTTCTATTCTACGTCCTTGCAAAGTGTATGGACCTGAGATGCGAAACCGTGACTTATTTCAGCTAATTAATGTCATAAATAATGGTTTATTCTTCTTTATAGGAAAACCCGGAGCCTATGCTAATTATATCCATGTTGATAACGTAGTTGAGGGATTAGTAAGATGTGGAACAATGTCAGCAGCTCAAGGTAAAATATATAACATAGCTGATAGCCGCACTTTGGAAGACTTTGTTTCGACTATTTCTCATTCTCTAGGTAAGCCACTACCAACTCTACGACTTCCAAAACCTTTAGTAACCGTAATAGTTCTGTCGCTATCTTGGTTGCCTCGGTGGCCCCTCACATTGTCCAGGGTTGCGGGGTTAACTAGCACCTGTATCTATTCCAATCTAAGAATAGAGCAAGAACTTGAATATAGACATTTACACTTGATGGAAGATGGATTGTGTGAGATTGTAGATTTATGGAAGCAAACCTTATCAGTATAATGAACACGGCTATATTTTACTGAGACGGATTTCATACTCTAAATATATTATTAGATCGGATTGGATAATTAAGTTATAAATATGAGGTAGCTGTTAAGCCAATACAGATTAACGCAGTAAATCTTTAATAATTCACTGTTTCATTCATATAGAAGAATACTTAACTAGCTTACGAACTCAAAACTCTTTGAAATTTAAGTTGATAAACAAAAGTTTAAAAAATTATGATTGTAGCGCTCACGGGTGAAATCGGCTTTATCGGTAAGCGTTTAGGTTTATTTAAACATTTGGCAGAAAGAGATACAATGTGGGTTTTGAGGCGCCGTCCTCCAACCAACTGTTAGCGGAGCACCCAAATACCACTCGCTATATCAAGAATTGATGCGTTGACAAATCAGTGTGTGTACTCTAATGAGAAAATTGAGCGGAAACTAGGGTATAGTCATGTAGTTTCAATTGAAGATGGATTGCGTTAGTTGGTAGAGAATTGGAAACAGAAGGTTCATGAGTAAAAGAAAAAAAGTTTGCATCATAGTCTCTAGCGGTGAGAAAACCATGAAATGGTTTTTATTAGATCACATTAGAGCGCTGAGTTACAAATATGATGTAACTGTTATGGCAAACACAAGTAATTTTGACTTTATTGATCCAATGGATATTAAAGTTAATACACTTTCTAATTATATTGAACGAAAAATTTCCATAGTTAAAGATATTAAAGCACTACTGCATTTATTACAAGTTTTTTCTCAATATAAATTTGATGTAGTTCATTCTGTTACGCCTAAAGCTGGTTTGTTGGCAATGATGGCTGCTGCGTTTACGCAGGTTCCAATCAGAATACATACATTTACCGGCCAAATTTGGGTGACTCGATCGGGTCTATCCAGACAGATATTCAAAAATTTAGATAAAGTAATAGCTTTCTGTTCAAGTAATATTCTTGTAGACAGCCTATCTCAACAGCATTTTTTAATCACTGAAAATGTTGTTAAACCAAACCAATCAATGGTTTTAGGGAAAGGGTCTATAAGTGGAGTGGATACATTACGGTTTTCGCCAAATAAAAGTGTGAGAAGTGAAATTAGAAATAATTTAAAAATTGCTGAATCAACTACAGTTTTTTTGTTTTTAGGTAGACTCACTCGGGATAAAGGAATTCTAGATCTCGTTCAAGCTTTTGTTAAACTTTGTCAAATCAGAGAGGAGGTTCACTTGTTAATTGTTGGGCCTGATGAAGAAGAGATATTGCCGGCAATTAAACAGCAATATGAGACTTTTTCTCACAAAATAACTTTTGTTGACTACACGAATGTACCAGAGCATTATATGGCTGCATCAGATATTTTATGTTTGCCAAGTTACCGGGAAGGATTTGGTAGCGTGATTATAGAGGCAGCAGCCGTTGGGCTTCCCGCAATCGGCTCAAAAATTTATGGCATAACGGATGCGATTGAAGAAAACATCACTGGCTTGCTTCATGAACCAGCCGATGTAGAGTCACTTTTTGAAAAAATGCTACAGTTAACAGATGATATCTCTTTGAGAGAACAGATGGCAGATAATGCTCATAAAAGGGCGATTGAGGAATTTCCGAAAGAGAAAATAACGAATGCTCTAGTAGATTATTATGAGTCTTTAGTGTCCAATCTTTGACAAATTGCAGTTGTAGAGTTAAATCATTAATTAATGAAGCTTCTGATTACTGGAGCCGCCGGCATGACAGGTTCTTTATTTATAGAGCGTCTTGCCGCATCCCAAAATGATATTAAAATCCTTTGTTTGGTACGCCCCACCACTGATACTCGCTCTCTTCAAAACTTAAAAGCAGATATTAGCTATTTCACAGGTGACAGTTCTACAAGCCAAACCTGGGATGAATTGCTCACTGTGCATAAGCCAGAAACAATTATCCAAATTGCTTCAATAAGGCATATCCCGATTATTCTTGAGAGTTTGAAAAAAGCTGGACAGACGCCCCGATTGATCGTCATTGGCACCACCGGCATATATTCTCAATACAATCACTATTCAGCGATTTACAAAGATATTGAAACTCAACTGGCACAGTATCCAGGTTCTTCCTGTTTACTACGCCCCACAATGATATACGGTTCGCACCGCGATCAAAACCTGCACAAGCTGATCGTTTTTTGTAACCGCTATGGCTTTTTCCCAGTTTTTGGCTCAGGTAATTGTCTCCTACAACCTGTCCATGCGGATGATTTAGCTCAAGCGATTCTTGCTGCCTTGCAACGCCCAGAAATCCAAGGTGCTTACAATCTTTCTGGTGGCAGTGTCGTGGCATTCCGAGAACTTTTAGCGTTAGTTGCTAAACTGATTGGCAAGCCGGTTCGACAAATTTCCTTCCCACTTAACTTGGGTATATGGTTCGCTACAAGGTTGGAAGGAGTCTTAGGGCAACGTTCCCCTGTCAGGCGCGAACAGATCCTGCGATTACAAGAAGATAAAGCCTATCCTCACGATGCTGCTCAACAGGATCTCAACTTTTTCCCTCGAACTCTGGAAGTTGGACTGCAGCAGGAGGTAGAGTTACTGCGTAGCCAAGGAATTATTTGAGGATTCTCATGTACCTCATACTGGTATTGGCCAGTTTTCTACTTAGCCTGCTGAGCGTTGCCCTGATTAAGCAACGTTTCAACCAACAGCTGCTCGATATCCCCAATGAGCGTAGTTCTCACACCCAGCCGACACCACGCGGCGGCGGTTTGGGGTTTATTATTGCATTCGCACTCACAAGTGGGAGTGCCGCGATTTTAGCTCGCTATTTTCCCGACTCATTTCACAACCAACTGATCTACCCAAATTTAAGTTGGTTATGGTTAATTCTCACACCCCTAGCTATTGTTGGCATTATAGATGACCAACGCGGTGTGCCCGCCGGCTTGCGATACTTAGTACAACTGGCGGTATCTGCCATCGCTGTTGCGTGTTTTGGCGCTTTTTTTCTACCTTGGCTTACCGATTTCGGGATGATCGGTCAAATGGCAGCAATCGCCGGCACCTGTATCGGCATGACTGCCCTGATTAACTTTTACAACTTTATGGATGGCCTTGATGGTCTGGTTGCCGGTGTTAGCGCAGTTCAACTGAGCTTCTTAGCTATCTACCTGAATCAGCCGATACTTTGGCTTCTTGTTGCTGCACTACTGGGATTTCTGTGGTGGAATTGGTCTCCCGCTAAAATTTTCATGGGTGATGCCGGCAGCACAGTTTTAGGTGCGATTATTGCAACTTCCCTGTTAAACACCCACAGTGACCCAATTCCAGCTTGGTCAGCCATCGCCATTACCCTCCCCCTCGTCGCTGATGCTATCTACACCCTCACTCGCCGTTTGATACGCCGCGAAAATATCTTCAAGGCTCATCGCACTCATTTATATCAACGATTACAGCAGTCTGGCTGGTCTCATGCACAAGTGGCTAGTGCATACATCGCCATCACACTGCTCGTTGCCTGTAGTATTTATTATCTGGGTTCTGCTGGAGCATGGCTGAGCTTAGTTAGTGTTGCAGGAAGCATTATTTTAGGAGAAATTTACTTACGAATCCACTCATCTGTGAGCAAATAATCACCCTATTAAGTTTTGTCGAAATTTGATCAAAAATGCGCCAGCGCAACAATGAAGTGCATCGTAGATCAAGGCTTTTCAAACTATTTTTTGAGGAAGTTATTAAAAACTAAGCAGGTTGCCACTAAAAGTACAGGAGAACCGAATTAGGGTGGTAAAGCTGTTAAAATCCCCCCAACAAGGTTGAGATGGGGGGAGCCAAAGCGATGAAATTAAAGTGGTATTAGAAAGCCCCTAGGGATTATTTAGGCTATCTGTTGTAATCATTTTGCGAAAGTCGGTTCAGGCATTTCCACCGGCGCACCATCTTGAACTAAGGAAGGCTGCGGTTTCCCTTGCAAGAAGTTGCCGGCCATTGCCAACATCGCATTTATCTTGCGAGTGCGCCACTCATCAATCAGTGGCTGAACACCGGCAGCCGAAAGCCGACGCTGCATTGCTTCATACAGATAAGCAGCATGGCCGGTTTCATCGTTAGCAACGCTGAGCATTCCCTTCTTAAGATTGGCGCTATGGAGATCGTCATCCGGCAGGACGTTTGCCATCCGTGCGAAATCTTTGCTGGCATCAAGTTCCAGAATATATGTGCTGGCCATAAACACGTTCCAGTCAATATTCTCAGGCTTGAGCTGCGCTTGATCGTAACCCTCAAAATAAGCGGCAAAGAAGGGACTGCGCTTGGGTTTGTCTTGCTTGTCAGTTTCTGCCGGTTTGGGCAAATTCTTGAAGTCAATCACTTGCTTGTTGAGCTGTTTTAGGGCGTGGGCAAAAATTTGACCGTGACGCTTTTCGTCAGCCGCATGGCGAGCCAATTTTTCCGCAAGCCACGCATCGCCTTCATCGGCAGCTCGTTTTGAGAGTGTTTCTAAGAAGGGAACTGAGCCGGATTCTGCCAATTGTAGCCCTGCTAGGGTATTGGGTCGAGTCAGAGGATCTCGTAAATTGCGGGCAGAAATATAGGCGACAGCACCAGAACCCACAAGATGCAGGACATGGGTAAAGAAATTCATAAAAAACCTTTATTGCTCCAAGGATGAGCTGCAGATGTGATTCTCTTCTTAATTTAGAAAATTCTTTGAAAAAAAACATCCCATTTGCCAAGTAATTTACAGCAGATTTAAATCTCTTCCTTTAGATTGATTTTTCTAAAGTTTACCTGTACTAAAAAGTCAAAACTTCTTGTCAATCTTCCCTTGGTCAAGCTTCGTAATAGCCCTAGCTGCTAAAATTTCCCTTTTCCTGTTAATTAGCCAGCGCTTGCTCGCCACCTATTTCAATGCAGTCTAAAATTATCACAGAGCTAATTTTTTCGTGGCCAATCCAACCATTATTTCAAACTTTAAATAAAACTTTGTCTAAAAAACTAAAAAAAGACTTTAAAATCTCACAGACAAATCCATAAAACCGTTAACTGCATATTCTGTTTGATTTATCTGCGGTAAAAAAAAAGAATTTTTCCAAAAGTCTATCAAGCTTTAATAAATAGCAATAACTTTTAAACACCCAACCAAAAATCAGATAATTTAGTCAACACGCCTGAAGCTCGAAATTTCAAACCGGCGATGGAACGGATAGACTGATAAAAAACCTCTTACCCCCGCTATTGAATGTCTCGGTCTGAGAGTCCTTGCCTCAGCATTTGCATCGCCCGCCTAAAAGCCACTGCCTCGGCAGAACACTTTGCTATCTGGGTTCTCAAAGCGCCTTATCCCGGTGGATACGTCCATCACGATTGTATGTGGCCGGCAGACTTGAGCCAGACTTGGTACGCTTGGCAACAGCTATTTTCCCTGGAGAGTATACCCTTGCCAGTTGCGGCCACCCAGCCGGCTACAGTAATTCCTGCCATTCCCCTAGCATCTGCCGGCCAAACAAGCAGTTACAGCGCACGCCTGATGCAACAGCTGGGGTTAAGCCTCTGGCAGTGGCTATTTGCCGGCATCATCCAAAACAGTTTTGCCCAAAGCCGAGGCATTGCCATTGGACAGGATAAACCCCTGCGACTGCGGCTGGAAATTCGCGATCCAGAATTAATTGCTTTGCCTTGGGAAATTATGCAACCCCAAGCCGGCCAACCGGCCATTTCTCTCAATCAGCAGCTTCTGTTTAGCCGTACTGTCAGTGATGTAGACCCCCTGCCTAACCGCAACCCGGCTCAGTCCTTAAATATTCTGCTCGTTTTAGGAGAGGACGCCCTTAGCTCAGTTGGCGGACAGCAAAACCGGCTGCAACTGCAACAAGAAGCCGCCGCACTCGCTCAAATTCTAGAACAGTGCCCGCAAGCTGATATCACCGGCGAAGATACTTTTAGTGTCCCTTGCCAAGTCGATACCCTCATCCAGCCAACTCCAGCCGAATTAATCGAACGTCTGGAAAATGGCAATTACAATATTTTCTTTTATGCCGGTCATGGCGTGCCGGCTCCTGCCGGTGGCCAACTGCTATTACGTCCCGGCACCACCCTCAGCGGCACAGAATTGGCACAAGTTCTCGTTTCTAGCCGCGTCACCCTAGCCGTGTTTAACGCTTGCTGGGGCGCTCAAAGTGACCGCTACAATCATGCTCCTAGCCCTCGCAGCAGTTTAGCAGAGGTCTTGATCCATCATGGCGTCCCTGCCGTTTTGGCCATGCGAGACTCGATAGCCGACCAAGAAGCCTTGAGCTTTATTCAAGCCTTTGCCCAAGCCTTGGCGGAACGGATGCCGATTGACCGAGCGGCAGCAATCGCCAGACAGCAGCTACTCACTTTATATAAATTTAATCAGCCGGCTTGGACGCTGCCGGTGCTGTATATGCACCCAGAGTTTCACGGCGAACTGATCGAGCCGGTGGATGAAGTCTGTACAGAACTTCCCAAAAACTCTACCACCTGGATTGGGCAGTCTATGCCCGGAGCCTTCTTGCGCCCCGTGGGTACGCTAGACAAAGTTTGGCCAATTCGCGGCGGTTTAATGCGGGTAGGCCGGCTTTGGGAAAACGACTTGGTCATTCAAGAGCGTTGGGTATCTCAAAGACACGCCGAAATCTTCTGCCGCGATACCGCCTCAAATGGTTATCCGTCACCCTGCTACTTTCTGCGTGATTTTTCTCGCTATGGCACGCTCATTTTATTGCCGGCAGGTTGGCAAAAAATCCACCATCAGGAAGTCCCTCTGCAATCAGGTGTTCAGCTAAAATTTGGCAGTTCCCAAGGTCAAACGTGGGATTTTGTGATTGACTCCCCTCAATCATCTATTC
This sequence comes from Microcoleus sp. FACHB-68, assembly GCF_014695715.1. Taxonomy (NCBI): domain Bacteria; kingdom Bacillati; phylum Cyanobacteriota; class Cyanophyceae; order Oscillatoriales; family Microcoleaceae; genus Microcoleus; species Microcoleus sp. FACHB-68. The sequence goes on from NZ_JACJOT010000018.1 coordinate 102,303, forward strand.
AAACCTAAACAGATTGGGGTAAAGTGCCCTTTATTGCGGAACGGGAAGGACTGAGGGTGTATCCACCCGTACCGAGGCTAATCCTTTCACGCACATCGCAGCCATTTATGACAAATAAACGCATTCGGCCTGAAAATTACCAGGATTCCCAATCGCAGGCTCAGCTAGAACTGTTAGAAGCGCTTCTACTGACTGATGTGACCTATCCGTGGAATCCAGCATCCCCTGAGTCAGAAACCTACTTGGCTGCTTTAGAACAAGAGTTTGTGCTTGAAGATTGGCCGGCAGAGGAAGTAGAGACGCGTTCCCAAGGTTTGTACACTCAACTAGAGCAATTGTGGCCGGTCGCAAGTACCGGCAGCGAGTCTATGCAACCCCTCAGCGAACTTGGCAACGAGTTGCAGCAGCAGTTTGCAGCTTATCTGCCGGCAAGCTGGCTAGATAGCATCGCCAATCAAGCCCAGCATTTGCTCTCAAGTAACCTATCTGTTGCCGAAAAGCTCGTACACTGCGTGCAGCAGCTGTTACCTCACTGGGCAGAAGAAGATTTGCAGGTATTAGCTAGACCGATCGCCTACGCCATGCGTGGCAGCGAAGTTGTCGGTGTAGAATCTACCCTTACCGGCACGCCTCCTGTACCTTGGACAGAGCTATCAGAAATCGAACAAGCTCGCATCACTTTAGCAGTGGCTCGTTACGCTCTGACAAAATTACAAACTGAAAAATAAAGTAACTAAAGTGAGAAGAAAGTCAAGCGTGAAGCGTAAAAAGTTAGATCGAACTACCTTCTCACTTATATCAATTTTGGCAACTCAAGGTTCAGATACTCCCAACTCCCCAACTCAGCACTCAAGACTATCGAACTACCTTCTCACTTATATCAATTTTGCTAACTCAGGGTTCAGATACTCCCAACTCCCCAACTCAGGACTCAGGACTCAGGACTCAGGACTCAGGACTCAGCACTCACTTCCCGGAAAGGCGAGTCGCAAAATTTTGTGAACGCGTGGGAGAAAGTGCCCTCGCTTTGAGAATAGCCGCTGCCAAAAAGGCATAGGAAACCATCCCCACACACGCCAATATCAGCACGCTGATGAAGCCGGTCGCATTCCAGAGGGCATGAAGTCCAGCTGCTGTGAGGTAGCCCACCGCTAGAATTAGCCAGCGCTGGTTGGGTTTGAGGACACTTAGACCGATGAAATACCCTAGATAGCCACTGTAAGCCATGTGGCCGGCCACAGAACCTAAAATGCGGGCAATGAGTAACTGCAATCCTGCCAGTTCCCCCAAGTCTTTTCCCGCTTGCAGGGTGACATTTTGAATAATTTCAGGAACGTATTGCCCTAAAGTTTCCAAGAGGGTAAAGCCAACAGCAGAAGCCGTTCCCAACAAAATGCCATCTAGCGGTTCCCAGACTCCCAAACGCTCTCGCCAAGGAGATCGCAGCCAGTAACCGATGAGAACAGCCCCAAGCACCGGCAGCGCTTTGAGCAATTCTTCCATCAAGCCGGCTCCAAAAAACATTCGCACTAACCGTAAACCGAAGCTTAAAGACTCATGTTCTCCCGGCAAACGTCCGGGTAGAATTTCACGAAATACGACAACAAAGCCTGTCAGGATGGGGCTTAGCAGGATTGCTATCGTCAAAAAGCAACAGCCCAAAAGCCACCACCAAGGCTTGTGCTTGCCACAGAGTTGATAGACAAAGTAATACGCCACACCGCCCAGGTAAGCTGCCAGCAGCAGGTTAAACGCAGGGGAGTTACCAATCGAGGCAAATAGCAACACTACGAAGGTAACCGTAACCGTCGCCGGCACCAAGTAAGCTTTGCTCCTCAATTCCCGGCCTGTTGAGAGAATGGGAAATAATTGGCTTAAAGTTACTGCCTCTGTTTGATTATTAATGCCGGCATTCCCCACATTGGCTGCCGGCACAAGCGTAACGGCTGTGTTCTCAAAGATAAATTCTGGGCCATTGACACCCAGGGCAATTCGGTCGCCGGCTTGCAAAAACCGGCAGCCCTGCAAGCGCTGGCCATTTATATAGGTGCCATTGGCACTATTGAGATCGCAAACTTGCCAACCGCCCAAATTTGAGCCGGCTTGAATTTGGGGCTGATAGGCAATTGTGGCGTGACGCCGGGACACACCGCCATACAGTCCTGAATCCAAGACAATTTCACAGCTGGGTTCTCGCCCGATGGCCACCGGCTGTGTCTCAGATAGCGGGTAGAGGAAGGGTTGTGTGCCGGCTGCCACAGTCGTGTTCAGCTGGCGCAAAAATACACGAGATTTCGGGTAGCCGGTCATTCCTGTGAAATGCTGCGATCAACAGAACCAAAGCGTGAAGCGTGAAATACTTGCACCTCACGCTTCACGTTTAACCCTTCCAGTTTTCCCAGTTTATTGGTTGGCATTCGCGTCCCGCACTGCCGCATAAAAAAGTAACCCCACCGCCGGCACACTAATTGCCAAAATAATGCCGGTGACTGAACTCCCTAACTGGGGGTGGCCAGAAGACAGCTCAAAAATCGAACCCACTGCAGCAATCGCAGCCACACAGCACGCACCTAGAAACAAAGCACTTTTAGGAGTTCCTGTCATCATCACAAGCTAAAACCACAAGACTATCAAGAGCCTACCGCATCTAGGTTGCTAAGAAAATTCTGGCAAAAGAGAAACAAGTCAAAGCAAAGTGAAAAATGCCCTCATTGACAACAGACAAATCAAACAAATCCTCACTTTGCACTTTGTACTTATCCCTAGCCCCTTTACAACGCAACAGGTTTAACAGCCCGATGGGAAAACTTATGCTTCGTTAGTTCCTCAGTCAGCGCTAGTTGATTTTCTACTCGATCAACAAATAGCACCCCGTTGAGATGATCCATCTCGTGCTGAATTGCACGGGACAACATCTCTGTAGCGATGATCATCTGGGGACGCCCCAGCTCGTCTTTATAAGCCACTTCAATCATTTCTGGGCGTTTGACATCCATGTAAACCCCAGGAATACTCAAACAGCCCTCTTGGAACAGACAAACGTCGTCACTGTACTGCTTGATCGTTGGGTTGATCAGCACCAAAGGCGGTGTGGCTGGGTTATCCGGTTCGCAGTCCACCACAATCAGTTGTTTTTGAATCCCCACTTGGGGTGCTGCCAAACCAATGCCATCAGCGCTGTACATGGTTTGTAGCATTTCTTTCACCAGCTGGCGGATTTCCCGATCTACCTTGGCAATCCGTTTGGCATTTTGGCGCAATGCCCGATCCCCTAGATAGTGAATCTCCAGTGGGGGTGTTTTTAACTTTTTCTTCTCAACCAAAACTTCAGCACTCATGGGCTTTTTATCTGTCACTGTTCCCTTCAATCTTATCTTGACATTTTTCTAGCGCTAAGCCGGCAGTCTTCACTTTAGGATTTTCCCCCAATTTTTGGGACGGCTGCAACTTGTTCCCGAAGTTTCTCATTAATCTCACTTTGTGGTTCCCCCGGCGTGCGGGACAGTAGCGGTGGCGATTGCGCTTGAAAATTCAGGCAATTTTGTATCTGCAAGGCTGTTTGTTGCGGATGCTCAGGCCGGCACTTGTCTGTCAGCGGGCTATATTCCCACAAATTTGGGGAATTGTACCTTAACGAAGCTGTAGACGCTTTAAATGCTTCGATCCTTCTGCAAAAAGTTAGTGTCTCTACAATTTGGCTATAATTGCCGGCAACGTCTGCAAAGTTTCTGGTCGTAAAAGACCACCCAATCAACCCGCAAGTTATTCTGAATAAATTGCACATATTGAGCTATAAAGCGATGCGACAACTCCACGCCAGAAAAAGCAGAGGCCGGCATATACAGCGATTGTTGCTTTAACGGCTCATGGGACGCCAAGTGACTGCGAGATGGATTTACTCTCAATCAGCGAGGTTGCCGCCCAACTAGGATGTCAGATGCATTAACACACGCTTATTATAACTTTTGAAATCTTATCAGCTTTAATAACTGAGTTGGAGAAGTTGGAGCTTTTATTTAATTTTATTTAAGCTAAATTAAAAACGAGAGTTAACTTCTATTTAGAAAATAATAAGAGAAACTATAACAGCTTTAATCAACCATTTGTTTGATATGCCTAAAATTTTAGTAGTTGATGATGATTTAACCGTTCAGTTAGTCTTGCGGCACTTACTTGAAGGTGAAAATTGTGAAGTTAGGGTCGTTGGTGATGGAGAAGAAGCCTTACTCGAAGTCCAAAGATGGCATCCTGATTTAATGATTTGCGATTGGATGATGCCACGTCTCGATGGGTTGGAAGTATGCCGGCGCGTGAAAACTAATCCAGAACTGGCAACAACCTTTGTAATTCTGCTAACCGCACGGGAACAGGTGTCTGATCGCGTCAGAGGGCTAGATGCTGGGGCGGATGAATTTCTCACTAAACCCATTGAAGTTGAGGAGTTACTGGCGCGGGTGAGAGCCGGTTTGCGTTCGCGGCAATTAACGCAACAATTAAGTCAAGCAAACGAACATTTGGCAGCACTGGTGGAAGTACAGCGCCGGTTGCTAGCTTTTAACAGTGATGACAACTGCTACGATCAAATTGTAGAACTGCTGGGAAAAACTGCCGGTGCCAGCCGTGTTTATGTCATCGAAAACTGCTGGGATACGACAGATAATTTGTTAGCTGGGCAAACTCATCGAGCGTCGATTGTGTGTGCCCAATGGTTGGCTAATGAAGAAAAAAGTCAATCAAAAAAAAGCAAAACAAAAGATTCTAATCGTTTATCTTCTACTTTATGTTTGTTTCCTCCTCGGTGGGTAGAAATGCTAGCAAAAGGCGAGATTGTTGCTGGGCCGGCATCTGAGTTTCCCGCTGAAGAACGTCTAATTTTAGAGCCACTGGGTATTGTCAAAATTTTGCTTTTGCCTCTCACAGTTAATAAAGAGTATTTCGGTTGTCTCGGCTTTGAACATTGGGATTGTTCAGAAGTTTGGTCTGCCTCAGAAATTGAGTTTTTACGGGCAGCAGCAGCGGCTGTTTCGTTGCACAAAGAGCGCTCAAAGGCTGTGTCAGCCCTCCGGGAAAGTGAGGCTCGCTATCGGGCTATTGTTGAGGATCAAACTGAACTTATTTGTCGTTTTGCGCTGGATGGCACGGTGACTTTTGTTAATGACGCTTACTGTCGCTATTTTGGCGTCACTCAAGAGGATCTGAGAAATAAATATATTCTTACGCTGATTCCTGATATTGAGCGTGATCCTTTTAAATATCCTCTCATTTCTCGCGAACAAAAAGTCGTTTTACCTTCTGGGGAAGTTCGCACTCAACATTGGACAGGTCGCGCCATTTTTGACTTTTTGGGTCGCTTTATTGAGTATCAAGCTGTGGGTATAGACATTACGGAACGCAAGCGAGCTGAGGAAGAAACGCTGAAAGCACTTGCTAAAGAAAAAGAACTTGGCGAACTTAAAAATCGCTTGATATCGATGGTTTCCCATGAGTTTCGTACTCCCTTGACTACTGTACTTTCTTCTGCGGATTTACTGGAATATTACCTGGAACAAGAGCCATTTGAGACTTCTGACAAAAAACTCCTCGAATACATTCAGCGAATTCAAATTGCTGCCATTAATATGACAGAATTGTTAGAGGATGTTTTGTTTATTGGTCGGACAGATGCCGACAAACTTCCTTTTAATCCCATGCCGCTGAACTTAACACAGTTTTGTAGTCAGTTAGTGGCGGAAATCCAGCTTTGCGTAACAAGCGAACACAAGATTCATTTTGTAGAAACTCACCCAAATATTCTCGCCATATCTGAGGTGCCGGCTTGTCTGGACGAAAAGTTACTGCGGCAAATTCTTAGCAATTTGCTCTCGAACGCGCTTAAATATTCTCCTAACGGGGGAGAGGTTCGGTTGGAACTGATTTATCAGGAGTGCGAGGCAATTTTTCAGATTAAGGATCAGGGTATTGGCATCCCAGATGAGGATATCACTCATCTATTTGAGTCTTTTCATCGAGCTACAAATGTTGGCAATATTGCTGGGACTGGTTTAGGATTGGCAATTGTCAAACGGTGTGTAGATTTACACGGGGGTGAAATTTCTGTGGCGAGTAAGGTTGGGATGGGAACGACATTTACTGTGACATTGCCGTTGATGCCCAAGGATTAGTTTTACATTTTTCATAGATCTACTGCAATTAGAATTTAATAAAAAAATATTTATCAAATGTCAGCGTTAGTTTCTTCCTTCATCCACCGGCGAGTGCCAAAAAACTGGCAAGAATGGGATGCAACTTTCGCAGATAATGTTAGGGCGTCGGTAAAATTTTCTTGGAGAATGTAGTGGCAAAACGCGCCGTGAAAAATGTCACCGGCACCGAGGGTATCTACAGGATTAACTGCCGGCACCGGCACCTCACCGATCTTTTCAATACTGAAATATTGAATTGATTTTTCTCCGTGAGTAATCGCGATGTTGGGAATTTCTAGCCCCTGAAGATAGGCAAAAACTTCTTCAGGCCGGCAGCAATTGGGAGGATGAAAGTTGGCTGAACAAATGACATAGCTTGCCAAAGGTAATATTTCTTCAAAACCAGCTTTCCAGCTTCCCCCATCAATCACAATTGGGATATTTTTTGAGTAAGCTTCCTGAGCAATGACTTTGCTGATGGCCATTTGATGGCCATCGATTAAAATAATATTAACGTTGTCCAAATCCATTGCCGGCAGTTGTTCAGCAGCAATTTGTACTTGAGTTGCGTTGATAGAAACAACAGCCCGATCTCCGGTGCTTTGAGTCACCATAATTGAAGAAATTGCTGGAGGGGCAATCCGGTAAGGATCAGAATCTACGATTGTCACACCATGAATTTCTAAATCAGCCCGAATTAGTTGGGCGATGGGATGAACACCCAAAACCCCCAGGAATGTTGCCTGATTGCCCAAGTAGCTGAAGGTGATGCCGGCATTAGTAGCAGGGCCGCCAGCAGCAACCATGTAATCGGAGGCCACAATTTTTTGATTGTTGTGAGGGGGACTTGCCACTAAATATACTAAGTCCAGAGTTGATAATCCTACGAACAGTCCTTGCCTAGCCAATTGTGCGGTCACGATTCAGTTTGAACCTCTTCTACCACTTCGATTCCGGCTGCTAACATTGATATTGATATCAACGATTAAACCTGCAAGCTTTTTAAACTATCGTGGATCGGCTAATTGATAGCAAACCCGCTTTGAAAAACAGAAGATATAATAAGCTATCAATTATATTATCAAGTTGGGCGTAGAAAAAACTAAATTTTTTCCAAAAACTGGATTTGTACAATCTTTGTTTTTAAGAAGTCAGCCTTAAAAAAAGTATTCTCAAAGCTTGAAATCCTGTCAAGCCCCGGCTAAAACTAGAAATTTGTCTCAACCCCAAGTCTGGGTTGCCTTCGATGTTGGAACTCCTAAAATACCCTTTTTTCTCAAACCAGTTGATGCCGTTCGGTTCTTACTTAGCCTCAGCCTTTATGCCTCACGGGCACGGCTATCTCTGGAAACCAGAGTTAGTAGGGGTGCACTTCCTGTCAGATTTTCTGATTGCACTGGCCTATTATATAATCGCCCTCAGCCTGGGCTACTTTGTCCGCCAGCGGCATGATGTGCCTTTTTCCGCGATGTTCTGGCTATTTGGGGCGTTCATTGCTGCTTGTGGCACCACCCATTTGATGGAAGTCTGGACGCTGTGGCATCCAACTTACTGGCTGTCGGGGGGCATTAAAGCGGTTACAGCGACAGTTTCCCTGTACACGGCTGTGGCGCTGTTTCCCCTGATCCCTCAAGCACTGGCACTGGCAAGTCCTGCCCAATTAAGAGCAGCTAATGAAAAGTTGGCCCAAGAAATCCAAGCTCATCAGTACACAGAGGAGGCGTTACGAGAAAGTGAAGCCCGTTTCCGCTCAATTTTTGAGTCCGCCGCGATTGGGATCGCCCTTGGAGACTTGAAAGGGCGGATTTTAGCGACAAACTCGGCATTCCAGCAGATGCTAGGTTACAGCGAGAACGAACTGTGCGGAATGAGTTACGCAGCATTGACGGCCCCAGAGGATCTCGATGCCGAGCACGTATTTGACCGGCAACTCATGGCAGGGGAACGCGACAGCTACCAGCTAGAGAAGCGCTATATCTGCAGCGACCGGCAGCTAATGTGGGCCAATCTTACGGTTTCGCCGATCCGGGATGCTGAAGGAAGGCCACAATACACCATTGCAATGGTAGAGGACATCAGACAGCGCAAGCAGGCAGAGGAAGAGATTCGCAATTTAAACGCAGAGTTGGAAGCACGGGTAACCCAGCGAACTGCACAGTTAAGGGTTGCTAACGAACAATTAGAAACAAGGGCGCGGCAGCAGCGAGTGGTGGCCCAAGTGGGTCAGCGAGCACTGGCCGGCGCTGAGCTTTCCTGTCTAATGGATGAAGCAGTGGCGCTTGTTGCCCAAACGCTGCAAGTTGAGTATTGCAAGGTGTTGGAACTCCTGCCAGGGGTGGGAGCATTGCTTTTGAGAGCCGGCATCGGGTGGAAAAAGGGGCTAGTCGGTTACGCTACCGTTGGTGCGGATCTCAATTCTCAAAGCGGTTACACTCTGCACGTGGGTGAGCCGGTGATCGTTGAAGACTTGCGTGAGGAAACCCGCTTTACAGGGCCAGCATTGCTGCACGAGCATGGCGTAATTGCCGGCTTAAGCGTAACGATTGCCGGTAGAGATCAACCTTTTGGGGTTCTGGGCGCACACACGCGCTCTCACCGGCAGTTTACCCAAGATGACATTTATTTTCTCCAAGCGGTCGCCAACGTCCTCTCTACGGCCATTGAGCGCCAGCAAACCGAGGAGGCGCTCCGCTCAAGTGAGGAGAAGTTCCGCCAAATCGCAGAAAATATTGCTGAGGTCTTTTGGATCGCCGCAGTCGGAAAGGCTCAGATCATTTACATCAGTCCTGCTTACGAAAAAATCTGGGGACGTTCCTGTGCTGAGTTATACCAGAAACCGCAGACCTTTCTTGACACCATCCATCCAGAAGATTTGCAATCTTTCATCGCTGCTAGCCAAAAACACCGCGAAGGCAAGTATTTTCATCACGAGTATCGAATTATCCGACCCGATGGTTCAGTGCGCTGGATCTGGACGAGAGGCTTTCCCGTCAGAAATGAGGCGGGAGAAGTTTACCGCACTGCTGGAATTTTGGAGGATGTCACTGAGCGCAAACAAATGGAACAAGCGCTTTTTCAAGAAAAGGAACTCGCTCAAGTTACATTGCAATCGATTGGGGATGCAGTGATCACGACTGATGCGCTTGGCAAAATTGTTTATCTCAACCCAATTGCGGAAAAGCTCACCGGCTGGAAAGTTGAAGATGCCAAAGGATTGCCTCTAATTGAGAGATTCCGCATTGTCGATGAAACGACACGAGAGCCGGCGGACAACCCTGTAGAAACTGTTTTCAAAGAGCGGCGTATTGTCGGTCTTGCTAACCATACCCTGCTGATCTCTCGTAATGGAAAAGAATACGCGATTGAGGACTCTGCCGCTCCTATCCAAACGGGAGATGGGCAAATTTTAGGCGCGGTTTTAGTGTTTCGAGATGTCACGGAACGGCGTAACTTAGCCCATCAATTATCTTGGCAAGCCAGCCATGATCCGCTGACTGGACTGGCGAATCGCCGGGAATTTGAGCAATATCTAGAGCAATGCGTGGTTACGGCTACGACGAAAAACCAACAGCACACGCTATGTTTTTTGGATCTGGATCGCTTCAAAATTGTTAACGATACTTGTGGTCATGTGGCGGGAGATGAACTTTTGCGCCAAGTTAGCACACTGTTGCAATCTCGCTGTCGCAAAACCGATATTCTCGCACGTTTAGGTGGCGATGAATTTGCTTTGCTTTTAATGCAATGCCCCTTAGAAAAAGGTCGAAAAGTTACCCAATCGCTGCTCGAAAGCTTTCAAGAATTCCGCTTTATCTGGCAAGAAAAAACGTTTAACATCGGTGCAAGTATTGGTTTGGTAACAATTGATGCCGAGCTGATCAGTTTGACGGGTAGCATCTCCACAGATAGCTTGTTAAGTGCGGCTGATGCAGCTTGCTATGCGGCTAAAAATCGAGGACGAAATCGCGTACATATTTACCAGCCAAATGATAGGGATGTGGCTCAGCAGCGCAGCGAGGCGCAGTGGGTGACGCGGATTAATAAAGCTTGTGAGGAGCATCAGTTCTGTTTGTACTTTCAACCAATTGCCTCTCTGACGAATGGTTGTGAAGTTGGAGAGCATTACGAAGTGCTGCTGCGTTTGGTGGAAGAAAGCGGGGAATTAATTCCACCGATGGCTTTTCTACCGGCTGCTGAACGATATAACTTAATGCCAATGATTGATCGCTGGGTGATTGGCAAGTTTTTTGCTTATTTGTCTTATGTCATTGGTCAAACGTCATTAGTGTCTGACTCTGGACAGTGGAGAAAAGATCAACCCCATAATCTTTATGCGATCAATTTGTCTGGTGCAAGTGTTAATGATGACGAATTTATTGATTTCTTGCAACAGCAGTTTTCAATTCATCAAGTTCCCCCCCAGGCGATTTGCTTTGAGATTACTGAAACCGTGGCTATCTCCAATTTAACTAAGGCTGCACAACTGATTCGCAAACTGAAGGCTTTAGGTTGCCGCTTCGCTTTGGATGATTTTGGAACCGGAATGTCTTCTTTTGCTTATCTCAAAAATTTGCCGGTGGATTACTTAAAAATTGATGGTAATTTTGTTAAAGATATCGCAGATGATCCGATTGATTTTGTCATGGTGGAAGCGATTAACCGAATCGGTCATGTGATGGGATTGAAAACAATAGCAGAGTTTGTGTCTGATGAGATTATTTTGGAGAAAATTAAAGCTCTGGGCGTAGATTATGCTCAAGGTTATGAAATTGCTATGCCGCAGCGACTGATCACAGTTGAACATAAATCGTTTAGAATTGAAAACACTCGTGACCGTTAACTTTCGGTTTTAAGACTTCATTTTTGACGATTTTAATGGAAACTGAACCAAAGCCCAGCACACTTTATGTTGTTGGTACGCCAATTGGCAATCTGGAAGATATGACGTTTCGGGCGGTGCGGATTTTGCAGGCGGTAGATGTGATCGCTGCTGAGGATACACGCCACACCGGCAAGCTGTTACAGCATTTTCAAATTAAAACTTCACAGATTAGCTACCACGAACATAATCGGCAGCAACGCATTCCCCAGCTGGTTGAAATGATGCTTCAGGGACAGACAATTGCTTTGGTGACGGATGCGGGAATGCCGGCAATTTCTGATCCGGGATATGAGTTGGTTAAGGCGTGTATTGAGGCGGGAATTCCAGTGGTGCCGGTTCCGGGACCCACTGCTGTAATTGCGGCGCTTTGTGCTTGTGGTTTGCCGGCAGATCGGTTTGTATTTGAAGGTTTTTTGCCGGCAAAAGGTAAAGATCGGCAATCTCGTCTGCAAGCTATACAAACTGAATTTCGCACGATGATTTTATATGAAGCGCCGCACCGGCTGCTGCAAACTCTACAAGATTTGAAGACTTTTTTAGGAACTAGCCGGCAGATTGTTGTTGCGAGAGAGTTGACGAAGTTGCATGAAGAGTTTTGGCGGGGAACACTTGAAGAAGCGACTGCCCATTATGATGGCAATTTTCAAGTGAAAGGTGAGATAAGTTTGGTGGTTGCCGGCTGCGAGATGGAGGTGCCGGCAATTTCTGAGGAAACGCTCAAAGCGGAATTACAAGCGCTGTTAAATCAGGGAATTTCCCGTTCTGAAGCCAGCCGGTTATTGGCGCAGCAAACGTCTCTTCCTCGACGGCAAATTTATCAGTTGGCTTTGACGATTTTGGATGAGAGTGATTAGAGGGAGGATCAGGAATTTTTTTAACCACAGATTCCGCAGGTGAAACCCGAATGTGCTTTGCTTGTCATAGGAGTTCCACCTGCATCCACAGATACAGATGTTGGCGATAGTCTTTCGTCAGGGATAGGCATATAAGCGCAGATGAATGTTAGTAAACTATTAAATTCGAGAACCTTTTTAAATTGAATCAACAATGAGCAGAAAAAGAAAAATAAGGTGAGCCGGTTGTGGGTGATTGGGCAGTTTAAGGAAAATAAAAGGCAAAAGCTCAGAAGCAAAATTCTTGAAAGTTTAAGCTTATATAATAAACTCACCGTTGTTTAAAAAAAATATGAAATTTCATTGGTTACTCACCGGCATATTCATCGCCCTCACCGGCTCTACTGAACTAGCAGCAGAAAATTCCCCCGCATCGAGCACCACCGCACTGCCGGCACCACCGCCTCCAGGCAGCATCATTACACCCCAGTCACTGGCGGCACCGAGTCCCGGCAACCTCGTCGCCTCTCAAAACCTACAAATCTCAGCCAGTGGTATTGGATCTGCTAAGTTGGGAATGACAATAGGAGAACTTAAACAGCAGTTAGGCACAAATACTGAATTTATAGTAGGGTGGTATTCCTCGGAGGAATATGACGCAGTAGCGGTCATCCAAGGCGGAATCGTGCAGTATTACATTCCCTACTCAACCAGAAAGCCGCTTCAAGATTCCGATATTATCGTCATGTTAAGCACCGAAAATTCCCAATATCGAACCGATAAAAACGTTGGCCCCGGTACATCGATCAAAAAAGCTGAGGAAGTTTACGGAGACGCCACCTTACATCACACGCTTCGGGTCGAAGGCATAGAATATGTCAGATTTGCCAACGCACCGGCGTATCTCAATTTTCGCCTGGGTTCGGTTGTAGGTAAAGGTGAGAACCGCTTAGCAGGAGTTTATCCGAGGCTCGACCCACGTAACGTGCGTAACTTAACCGCCTACCGCCAAACAAAGGAATATCGCGAAAACGCCACCATTCGCGCAGTATCTGTGGCTTGTCCACGCGGAGACTGCTCAAAATTGTAGAAATTGCCGGTACCCATCGCAAAAAAACAACCTCATATGATAGTAATTGTTAAGTGAAAGGTGAGTTGAGTTTGGTGGTTGCCGGCTGCGAGATGGAGGGATCGGCAATTTCTGAGGAAACGCTCAAGGCGGAATTACAAGCAATGTTAAATCAGGGAATTTCTCGTTCTGAAGCCAGCCGGTTATTGGCGCAGCAAACGTCTCTTCCTCGACGGCAAATTTATCAGTTGGCTTTGACAATTTTGGATGATTAAACGGTTTATTTTTTAACCGCAGATTCCGCAGGTGAAACTGGAATGCGCTTTGCTTGTAATTCAAGTTCCACCTGCGTCCACAGATAAACGCAGATGTTGGCGATAGTTTGTTGTTGGGGGTAGGGAGATAAGCAAGGATGGGGGATTTTTTTAACCACAGATGCACACAGATAAACACAGATGTTGGCGATAGTCTGTCGTCAGGGGTAGAGAGATAGGCGCAGATAAATGTTAGTAAAATATTAAGTTTGAGGAGCTTCTGAAATTTAATTAACAACTATCAGAAAAAAACAAGGTGAGTCGGTTGTGGGTTCCTGGGCACCTTGATGAAAACAAAAGGCAAAAGATCAAAAGCAAAATTTTTGAAGTTTTAAGCTTAAATAATGAAATAACCGTTGTTCAAAGAAAAAGATGAAACTTCATTGGTTACTCACCGGCATATTCATCACCCTCGCCGGCTGTACGAACCCAGCAGCCAACAATTCTCCCACATCGAGTACCACGCCACTGCCGCCACCTCCCCCACCACCCGGCAGCATTGTCGCCCCTCAGTCATCGGCAGAGTCTCCCAATGACACCCCAGCCAAGGACACGCCAGCCGGCGCGAATAGCCAGACAATCTCAGAATTAGGGATTGGATCTGCCACGGTGGGAATGACTTTAGGCGAACTCAAGGAGAAACTCGGTACAACTGCCGAATTTACAGTCCAGTCGCCTTACATCGTAGATTTTGACGCCATTGCAGTCAGCGAGGCCGGCACCGTGCAATATTACATCCTCTATCCAGCAAAAACGCCCCTCGAAGATTCAGATCCCATCCGATTTTTGCTAACGGATAATCCCCAGTATCGAACGGACACAGGAGTTGGCCCTGGTACACCCCTCAAACAAGCTGAAGAAGTTTACGGCGATGCGACCTTGTCTTACAATCTCGCCAATGAAGGCAGAGAATATGTCAAATTTGCCAACGGGCCGGCTAAAAATATCTCGTTCAGGCTGGGGGCGGCTGGGGATAACAGTTTGGCAGGGATCTATCCCACCTCGACAAACGAATTCCATGAAACTAACGAATATCGCGAAACCGCAACAATTCGCTCAATACTCGTTGATTGTCGGGGCCAAGAATGCGCCAAACCTTCAAACTAACCTCATCCTTAACCTTCATTTGCCCAGAAATTAGACTGTAGGGCAACGATTGTGCCGGCAATCCCCCATGCCCCATGCCCCATGCCCAATCCCCCATGCCCAATCCCCCATGCCCAATCCCCCATTAAAACTCATTCCCGTGGCTGCATTCCTACGCTACCGACCTTCCGGTACTATAAAGGGTGAATCGAGGAGGAAGAGGCAGATATGAGTGCAGCCAGCAATTCAGGACAAATCAAGTTTGGAACCGACGGATGGCGCGGCCTTATTGCTAAAGACTTTACCTTTGCCAATGTGTGCAAGGTAACTCGCGCGATTGCCAGCTATTTAGAAAATGCCTACAGCAAAGACCGGCCCGTTTTGGTTAGTTACGACACCCGTTTCTTAGCTGACCAATTTGCCCACACGGCGGCTGAGATACTAGCAGATTTGGGTTGGACTGTCAAGGTCGTTGATCGCGATTGCCCAACGCCGGTGATTGCCTACAACGCCAAGCACCTGAACTCTGCCGGTGCGCTGATGTTCACCGCTAGTCACAACCCAGCGCCCTACTGCGGCATTAAATATATCCCCGACTATGCAGGGCCGGCTACAACCGAAATTACTGATACCATTGTGGCCAATATTGAAGGGGCATCTGACGCACCCCCCTCTGGCAAAAATTCTGACAAAATTTCCACCTTCGACCCCAAACCCGATTATCTCAAGTTTCTCTACACCCTCATCGACGTTGAACGCATTCGCAGCGCCAAGCTGAATGTGAAGTATGACGCCCTCTACTCCACCTCCCGTGGCTACCTGGATACCGTTCTAGAACACTGCGGTTGCCAGACAGAATCTTTCCACACCTACCGCGATGTGCTGTTTGGTGGCGGAATGCCCGAACCCAAGGGAGAACAGCTCATCGAATTGGTGGAATCTGTCAAGAAAGATAGCGCTGATTTAGGGCTGGCAACCGATGGCGACAGCGACCGTTTCGGCATTGTAGACGAACAAGGCAACGTCCTCACCCCTAACACCATCCTGCTGCTGCTAGCGCGTCACCTGGTTAAAAACAAAGGCAAAACCGGCGCAATTGTTCGTACCGTTGCCACCACCCATCTGTTAGATAACCTGGCTGCCACCTATGGCCTGCAAATCTATGAAACTGCCGTAGGCTTTAAATACGTCGGCGAAAAGATGCGGGAAACTGCGGTTCTCATCGGCGGCGAAGAATCGGGCGGATTGAGCGTTATTGGCCACATTCCAGAAAAAGATGGCATTTTAGCCGATATGCTGGTTGCTGAAGTCATCGCTTATGAAGGCAAGCCCTTATCGCAGCTTGTAGCAGAAGCGATTAGCGAAGCCGGCGGCCCGCTCTACAATACGCGTCTGGATCTACACTTAGATGACGCCCACAAGGCTGCTGTCCTCGATTCTTTCACCAAGAACCCACCGAAAGAAGTGGCCGGTATTGGGGTTAAAGAATTAGGCCGCAAAGACGGAATTAAACTTTATTTAGAAGATGGCGGCTGGGTTCTGTTACGTCCCTCTGGCACAGAACCTTTGATGCGCGTCTACATGGAAACCAATTCTCCTGAAAAAGAAGCCCAAGTCGCTGAATATATGCAGCGCGTGATCAACGATCTGCAACCTGTAGCCGTCTAAGGACGCAGCAACGCAGAGCGACACAGATATAGCAAATGCTAATCTGTGTTCATCTGCGTTTATCTGCGGTTTTATCCATGAAACCCATCGCTCCTGTCATCACTTCCTTAGTTGTGGCCATTTGGTTGGTCGCAATGGCCATCCTTTCTGTACAAAATGCCACACCAGTCTTTTTAAAATTTCTGAGTTTCCAATCGATTCAGATGCCGGTGGGCGTTGTTTTGGCCATTAGTGCCGGCATCGGGTTAATTGGCGGGGCAATTGCTCAACTGCTTTGGCGCAAATCCGATAACCCAGACAGGTTGCCTGGTTCGGACAGCCGGCGAGGAAAGGCTTATCAAGTTTCCCCAGAGGATCGGCAAACCTGGTAACGAAACGCTTCTTTCTTGACCTTTACAACGAATACACCTGACCGTCAATCAGCAGGCGTGTGATTCCTTTGGCTTGTAGGTAAGAACTTGTTTTTTGCAGCATTCGGCCATCGGGAACCTTTACCACTCGCTGAGTGCGATTGGAAAACCGGCGGGCAACCCGGTGATTGTCAAAAACCGGCAGCGTTTTTTGCTGAATTTCTAAGGTGGGAATTTCCCCCAAATCGCCAAAGTCTCTCAGGGGCCGAGTAATCAGTTCCGCCGCCCGATCTACGACTAAATAGCACGTTCTGGGAAGCGTCGCTTCCGACAGCGGCAAGACCTGAATGATGCCGGTTGGCCGCACTTTGCGCTGCGGCAGTGGCATATCATTATCATCATCAAGGTCATCCCCGTTGTAATCGTCTAAATCATCGTCATCCTCATCTAAATCTGAGAAGTCCTCCTGATCTAGAAGATCTTCCCCCAGCATTTCCTCAAGGACTTTCGCCTCGGCGTGTGAATGATTTTCCGGTAACTCAACACTGGAATGATTCACCAAGTCTGAATTCTGTAACAGTTCCAGTTGAATCGCTGTCTGAGCGCTGGTTTGAGTGTCTGCCTCAGTCGCCTCAGAGGTTCGCTGCCGGCGGCGAACTTTGGGAACTGGCAGTGAAGGTGAGGCTTCTATTTCTAACTCCACCGGCTCTTCAACTTCCTCAAGATCGGCAGCAACTGGGACGTTACTGGAGCTATTTGCGGAGCGCTTGTGCTGAACGAGCTCTTTGTATTCTTCATCCGAAAAGCTGCTTTTGAGGATGCGGCTAATCGTCGAGTTACTAACCCCGTAGCGATTCGCCAAGGTGACAGTGGTTTCTCCTGGCTGCCGGTATTGCTCGAGAATCTCACGTTTATCAGAATCGGATAATTTTCTAGGAGTCATGCCGCTAAGCCACGCAAAAGAGCGAAACTGCTAAGAGATAAGTTGGCCACATCTATTTTAGAGGCGCTGATGGTCATTGGTCATTAACGCTCAAACAGCGCTAAGGGCGGTTTTGTCAGATTGTAACGGTGGAAACCGAGATTAATCGGCACGCACCCGCCCTTACCTGCTGACAAATGACTATCCGCGCTGTTTGCGTCCAGGCCGGCGAGTGCGGGTGGAGATGTCATGTTCCAAAACAGCACCAATGCCAAACAAGACGCCCATGAACACAAAAAATACTTCTAGAAGGCTGCCGCTTTGGTACTCGCCTTGAATCCGAGTCTCGGCGTATTTAAACCACATATCCGCAATGTAGAGCGAAAAAGTAGCGGCAGCGATCATTCGCCAAGAATTAGAAAAGCGACCGCCCCAGAAGGCTAGCAGCAGGGCTGTGGCAATAATTAGCAGGAAGACATCGCCAATGATGTAAAACAAATTCACCGGATAGGCAAAGGGTTCGAGTTGCTTGTCGAGTGCTTGAACCCATGCCGGCGCGGCAGTTTCTTCCTCTGCTTCATCTTCGGTGATGGCGGGGGTTTTGTCCGCAGGTTTAGCAGTCGGCTTGATTGCCGGCGCTTTGGGTGCTTTTGCCGTCGGGGCAACGGATGTGGCCACCTGCTCAGTTGCCGCCGGATTGATCGCTGCCGGTGTTAGTTTGTTGGCGGGGGTAGCTACCCATACAGCCAAAGCAATCCCACCCGCCGCAATTGCCGCTAGCACCGCCCACTGCCAAATTTCCAAATTGAGCCGCCTGGAGATCACGGCTAAAATCATCCCCCACGCCAGCAAAAAGTAGGCGGCGATATAAAACACATCCCCTAGGGACACATCGGGATCAAGACCCCACACCACTTCCCAGCAGCCAAACAGCAAGTTCCCGATCAAGTATGACAGCACGCCCAAACCAATCCCCAGCCAGACATTCCGCCCGCTGACAATTTGAGGGCTGCGCCAATTTCTCAAACACAGTAAAGCTGCCGCCAGTTGTGCGCCCAGTTCAAAAACGTAAGTCCCAATGACATACCAAAACGGCAGATCTTCGCCCTTGGCGGGAACGCTAAACAGTAGAAAAAACAACAGTGATAAAACAGCCCAGACAATCCCCGCCATGACGATCGTCTGGGCTGATAGGAAGGATTGAGAAGTCGATGATTTTTCTGATGTGCTGCTCATAGGGGTCTCAAGAGGTCTAACTAGCAATTTTGTTGCTAAAACTGGGTAGATGCGAATTGACCGGCTTATAAATCAGCATCTCAACTCCCGTCTGTCATCCAGCGTCGCATATCTCGGTGGGCTGCGGCGAAATTGTAAACCATTCTTTAACCTGTCGCCCACAACTGGCCGAGGCGCGATTGGTTTAACCAACTGATAAACTGCTTGCGCTCGCTGTCGGGCATATCTTGAAGCGCGTCAATCGCTCGCTCTGTAAAGCTAGCGTTACCGAAGTACCCTTTGCCCAAGCGATGCAATTCTTGCATTAGGGTATTGAGGTGATGCTCCTGCCAGGAGGGCATCTGGGTACTCTCTAGGGGATCTTGAGTCAGCAGTTGATTGATTGCATCTGCCGAGTCTGTTTGGGGAAATTTCCACTGTCGAAACACATCCGAGATGTCTTTCTGGAATGAGCCGGCTTGTCTTGGCCCAAGCAAGTCTTCTACGTCAAAGTAAATTGCCTGCAATAGTAACAGGCACGCTTGAATAAAAAATGGAGCGACTGCCACACTGGTGCCGCCGCCGCCTTCTTCATTCAGTTGATCGATGCGGATTTTGCCCCAGACACTGTATCGATCTGGCTCTTCGAGCAGCACGCACGCTTTCCCACGGTTATCTGTCAGATCCCGCCAGAAAGCTTTGGCTTCTTCCTCTTGCTTGGCGCTGAACACGCTGATTAAGCGAAAGGTCTGCCCCTGATAATTGAGAATGGGAACCTGCTGGCCCGTTTTGGGGTGCTGAATACTAGAGATATCAACATCCTGCCGTTTCAGAATAAACATGACAATGCCAATTAAGTCCTGTCAGAGCCGGGGGTGCTGTGAGAGTACACGATCATCACTCAGCGACGGTCTCGATTTGCAGAATGCCAGATTAGGGAGTTAGCCGAGTCGCCTTCGCGTTGATTAACACCCTATCTTAATCCATGCTTTATTATCTGGTTTTTAGTGTACATTTATCCTAAAGCGAGTTGCACTTCACAGTCCAAGGGTCAAGTGTGTCTTGTTAGCTTGCTTCTAGCCGGCTAGCCCAGATACAATTTTGATACCCTAAGCTCATAGCTTAAACAGAGCTAATTGCCTTATCATACTAGATGGTCTGAGGCTCTTATCAGTCAGTCCTTGGGGTGGTGGTATTCGGCTCTGCCGGCACACCCGTACAACTTTCCTCCAGTAGCTCAGCCGGATAGAGCATCGGTTTTCTAAACCGAGAGTCGTAGGTTCAAGTCCTACCTGGGGGGCTTAAACGATTGTTAATCTAAAAAAAGGCTTAAGTTTTGTCTTTCCCGGTTGGCGGCGGCAAAACTCGCGGCTGAGCGCTATCAATCGTCCAGATACCCACATTTACAATAATTTAAGGGTTCTGATGGCTGTTAACCTCCAGAACCCTTATTCATTCTTTTATTTAAAAGCCCGTGATGAGGATTGAACTCATGACCTCACCCTTACCAAGGGTGTGCTCTACCACTGAGCTACACGGGCAGAGATGATTTTGGATTTTTGATGAATCATCGAAAATCTAAAATCTACAATTTTCGTGGTGGGCCGGGCTGGATTTGAACCAGCGTAGGCGTAGCCAGCGGATTTACAGTCCGCCCCCATTAACCGCTCGGGCACCGACCCTCTCTACCCACGGAAACTAATCCTAGCACAACAATTCAGAAATACCAAGCTTTTTTTTGAAATTAAATTCGATTTGGTGAAATCCAGGCTGCGGGAGCTTTGCGGTTCACTCATCGGTGGTAGGCAAAGGATATCTACACCTACCCCCGGCCAAATAGGGATGGAGCGCCGGCGCTACCGGCCTTTCTCGCTAGACGCGCCCACACCGGAAAATCACTTTCATCGTAAATTTCGCCGACAAGTTCTTCGAGAATATCTTCAAGGGTCAGCAACCCTACGGTGCCCCCATATTCATCGACCACAATCGCAATATGCAAGCGCTGTTGCAACATCTCCTTGAGCAAATCAGCCACACGCTTCGTTTCTGGAACATAAACCGGCGGGTCCATTGTCTCTGTCACGCGCCCGTTGCCAGCGCCTTCTTTTTGCAAAGCGGTTAGATGCTGCAGCGCCCGCTTGAGGTGAACAATGCCCACAATTTGATCCTTTGACTCCTCTTGCACTGGAATGCGAGAAAAGCCAGTTTCTAAGCATAAATCCACCAAATCCTGCAAGGTCGCCTCGTGGGAAATGGTTCGCATCTCAATCCGAGGTTTAACAAGCTCACGCGCACTCAGCCGGTCGAGCATTAATGCTTTATTCAACAACTGGTGTTGGTGCAGATCTAGCTGTCCCTGACCGCCCAAAATCTCAATCATGAGCTGCAAGTCTTGCAAAGACTCTCTTTGCGGCACCGCTCCCCCTTGAAACAAACGGATGACGACCTGAACAATGCTTTCAAATAGATAAATCAGCGGGCCAAGAATAATCGAAAGCCAGTAAATGGGGCGAACGACGATCCTGAAGATCGGCATCACATTGTTGATAGCCAGGGATTTGGGCGTAACTTCGCCAAAGATCAGCACGAGAAATGTCACAACCGCAGTGGCAATTCCCAAGCCGGCATTGCCTAGCCACAGAGCAAATAGATTACTGGTGAGAACTGCAGAAAAATTATTGACGAGATTATTGCCCACCAAAAGCGTGGTGATAAACCGGCCCCGCTTTTCTAGCACCAGCCGAAACAGCCGCTTAGGATCTCCTTCCTCTTGAATCAGCGCTCTGAGTTTGAGGTTGTCAAGGGCTGTAATAGCCGTTTCAGAACCTGAGAAAAGGGCCGAAAGCACCAGCATCAATACCAGTATGGCAATGTCGAGCCAAACACTTCCCAAGACAGGGCCAATCTCAGCAACGGCTACAATGTATGACTGAATCGGTTGAGAAATCACCAAACCTCCGGGTAGCGCGGCTGCTGCTGCCTGCGTCTGCTTCGCACAGGTTGTGAAAGCATATCCTTTGGCTTTAATTCAGATAGGTTGAGTGTTATGAACAAAGCTTAATAGGGGAAAAGATTGTCTGAATGCCACCACGGCTAGTTCCAATGCTATTTAAATCCCTCATAGAGATTCAAAATACTGGGGGTGGCGGATTTTAACAATGTTTAGCTCATAATTATAGCATTGTTTGCGCCGGCAAGCGATAAATTATCGTAACAACAAAATGAGCCGGTGGCATTTCTGGCTGCCGATAGCTGGATACAGGGAGGAAGTCACCTGGATCTGTTAACTTAGTTTAAAGACTACTGCATTCATTGGTTTAAGCAGCTAAATTGCTTGGCAAGTCTGCGGCAATCGTTGCCAATCAATTCGGTATCGAGCTGCTGCGCCTCATCCCTTCAGTGTTGGGATGACAATTCCTGAGTTCGGTTGAACCCTCACCCCTAGCCACCTATCGGTAATATGAACATTCTTGGCAATCTTCTTTCCCAATCCTCCCAGCCTCCCCGTGTGAAAAAGCAGCGCCGTGGCGTTGAGATTAAGTCGCAGCGCGAAATTGAAATTATGCGGCAGGCGGCGAAGATTGTGGCAACCGTACTCAAAGAAATTTCTGAGATGGTTGAGCCTGGAATGACGACGGCTGATTTGGATGCTCACGCGGAAAAGCGGATTCGTGAAATGGGCGCGACTCCTAGTTTTAAAGGCTATCACGGATTTCCCGCCTCGATTTGCTCAAGTATTAATAATGAAGTGGTGCATGGAATTCCTAGCCGAAAAAAGGTAATTCGTGCCGGCGATGTGTTGAAAGTAGACACCGGCGCTTATTATGAAGGCTTTCATGGAGATTCCTGCATCACAATCGGCGTTGTTGAAGTAACCCCGGCTGCGGCTAAGTTAATTCGGGTGGCTGAGGAAGCGCTTTACAAAGGCATTGAACAAGTGAAAGCCGGCAACTACTTGCTTGACATTGCCGGTGCCATTGAAGACCATGTGAAGGCAAATAACTTTTGTGTGGTGGAAGATTTCACCGGGCATGGTGTGGGACGAAATTTGCATGAAGAACCTTCGGTGTTCAATTTCCGTACCCGCGAGATGCCGAATGTCAAGCTTCGCGCCGGCATGACATTAGCCATTGAACCTATTTTAAATGCCGGTTCTCGATTCACTAAAATTTTAAGTGATAAATGGACGGCAGTCACCGTAGATAATGCCCTATCCGCTCAATTCGAGCATACGGTACTGGTGACTGAGGACGGTTATGAGATTTTGACAGATCGAACGAAGGTTTAATCAGTCGCGCTTTACCTGCGTTTTCTCAAATAAAATAAGCATTAGAGACGTTGCCGACAACGTCTTTTGTTTTTTTTAAATAAGCGAATTGCAGGATAAACCGTTAGAAGAAATTAAAGCACTCCTGACTCAATAAAACCCCATATTTCTAGAAAAATAAAATAAGGAAATTCTAGATTTAAAAAATTTTATAGCTGGAATAATTTTGGAGTCGTTTTAAAGTCATCAAAAAAATATTTGTGTTAACGATAACCTTGTAAATTATGGGAGAGGCTGTGAAAAATATAACCAAAATACCCTGAAAAATTATAGCAAGAATGCGAAATAACTTAATTCATGAGTATTGAACAACTGAAAACCTTCAGACTCACAAAAAAAAAGAAAATTTAACGAAAGTGTTTAATCGCCGGCACAATCATCGTGTAGTTAAACAACCGGCTAGCCTAGATTTAACCGGCACCCTAGGATGAAAAAATTACTCAAGCAAGGTAGGATTTCAGTATTCACGCCCATAGCCCCTATTAGGAAGTTACAAATATAAAGAAATAATTATGAATCAAGAAGAATTAGCTTTTACACCGGCACTCGAACAAGCCCAGCTAATCCGCAGTAAACAAGTGTCGCCGGTAGAATTAGTCGAACTTTACCTAAAACGCATAGAACGGCTCGACAGTCAACTGGGCAGCTACTTCACCGTCAGTGCAGACCTCGCCCTTGCTGATGCCAAAATTAAAACAGAATATCTCGCCAAATCCGGTGACTCCTCAGAACTGCCGGCCTTCTTTGGCGTTCCCATTTCCGTTAAAGACCTCAACTCTGTTGCCGGCGTCCCTTGTAGCTACGGCACAGCAGCACTGCGGAGTCAGGTAGCCGCCCATGATGACAACGTCGTAACAAAGATTAAGCAGGCCGGCTTTACGATTCTAGGCAAAACCGCTACAGCCCAGTTAGGAACGATGCCCTATACAGAACCCCAAGGCTTTCCCCCAGCCCGTAACCCTTGGAACCTAGATTACACCCCAGGCGGTTCTAGCGGGGGTGCAGCCGCAGCCGTAGCAGCCGGTTTGTCCCCGATCGCCCAAGGTTCTGATGGCGGAGGTTCTATTCGTGGCCCTGCCCAGTGCTGCGGGATCGTCGGGCTAAAACCCTCACGAGGACGGATATCCAGTGCGCCGGTGGGTGATTATCAAAGTGGGATTGCCACGAGTGGCCCTTTAACCCGCACGGTTGCCGATGCTGCCGCCTTCCTCGATGTCGTTTCAGGCTACGTTACCGGCGATCCCTACTGGTTGCCAAAGCCAGAAACCTCGTTTTTAGCAGCCACCCAAGACCGGCTGGATTCCTTGCGAATTGCTTTTTCTACAACGCTTGCGCCTGTGGGGGATACTGCGCCTATCTGTGCGAAAGCTGTGTTAGATACTGTCCAATTGCTCGAAGAAATGGGTCACAGTGTCAGCGAGGGATGCCCGGATTTCGACGGCTTAATTGAGCCGTTTACAGTGGTTTGGCAAGCTGGTGTGGGTGCATCTGGGGTTCCCCCGGAATTGTTAGAACCGATGAATCGCTGGCTACTAGAACATAGCTATCCTGCCGGCCAGTATCTGCGGGCTGTGGCGCAAATGCAAATCATTTCCCGGCGAATTGTCGGATTTTTTGAGAACTTTGACGTTTTGGTGCTGCCGGTTTATATGTATCCCACCATCCGCGTCGGCGAATGGGCCAACCTAACACCAGAAGAAACCATGCACAAGGTGATTCAATGGGTTGCGCCCTGTCCAGCCTTCAATGCGACGGGACAGCCGGCGATTGCCATCCCTGCCGGTTTCGATAGTGTAGGGATGCCGGTGGGTGTCCAACTCATCGGTAGGCCGGCAGCAGAAACCACTATCCTAGCCCTAGCCGCTCAAATTGAAGCCGCGAAACCTTGGCGCGAACACCGGCCTGCTTTTGGCCAGCAATCCTAAGTCCTGAGTCTTTAACTAGCCCCATGTCCCTCTCCCCTTCTCCCCTTCCCCCCCTCTCCCCCTCCTCTAATGCCCCGACTGCAAGGCTGATTGAAGTCTTTTCCGCAATCCAAGGGGAGGGGTTAAATGTGGGCACTCGCCAACTTTTTATTCGCTTTGCGATTTGCGATCTGCGCTGCCGGTTTTGCGATAGCGCCCATACTTGGCACGCACCGGCAACCTGTCAGATTGAGCGAACTGCCGGCCTGCGTGACTTTGAAACTTATTCAAATCCAGTAGAGATGGCGACTTTGCTGGAATGGGTGAGCCGGCAAAATCAACCGAGGCTACACGACAGCATCAGCATTACCGGCGGGGAACCGTTGCTTCACGCCCCTTTTTTGGTAGAATTTTTGCCCCAAGTGCGGGCTGCAACCGGCTTACCGATTTATCTGGAAACGGGGGGGCACCATCCAGAACAATTAGCAATGATTTTGCCCGATGTGGATTTAGTGGGCATGGACATCAAGCTGCCCAGCGTTAGTGGGGAATCTCACTGGCCGGCTCACGCAGAGTTTCTCCAACTATGTCATGATTCACAAGTTGAAATATTTGTCAAGATAATTATTTCCCATCAAACTGACCCAGCCGAGTTAGAAAAGACGGCTGAGTTAGTGGCCGGGGTGAATCCTGAAGTGCCGGTATTTTTGCAGCCGGTGACTGCGCTAGGGAAAGATCAAGGCAAAAGCATGGCTTTATTCTCGCCGCCTTCCCCAGAACAAGTGCTGGAATGGCAGGCATTGATGAAGTGCCGGCTCAAGCACGTCCGCGTTGTGCCGCAAACACATAAAATGCTGGGGCAATTGTAATTTTATTAGAACCTTAGATGATTTGGGAGGCGTTGGAGAATGGGGCATGGGGCATGGGGCATGGGGCATGGGGCATAGGGCATAGGGAATGGTTAATAAATAATAGAGAATGCTCTCCCCCACTCCCACTCCCTCACTCTCCCCCTCTTTTACTAAGCACTCAGCACTCAGCACCCAGCACTCTTAATAAATACTCTCGGATTGTATGTTGGGTTCGCGGCCAGATTTGGCTTTGGTTTTGGCTTTGTTGGCGCTGCGTTTGAGAGCTTGTAACCGCGCTTCGTATTTAGAGCGTACCCGCTTTTTAGGGGTTTGCTCGATCAAGGCTTTTAAAGCGCTGCCTAAGCTTTTGTAAGCGTTAGGGAGGGAATAACCGAAGCGAGTGGCGAGTGCGATGGCTTTTTCATCAGCGTCAATTGCTTCAGTGAGTTGCTTATCGCCATTATTTTTTTGATAAAGCCGGTAGCCGGCTACCCCACATAGGGCCAAAGCTAACAGCAGCAGCAACCCATCTTGAACCCAGAGTTCGCCCACAGCACCCCCCATGCCAATAGCAAGCGCTGCCATTTCCCATCCCTCTTTGGGAATGGTGTCATTTTGAATTCTGGCCACTTCATGCCAAAACAACAAATTTCGCTGATCGAGGGCCAGTTGTTCCCAGCGAATGAGGTCAATCTGAATCTCCACCTGATCTTTGCCAATTTCTTCGGATCGCAGCAGAGGGGGATTGATCTCAGTAGTTTTCTCTACCATGACCCAACTTTGCAATTCCGGCGGCAGTAAGCCTTTCAAGCGCCGGAGTTCATTCATTTCGGCTTTAGCCGTGGAGGTTGCATAAGATGTCATAGAATCCAGCCCTAGGAGGTTTCAAACAGAAAACAAGCCTTGTCCTTTGAAGTATTGTAAAACTTCACCGAATATTATTGCCGGCAAAGGCGAGTGCTTGCCGCTTGTCACTGTACAGATAAGTATCCGGCACTCGTTTTACCTCTGCCGGGGATTTGCGCCTTTCCTTAATAAAAATCTTACCTCTGTGCTGGGCTTATCTGTGAGGGAGGCGCTGCCAACCGGCTTGCAGTGTTCAACGAGGCTTTTGTTGCAGTTGAAACAAAGACTGTTGAGCCAGATCGCAGCGATTGACTGGAAATTTGCGATTTGCCGGCAATTGGACGAATACCTTGTTAAACTACAGCCACAGAACTCTGAATCAATTAAGCTAGTTTAGCCTGAGTGAGAGCCATGAAATTACCAGCGAGATTTATTAGCCAATTAATCAAGGCAAAAGGCGCTGAAGAAGGCAATCGTCCCAAGGCAAAGGGTGTGAGTAAATATTTTTTGTTGTTGACTTTTGTTTTATTGCTTTTTCCTTATTTAGTGCCGGCAAAATCCTCTGTCTTGGCTGCCGGTAGCGCCGACCCAATTATTACTCCAAAGAAAAGTTTCTCAGGAATTGAGATTAGTTGGAGCAATAACTTGGCGATACTCTTTAAGGTCATGAATTTAGCTGATACAGTGCAGCAACTAGAAAAACACTGGGAAGATGTTTATGAAGGTTATTGGGGAATTAATTTCTCTGATGAGGTGATGACAGCGGATAAGATAGCCGGTGTTTTGTCAGAAGTTGAAAAGCAAGCCCAAATAAAGCCGGCTCTAATTTATATCACTTCTACGCGAGATCGGCTAGAACTGTTGCTAGTCACTCCCCACGGCAAATTAATTCGTAAAAGCTTGCCAGAAGCCAATCAAGAAGCACTGCTGAAGGTCGTTAAAGAGTTTCGTAATACCACAGCAAATCCAACAGAAACGCTCACGAGTTCTTATTTACCGGCAGCTCAGCAACTCTATGAGTGGATGATTGCGCCTTTAGAGTCAGAGTTAGAAAGTCAAGGAATAGATACCCTACTATTATGCTTGGGGAAACACTTAAGCGCGATTCCTTACGGAGCGTTGCACGATGGAAAACAGTTTTTAGTGGAAAAGTACAGCTTCACACGAATTCCTGCTTTCAAATTGATAGATCCAGCTTATGTAAATATTCAAAATTCACAAGTTCTGGCAATGGGGGCTTCAGAATTCCAAGACCTCACTCCGTTGCCGGCTGTGCCGGTGGAATTGTCTAATATTACAGAGCAAGTGGGGAATGGTCAATCTTTTTTAAACCAAGCATTCACACTAAAAAATTTACAATCTCAACGCCGGCAGCAGCCATTTTTAATTGTTCATCTCGCCACTCATGCAGAGTTCAAGCCAGGGCAACCCAGTAACTCGTTTATTCAGTTTTGGGATAGTAAGTTAACCCTCGATAAAATGAACGGACTAGGTTGGAAGAACCCCCCTGTGAATCTGCTAGTGCTAAGTGCTTGCAAAACTGCTTTTGGGGATGATAAAGCCGAGTTAAGTTTTGGGGGTTTAGCCGTTCAAAGTGGCGTTAAATCAGCTTTGGCAAGTCTGTGGTATGTTAGCGATACCGGCACTTTAGCGCTGATGAGTGAGTTTTATCAACATCTGCAAACAGCACCTTTTAAAGCCGAGGCGCTTCGGGAAGCTCAAATTGCGATGATTCAAGGGAAAGTCCGCGTAGAAAATGGCAAGCTACAGGGATCTACCTGGAGTTTACCTCTGCCGGCAGAATTGAAAGCTCTTGAGACTCAAAATTTATCCCATCCTTTCTATTGGGGAGCTTTTATGATGATTGGCAGCCCTTGGTAAGCTTTGATTTCTGCCGTGTTTATTCAGGCACAAAAACAGATAGTGCTTGTGGAATAATTTGAAATTGAGCAGGAGTTTCGCCACTCAATTCGCCATCCGCATCAATTAAGTGAGACCGGCGCGTTTGAATCTCGATAGTTTGGGCTTGTAATGTCCGCACACCACGACCCGGTTTGCCCTTAATAATCGCCGGTAATAGGGGAATTATGTCCCACCAATGCTGAATTTCTACGCAATAGAGATCCAGCCTTTGATCATCAATCCTTGCATTTTCAGATACACTCAAGCCACTGCCATAATAACGACCGTTACAGACAGTAATTTGAACGGTTTGAACACGAATATACTCGTTATTCCCATGAATATCTGCCCAAAAAGGCCGGCTTTGCCAGAGAACTTGTAAAGCGGTGGCAGCGTAGGCGATTGATCCCCAACGTCGCTTAAATTCTTTTGACACTCGCTTATTAATTTCAGCACTCAACCCTATGCCGGCAACATTGAGAAAGTATTTGCCATTGATGCTGCCGATGTCTATCGTGCGGAGTTTTCCTTGGGCAATAATTTTACAAGCTGCCGGTAGGGACTGGGGAATTCCTAAGTTACGGGCTAGATTATTCGCAGTGCCTAATGGCAAGATTCCTAAAGGCAAGCCGGTGTCTACCAAACCATCCAAGGCGGCGTTGATCGTGCCGTCACCACTACCAACTATCACACAATCGATTTGTTGCCGGTGTTGGCGGATCAGATCGGGTAATGCTTTTGGGTTTTCAGCCGGCTTCTCTATCAGTTCCAGCCCTAATTCTTGCAATAGTTGAATAGCTTGCAGCCGGCCTTCTTGTCCCAGGCGAGCGTTAGGATTAACTAGCAGCAGTGCGCGTTGACTCATTCGGCCTCATGGATAACCAATCCAGCAAGATTATTTTCTTTATTGTCTGGCTAAATGTGCCGGTTGTCATAGGGAAGTTGAGCAGTCAAGAACTTTACTCCCTTATTTCCGCAAAACTCTTTATTGCCCTTCTGTTATAAAAAGCCGGCTTCATTAACAGAAAATGAAATCTGGACACTTCATAATTTTAAGAATATCTGCCTCACAGCTAGATTCAAAAATCAATTTCGCGCCCAGTGTCCATCGACTACAATTCTATTCCTAAATCACGCAATCTTTGCGCTAATTCCTCAGCGCGTCTTTCGGCTTCTTCCGCACGTTGTCGTTCTATTTCTAACTGCTGTTGTGCCGCCTCAGCTTGTCGCTGTGCCGCCTCAGCCTGTTGCTGTGCCGCCTCAGCCTGTCGCTGTGCTGCTTCCTCTTCAGTCAAAATCCAATTTCCTTCAGCGTCGTACCAACGTAACCACAAGCGATCTAAACCTTCATAAACTCCCTGCCATAAGCCTAAACCTAAGTCAATATCAGGCATCCAAATTTTCGGCTCACTTAGCTCTAATTCCTGATAGCTACCGGCTTGTAAACTAAAAGCGCGTAACTGGTCGTTGTAGCGATTAAACACCACATAATAAGGAATCCGCAAAATTCGCTCGTAAACCTCCCACTTCCCAGGCGGTTGGTTAGCACCCCGCTCAGTTTCTCCCAAGTCTTCCTTTTCTGTTCCTGGTGATAGTAATTCCACCACGACAAAGGGACTGACTCCTTCTTGCCAAATCACATAACTCATGCGTAGATCATGCCCATCGTAGAGCCTCGGCACACCTACGACTCCAAACCAATCTGGGCGTTTATACCTATTTTGATGACGCACATCATAGTAAAGATTTATGTCGCTGCCGGCAAATAGCAGATCCGGAAAATAAGGGCGAGGGCAGAAAGTGCGCCGCAGCAGTTCCGGTTGTAAATCGTGAAATTCGTCAGGCAAACCAGGTTCCTCCGGGTTCTCGCTGGGCAGATCGTACATCGTGGGCAGCGTTTCCCTTGGAGAAAGGGGCGGATCGCTTTGCTCAACCGGATACTTGACTCGAAACATAACAAGCCTCACTTCCACTGTGGGAGAAAGTTTATGTCGGGACATCCCATGCCGGTGCCATTTCTACTTTATCGCCCAAATTCGCCTCAAGGTATTTAGGAGTCACGCACTGCGGTAGCCTAGATAAAGTGACTTTAATTCGCTCATTTGACGCGATCGTTCTATGTCCCCAATCGTATCTGCCCCTACTCGTACAGTTCGCATCGGTTCCCGCAAAAGTCAACTCGCCCTTGTCCAAACTTACTGGGTGCAAGAACAACTCCAGAAACACTACCCAGATTGCACCTTTGAAGTCCACACCATGTCCACTCAAGGTGACAAAATTCTGGATGTCGCCCTGGCCAAAATTGGTGATAAAGGACTTTTTACCAAAGAACTCGAAGTCGGAATGCTCAACCATGAGACGGATTTAGCCGTGCATTCCCTCAAAGATTTGCCCACCAACTTACCGGAAGGCTTAATCCTCGGATGCGTTAGCGAAAGGGAAAACCCAGCAGACGCCTTGGTGGTGCATGAAAAGCACAAAGACAAGCAACTGGAAACATTGCCGGCAGGTGCAGTGATTGGCACCTCCTCTTTGCGACGCCTTGCTCAACTGCGCCACCACTATCCCCATTTGGAATTTAAAGATATTCGGGGTAACCTCAATACCCGACTGGCGAAACTGGATGAGGGCGGGTATGACGCGATTATCTTAGCGGTTGCCGGCCTACACCGGCTGGGAATGAGTGATCGCATCCACCAAGTTATCCCGGCTGAAATTTCCCTCCACGCCGTCGGGCAGGGCGCACTCGGCATCGAATGTCGTGCCGGTGACACGGAAATTTTAAATCTTCTTAAAGTCCTCGAACATACCCCCACCGCCCAGCGCTGCTATGCGGAGCGCGCTCTGCTACGCACACTTGAAGGTGGTTGTCAAGTTCCTATCGGCGTAAATACCACAATTGAAGGGGATCAACTGACCTTAACCGGCATGGTAGCCAGCCTCGACGGCAAGCAATTGGTCAAAGATACCATCACCGGCCCTGCTGAAAACGCCGAACAACTTGGCATCGAACTTGCCCACAAATTGCGGGAACAAGGCGCACAAGAAATCTTGGCAGAAATCTTTGCCCAAATTCAACGGGAGCAAAAACATTAGATCCAAGATTTTAGGTTGAGAATTCCTGGTGAGAATTACAATCGGTTGAATCTCACCAGTAGCTCAAAACTATAAAAACCGCAGGTAAATACAGTCGGTAGCAGATATTTTTAGAACTCCACAAATATCGGCGTATGCCCGACAGCATTTATCGCTTACATTGTGGCGCAAGCATTCCTGCCGGCAATTGATCTGCGGTTTTAAATTCAAAACCGAAAATATGACTAAACCCATTGATGCGTTTAAAACAGCACTTCAGTTCACCCTCAAATGGGAAGGAGGTTATTCCCCCAACGATGTAAATGGTGCGGTGAATCGCGGAATTACTCAAGCTACCTACGACACCTATCGCCAAAACAAAAGTTTACCCCTACAGACAGTTAGCAAAATTACCGAAGCCGAAGTCGAAGAAGCCTATCTTGAACTTTACTGGAAGCCAGGGAAAGCAGACTTGATGTGTTTGCCTTTGGCGATTGTCCACTTCGATACAGCCGTAAATTTTGGCGTCACCGGCAGTACCGAATTTTTGCAAGAAGCACTCGGCGGAGTGCCGGTGGACGGCGATTTTGGCCCCAAAACAATGGCAGCACTGCAGCAAGCAAATAACTTGGAAACAGCCAAGCGTTACTGTCAGTGCCGGCTCGACTATCGGCAGCAGCGAGTCAAATCAACCCCTAGCCACAAAATCTTTTTAGAGGGATGGCTAAATCGGGATAAGGACTTACTGCGCTTAATTAGCCAGCTTAACAACGAAACCTCTGCCGGCGCAGATGTAGCAGTTGCGGAGGCTAACAACCCCACTGTTAATCAGACAAACGCTCAGCCAAACCCACCTGCTTTAGAGGAGCAAGGGAGCAAGGAAGAGTCTGTGAGTCCCCAGTTAAGCGTTAATTCGGAAAAGAAAGACAAGATTGTTGAAAAACTAGCGCAAGTCATCAACCTGCTTGAAGAAGTCGTAGTGACGCTCAAACAGTCTCAATAAAAGAATTCAAAGAGGCGTTAGTGCCGGCATAGAGTACAGCTGTGCTATCGCACAGGTATGATGACGGTACAAACTGACCATATCAGGGAACACCAAGAAATAATGCGAATTCTTTTTGTTGCCGCAGAAGCGGCTCCCATAGCAAAAGTGGGTGGCATGGGCGATGTTGTCGGTGCTCTGCCGCAAGTGTTGCGAAAAATGGGGCATGATGTCCGCATCT
This sequence comes from Microcoleus sp. FACHB-68, assembly GCF_014695715.1. Classification (NCBI taxonomy): domain Bacteria; kingdom Bacillati; phylum Cyanobacteriota; class Cyanophyceae; order Oscillatoriales; family Microcoleaceae; genus Microcoleus; species Microcoleus sp. FACHB-68. Next base: position 134,952 of record NZ_JACJOT010000018.1, read on the forward strand.
TCATGCCTTACTATGGCTTCGTGCCAGACAAAATGAAGGTTCCCAAAGAGCCTGTCTGGCAAGGATATGCCATGTTCCAGAGCTTTTCCGTTTACGAAACCGTTCTCCCCGGCAGCGATGTCCCCCTGTACTTATTTGGCCATCCCTCCTTCTTACCTCGCCGCATCTACTCTGGCGATGACGAAGAGTGGCGCTTCACCCTGTTTGCCAACGGAGCTGCTGAGTTTGCCTGGAACTATTGGAAGCCCCAGATTATTCACTGCCACGACTGGCACACCGGCATGATCCCCGTGTGGATGAGCCAAGATCCTGATATCAGCACTGTCTTCACGATTCACAACCTCGCCTATCAAGGGCCGTGGCGTTGGTATTTAGATAAAATTACCTGGTGCCCTTGGTATATGCAGGGTCACAACACGATGGCGGCTGCTGTTCAGTTTGCCGATCGCGTTAACACCGTCTCTCCCACCTATGCTGAGCAGATTAAGACAGCCGCTTATGGAGAACAAATCGAAGGGTTACTATCTTTTATCAGCAGTAAATTAAGCGGCATTCTTAACGGGATCGATACCGAAAGCTATAACCCTGCCACTGACAGATATCTCCCCGAAACATTCACGACTGAGACCCTTGATAACCGCATTGCAAACAAAATTGCGCTGCAAGAAGAAGTGGGCTTAGAAGTCAACAAGGGTGCTTTCTTAATTGGGATTGTGACGCGGTTGGTGGAACAAAAGGGAATCGATCTGATCTTGCAGATCCTTGATCGATTTATGGCTTATACGGATTCCCAGTTAATTTTGCTGGGCACCGGCGATCGCTATTACGAAACCCAAATGTGGCAGATTGCCTCCCGTTTCCCCGGTCGCATGGCCACCTATTTGCTGTATAACGATGCCTTGTCTCGGCGCATTTATGCCGGCTGCGATGCCTTCCTAATGCCAAGCCGGTTTGAGCCTTGCGGCATTAGCCAAATGCTCGCTATGCGCTACGGTTGCGTCCCTATCGTGCGGCGCACCGGCGGCTTAGTGGATACGGTTTCTCACCATGAACCCAATACTAATGCCGGCACCGGCTACTGTTTCGACCGCTACGAACCCCTAGACCTTTATACCTCGATGGTTCGTGCCTCTGAAGCCTACCGTTTCCACGACAAATGGCAGGAGTTGCAAAAGCGGGGGATGCAACAAGACTTTAGCTGGACTAAATCTGCCAAGGAGTATGTCAAATTGTACAACTCAATTTTAGGCATCACTGAGGAACCAGAGGAACCAGCAGATCCGCAGCCAGCGACAAAATTGGCGAAGGCGAAATAGGGAATGGGGCATGGGGCATTGGGCATGGGGGATAGGGCAAGGCTGCGCCAACCTAAAGGTATGGGTATTTCTCCCACTCTCACTCTCTCTATAGGGGCGTTAGGTGTACCAACAAAAATGGTACGCGAAATGCCCCTAGGAACCCCTCTTCCGCTCTATCTACTCAATTTTTATTTTTTTAGATGCCGGCTATGAAACGAAAATGGCAAGTGTTAATTCTGGTGCTGCTGGTATTGGCGATTGCTTTAATCAGGCCGGCTTTCGCCCAACCCGTTGACATTACGTTGTTGCAATTCAATGATGTTTATGAAATTACGCCGGTTGCCGGTGGAAAAATGGGGGGATTGGCTCGTGTCGCTACTATTCGCAAGCGTCTTTTAGCGCAGAATCCCCACACTTACACGATTCTCGCTGGCGATTTTTTCAGTCCTTCCGCACTTGGCACCGCAAAAGTTAATGGGGAACCCCTTGCCGGCCAACAAATGGTGGCGGTTCTGAATGCAATGGGGTTAGAATACGCAACTTTTGGAAATCACGAGTTTGACCTTAAAGAAGATCAATTCTACCAGCGACTTAAAGAATCTCAGTTTAAATGGTTTTCTAGTAATGTCTTTGACGCGGCCGGCAAATCTTTTCCAGATGTACCGTTATCTGAAATTATTAATGTTAAAAGTAAGGATGGAACGGTCGTTAAAATTGGATTGATAGGCGTTACCATTGACAGCAATCGTCCCAATTATGTTAGCTACCGCGATCCGATTGAAACAGCGAGAGAACAGGTGCAAGCGCTTAAAGGTCGTGTTGATATTATCGTCGCAGTCACTCACCTAAATTTAGCGCGAGATCAAGAACTGGCTGAATCTGTCCCAGAAATTGATTTAGTTCTGGGGGGACACGAACATGAAAACATTCAGCAGTGGCGCGGCAGTGATTTAACCCCCTTATTTAAAGCAGATTCTAATGTCCGCACCGTCTACATTCATCATCTGCATTACAATCCAAAAACCCGCAGCATCAAAGTTGAATCTCGCCTGACGCCACTGACAACTGATATCCCTGAAGATCCTGCAACTGCAAAAGTGGTTCAAGAATGGCAAGAACGAGGTTTTCAAGGATTTCGTGCGAATGGCTTTGCACCGGAAAAACAGATAACGACAACGGCTGTAACGCTTGATGGTTTGGAAGCAAGCGTCCGCAACCGGCCTACTCTGCTAACTGAATTAATTGCGATGGGAATGTTGCGAGAAGTAACCAATGCGGATCTCGCTATTTTTAATGGGGGTTCAATTCGGATTGATGATGTGATTCCACCTGGGCCGGTGACGGAATATGATGTAATTCGGATTATGCCCTTTGGTGGGAATGTTTTGGCTGTATCAATCGAAGGTCAAGTGCTTAAACGGGTGCTGGATCAAGGAATTGCTAACCGAGGCACCGGCGGCTATCTGCAAACCGCTAATGTGAGTTTAAGTCCAGAGAGTCGCACTTGGCTGATTGCCGGCGAACCACTCAACCTCAGCCGGCGCTATCTTGTGGCGATTAATGATTTCTTGCTTAAAGGCAAAGAAAAGAATTTAAATTTCTTAACTCCAGAACAACCGGGTGTGCAAGTGATTGAGAAAAAGCGCGATATGCGTTTTGCTTTGATAGATGAGCTAAAACGGCAAAATTCTTCGGTTTCTTCTAAATTGCAGCCTCAAGCAAAGCAATCGTTAGCCTTGCCGGCAGTTGTTCACAGATAAGCGAGGAAAGCGGGAGAAAGGTGGCTTCTTTCCCCTCTCCTTTCCGAAAAGATAAATATTATAATAAATTTGGATTGCGACAAAAATTAGAGAAGATATGCGAAAACCTGAGCAAACGCAACCTTGTAAATATTTGCTCAATTGTTATATAAATTTTTCAGGAACATTAAAACTTTCAATTTTATCTAATATCTAAGTTGACAAATGAATCCCATCTATCAGCGTAAAAGCTTGAAGATAAGGTTTGTGCCTGAAAATGGCACGAAAACTTTTAGATTGTCAAAACGTATCCTTTGGAAAATTATTAGTTTTGAGTGAAGTTGTAAAATGCTGAAACTCCATAAAATCTCTCAGGTAACTTTTAAGCCAAAATCTCAAAGCAAACACCTAAAATTGCGCTCTTTTTTCATTACCCTGCTGTGCTTGGGAATTGGCACTATAGAAACTCAGGTGAACGCGCAGCAAACGAAAAGCGCGAACTGCCAACCACCGGCACTGTCTCGCGTGAAACGGCACACGATTGCTGCGGGCGAAACGCTGGAAACTATTGCGCGTCAATACAATCTCATTGAGTCAACACTGATGGGGATGAACCCAATTTTGCAAAAGGGTGAGGTGCCGGTGGGAAGTGAAATTTTGATTCCACCTTACAATGGCATTCGTGTAGAAGTTCCTGCCGGCAAAACGTGGGAGAGTATCGCAACGGCCTATAATGTGCGTCCGGACGTGCTTTTCGAGGTCAATGGCTGCCAACCGGCACCGCCAGTGGTGTTTGTGCCGGGAGTGAATTGGTCGCCAAAAGATCCAGCAGAACAAAATGCGCCGAGTACAACGGATCGCGATGCCGGTGCAGTTGCCGGCTATCCTTTGTCAGAAGAAGCGCCTGTGATTTTGCGCTATGGCTGGCAACTGATGCCATTGCGCGGTGAAGTGGGATTCCACAGTGGAATAGACTTGCAAGCAAAGGTGGGAACGCCAATTTTGGCAGCCGGCACCGGCATCGTCGCGTTTGCCGGCGAACAAGGAAATTACGGTAATTTAGTCGTTGTGAATCACCCGCGCGGCAAACAAACTCGCTATGCACACCTTGACACTATTTCCGTAAAAGCCGGCCAGCAGGTTAACCAGGGAGAGTCCCTAGGTACAGTGGGTTCCACCGGCAGTCCTGATGTCAAGGAAGCGCACTTGCATTTTGAAATTCGCTATTCGACTCAACTTGGTTGGGTAGCAGAAGATCCACAAAAGTACATCGGATCAATGCCGGGGTCGCAATCAGTCTCGGTGTCAAATGACAGCACTTTTCCAACCAAGTGAGATTCGGAAAAACAGTATAGGCCGGTTTAAAATAATCTCGGTTGGCAAAGTGACAATTGAACACACAAATCTGCCCCAGACATCGGTGTGGTAAGCTACTGGCAAACCGCGATAAGCCTGAACCCAAAAGCAAGCTAGACTCGCTGTGAGCGCAAACGTGAATTGATAGCGGAGGTCAAACAATGGCTTTAAAACTTGGAGATCAAAGTTACGAAGTTGAGCAATTAAAGCGACAATTAGAAACTTTGGGATACAGTATTGGCCGAATTAACGGTGAATTCGACGCGCGAACCGATGACATTGTCAAAGCTTTTCAAGAAGAAGCAGGGCTGAAAATTGACGGGATTGTTGGCCCAACAACCAGCGGGGCGCTGAGTCAGGCAACTCAGGGAATCGTTACCATCCCGAATATCGGAGGGGCACTGGAACAATTTGCCGCTCCCGCTTCGCGCCCTGAAGCCAATATCAGTGGGGATTTTATCGAGGGACGCTGGCCGGCATGGCGTGTCATTGCTAGCGGTCTGAACGGTCGTAGTGGCCCTGGACTGGAGTATCCCGTTGAGTATGTATTCCCGAACGGTCAGAGGTTTTCTCCCCATCAAGACTACACCCATCCCATTCAATTTGATTGGGTAGGTAAGCCGTGGATGGTCGTCAATGAAAGGGGCGCAGCATTCTTCGTGAGAGCAAACCGTAAGTTTATTGAACCAGTTTAATCAGGGTGGTTATGAAAGCACTTGTCACCGGCGCAAATGGATTCACCGGCTCTCACTTAGTGCGGTTGCTGTTGGCGCAAGGTCACTCAGTCATCGGCTTTGTGCGAAAGTCCAGCGATTTATCTCGCCTTGCTGATTGCAATGTCAAGCTCGCTTATGGTGATATTACCGACAGCGAAGCCTTGAAAGCAGCAATTGCCGGCGCGGATACTGTCTTTCACACAGCGGCTTATGTGGAACTGGGTATAGTCAATGAGGCGCAAATGCACCGGGTGAATGTGGAAGGAACCCGCGCCGTCCTGGAAGCGGCAAAAGCTGCCGGTGTGCAAAAAATGGTTTATTGCAGCACCATTGGGGTGTTTGGAGATACCGGCGGAAAAGTTGTCAGTGAAACGTTTAAACGTACGCAAACCAACTTCTCCTCTGCCTACGATCGCACCAAATACGAAGCGCAGCAGTTGGTGGATCAATTTGCTAAAGAAGGACTGCCGGTGGTCAGTCTTCTGCCTTCTGGAATTTTTGGCAGTGATGACCCTCATTTTGGGCCGGTGATGAAGCAATTTCTCAAGGGAGGTTTGAAGTTGTGGGCGGGGGGTGAACGAATCACCGGCATCGTTCACGTCGATGACTTGGCCACCGCGATGATTTTGGCGGCAGAACGCGGTAAACCGGGGGAACACTACATTATCTCTGCCGGCGATCTCTCCACTCGCAAAATGTTTGAGATTTTTAGTCAGGAAACTGGGATTAAAGTGCCGGCTGAGGCACCGAAATTTATCGTTAGGCTGGCCGGCAATGTCCTCGATCCAATCGGACGTTTTTTCTCCTGGCAACCACCTCTCAGCCGAGAACGAGTTCACTATGTTTATGATCGCTGCGTCCGAGTAGATGCCGGTAAAGCGCGACAAGAACTCGGCTGGCAACCACGTTCAGTTGAAGAAACCCTGCGACAAATCGTCAAAAGTATTTAGATCGGCGGTTCTGTAGGGGCAAAACATTCGGGAATAACTGATCGTGTTCAGCGACGATTTTTATATCCGAATGCTTTGCCCTGAGCGAGTTTCGTAGTTTCGTGGCCGCTCAATTTGAGTTCAATGCTGTGATTAAAGACAATAAAATCACCCTCACAGAACTAGCGCCCACCCGTCAGTCGGGCTAAGGCATCTTTAACTGCCGGCGGCAGTTGGCGCATAATCTTACCCTTTTCTCGGTCAACCGCCACCAACGTCACCCGACCCGTCAAATATAGCTGTTGGCCGTCGGGCGACTGAATTTGATAATCCCAATTCAGCCGAACCCCTTCGAGATCGGCCATGCTCGTCCTGACGACAACAGCCATTCCCATCTGCACAGAACGGTGGTAGCGCACGGTGAGTTCCACCACCGGCAGATCGCATCCCAACGCGACAAGATCGGCAAAGTTGATGCCAAGCGATCGCAAGCATTCCACCCGTGCCTCTTCCATCCAGGCAATGTAAGAACCGTGCCAGACATTGCCGCTATAGTCTGTGTGGTGCGGTTGCACTCGTACCGGATACTCAAACCAGGTTCCCGATGTCGCTGACGACAGCTTGTCGAGTGCGACAGTGGGTTGCAGTTGCGGTTGTATTTGGTTTTGCTCAGACACGTTACAAATTGTTGAAAAACGCTAAATTTCTACAAATTCCGAGTGAGGACTCAATTTTATCCTTAAATCGTAAATGGCCGGCTCACTAAACCTGTTGCAAAAATCCTAGAAGATGGAAATGCCTACTCTCATCTGTGGGTCAGCGCAGACGCTAAGCAGCCGGCAACGGCAGACTGAGAGAAAATTTAGCTTGAAACCCGCCTGGAGGCAAGACGAGTGCTTGTAGTCTCCGGGCCACAAGGTGAGCGGTAGAGCGATTTTTGCAAGAAAGCTAGGATGGAACTGAGATTCTCTCCCTTTAACAAGTCAAAGAAATTACCGAGCCTGATGCCCAACACACCCAACTATTTTAAGGAGATGAACCCATGATAGAAAAAATTTTGATAGGCGTTGCCGGTCGCGGGCTGTGCGAACAGATGCTCAAGATGCTGATGGAAATTCCTTCAATCCAAAAGGCATCCGTCACCGTGTTGCACGTCGTGCCAGAGCAAGTCAGCGCTGACGCAATGGCTGCCAAACTGGAAGAAGGGGGCAAAATTCTCGCTGAAGCGATTCAGACTTTGAACTTAGACCCCAAAAAAGTTACGGCAAGGCTGAAGCAAGGCGATCCCAAAACCACGGTTTGCGAAATCGCTGAGGAAATTAATGCTGACCTGATTATTATGGGTTCGCGCGGCCTAGGCCGGCTGCAATCGATCTTAGAAAACTCTGTCAGTCAGTACGTTTTCCAGCTCACCTCTCGCCCGATGCTCCTGGTTAAGGATGATATTTATGTCAAACGGATCAAAAGCATCATGGTGGCGATGAACAAATCCGAGTCCGCCCAGAATTGCTTGAAGCTGGCTTTATTCTTGCTGCGAGATATCAAAGGCGGACAACTGGTGCTCTCCCACGTCAATCCCCCCGATCCCACCGCCAAACCTGAAGCTGACCCGGTTTTAGCGGCGGCAGTGGCTGAGGCGAAAAAGTACGGCGTTGCCACGCGCTGTATTACGGCTAAAGGGAAAGCCGGCGAAGAAATCTGCCGCATTGCCGAGGAGTCAAATGTTGACCTGTTGATGTTGGGTTCCCCAGATCGCCGTCCCTCAATTGCTAAAAGCTTTGTCGATCTCGACCGGCTTCTGGGCAATTCTCTGTCAGACTATGTTCGGGTTTATGCCAACTGCCCTGTGTTATTAGCCCGGAGTGTGGCTGAGGCATAAGGCACTCTTGACGCGCTTATATACAGCAAAGGCACCAGCGGAAAACTATCCGGGTGCCTGTTGTATTGAGTTAGTTATAGCCAACTCCTAAGAATCTCTTTTGCTCTCGCGGCTAGCCGTTTGAATGTACAGAATCAAGAGGAAAACGGCTGGGACTAGCACAAACAGGATACTCGCAATAAATCCTAAATCATTAACTTCCATTAAACCCGCCTCTGTGTTATCTCAAAATTCAGTAATTCTAGAATATCACGGCTTTGTTTTCACAGTGACCGGCCCATTGACGAGGGTTTGGCAGGCTAAGCGATAAGTTTCAGGTTTCTTCTTCAATTTGCGATTTTCTACCTCAGTGCGGGGCGAGAGATTTTCCATCCCTTCGACGATTTCCACTAAGCAAGTGCCGCACTGACCGTAGCCCCCACAGTTCATCATCTTTCCCCAGGTTTTGTAGAGGTCGATGCCATTTTCTAGGGCTTTGAGCCTTAAGTTCGCCCCATCTGCCGCAACCACTTCCTTGTTTTCTTGTTCAAATTTGATGTTACCCATTCTGATTCTCCTTACTGTGGTGTGTCAGATAGCTGCACGGGTTTTGGCTCAATGCTTGGTGACATTAGCCGTTGTCGATGCCGGCAAAGCTAAGTGGTGCGATTTGTCTCGACGGTTTAGCTGATGCCAACACTCAGACTTGGCAATGGCATGAGCGGTTTATTATCAATCGCTTTTGTTTCTTTACCTACATTTTATTACGAAATGTTAAAAAAAGTTAAATTAAAATAAACCGTAAAAGAGCCGGCACCAACGACAGGTTGATGCCGGTTTCATTTAATTTCATGCGCTTTTGAAGATTTATCGAGACGCGCCGGCACGTCTATTGGCTTGAACTACCACCGATAGTTGTTGTCAGCGTGGTCGTTCCCCAGTCTACGACAGGCGAGAGGGTGAGGGCACGATGGCCACACTTTGTATCACCCCAAGCGTCCGAGAACCGACAATTCCATCGCTCTTTAACCCGTAATACTGTTGGAAGCGCTTCACCGCTGCCTCAGTCAAGGAGCCATAATATCCGGTCACCGGCCCATTATAAAAGCCTGATGAGCGTAACTTATTCTGAAGATTCACCACATCTTGGCCACTAGAGCCGCGAGAGAGGGTACGGCTGGGATAGCCAGTACCGCCACCGCCACTGTTTGGCAAGTATGACAGCGTCACCGAGCCGGCAACGCCATCGACAGATATCTTCTTGGCTTGCTGAAGGCGTTTGACTGCTGCCTCAGTCAGGCTGCCAAAGTAGCCGGTGACAGGGCCATTATAGTAGCCGGCAGTGATCAAGCGAGTTTGAAGATTGGTGACTTGTGCGCCACTGTTGCCACGACGCAGTGCTGCAAAAGCGTTGCCGGCCATGCTAACAACACTCAGCGCCATTGCTAGGGACAGGAAACGAATAAAAGTACGGCTAGAAAGCTTTTTCCAGTTGATGCCGGCTAAATGTAGCTCGCTATTGGCGGCTTCTTCATACGCTGCCGCTAGATGTGTGTAAGCAAGAGTTTCCATAATTTACCTCTAAATTGTCAGAAAATGCTGTTCAAGAAGTCGTTTTTTTCGCTTTGGTTCAGGTGTACTCGATCCCAAAGCTAAAACTCAGCAGTTTTGCTTATCGGACAGAATTCTTACCTGAGCGCAACAAAAAGTCTTATCGCTTAACAAGTCAAAGCTGTTAGGTGTTCGGTGGGCGATTTGTGGCAAGTCATAGGCTTTTCAAAATCGAACAATTTTAAGGGTTATAGCCTTTTAAAACTTCCGACAAAGAAAGCCAGTTTTCATTTGATGTGGAGTAGGTTGCCGAAGGAGTGAGATTCAAGAAATGATAGAGTAAGAATGTGATCAACGCGGCTTGAATTAGTTTTTCCCACATCGATTTGCTCCCCTGATATCTTAAAAGTGTGTCTCACTTGTTGCCTAATTTAGGTTGCTTGCATTGAGTGAAGCGTTCAGTTATGTGTCACTCTCTAAATTGACAGCCAGGGATAAGATGTTTAATTTGACTGCCGGCACTCATATCAGCTTAAACAATTCCTGCCGGCATCCCGAATTTAAAGCGACACAACCGTGCATTGATGAGTCCGGTAAAAGTTAAGCAGATGGCTGATGAAAGTAGACAATTTATTAAGTGGCACGTTCGGGTTCTCTGTAAAGCTACTTAAAAAACCGGGAATGTGCTAATTGGTAGTCGGTTCAACTACACAAAAGCGATTAAAAATCGCTTAATCCAGATTTAATTGTCTCCCCCTCTTCCCGTCTCCTTCTCAGTCTTCTTCGCCAACCCAAGTTTGCCAGGGAATTTGGGAACGATCGCAGCAATGGGAGACGAGTGTCACAGTTGCCGGCGACAACCGTCACAGAAGTCTCAGGGAAAACACGGCATAGTTGGTATATAGGAGTTGTACCGCAATAAAGGAGGGTCATTAGAATATGACCACACACGAAACTCAACAACTCATAATTATGAGCAACAAAGAATTTGCGCCGGCACAAACACAGATTCAGTCTGAGAAAACTGAGGAGAAACTGTCTGAGGATATGAAAGCTTTAGTCCGTGCTTTAGCAGTTCATTCGATTTGGGCGCAGGTTGGGTTGCTTGATAAGAAGTAAATAATTTCTGAGTGTGTTTGCTTCGCCCGCTTCATACCCTCGCCGGCTTGCTGCGGTGTCGGCAGATTATTGAACTTGTTAAACGCATTCACAAAATACTGAAAACAATTGCCCCTATGCTGAAATACATAGGGGAATTGGCTTTCACAAGCCGGCAATCTGAGGAAGTCTTCTGCCGATTTTTTCTAATCATACTCAACCCTCAACCACAGACCGTTGCTCTCGGCGATTTGTCTGCTCTCTCCTAGGCGGATACAATCTTCACTGAAAAGCTTGTAGTGGGGGCATCTTGCCGGCTATAAATTACATTGATTTAGTAAGGATTGCTCTCTCCTAGCCGGCTACAATCATTTAATCAGGCATCAGTTCTTTCTTGCTGCGCTTTAATTCCTTCCAGAGGCTTTTGATATCTTGATAGGCTTGCTCTGGAGAAATTTTACCGCCGGTTTCTAAAGCAGAGATATAACTAATTTTCTGAGAAAATTCTTGTAAGTTCGCATTAAAAGCGAGCTGTTGCGGGGTAAACTCGCCGTGGTAACGACTCCGGGGATAAAAAAAGTTGAACTTATCAACAGGTTCAGAATCAAACATTTTTCCTAACCTCGTAATTTTATATCTTTGATAATTCTATCTTTGCTGGGGTTACTTGATATTTGCAGTCGGCTAAACTGATATTTTTCCAGATTTCCCTAGCTTGACAGTGACGGGGTAGCAGGGGCAATTGCCAAACATCAAATGCGTAACCATCACAAGAAGATAAAGTTAATCGTTGTTGGCTGTAGGTTTCTTCCATAACTCTTCCCTCTTTCTAAAAATGAAAAAAAAGTTCGGGAGGATGCCTAGCGCTAAGTAGACGCGGTCTTTGCAACAGAGGTTGACTTATGCGCTTTTGCAATCCTCCCTACTATTTTGGTGTTAAATGTGAGTTGCTATCTCTAATTAATAGAATACCGGCTAGTTTTTCATTCAACTATCTATCTGAAGAATAGGCTTCGTGTAAATTTTTTTAGTGTCAATTAATACATAAAATAATATTTTTTGTCGTGCCGACGCTTATCTGATTTTACAGTCATTTTTTTTATGATTATCATTTTAAATGACAATAGCAGAAACTTTAAAGATTTCTTTAATATTTTGAAGCTTGATGCCAGTAAACTGGAGTTTCTAAATTTATCGGGAGTTGCATCCCTACTTGCCGGCTGTTCCCCCTATACAGGCGCAGGCGATGCCGGCAGCGAGACAGCAATTCCAATCTGAGCACACCTCTGAGTGCAGCCTGGGATGAGATAGCGATCACCCAGCAATTTATATTTAGCCGGCAAAAAAATACCCCAGCTTTTGAACCGGGGTTGGAGTTCATCGGGTGTACCCACTGTGCTTTTCAAGAACAAGACAACGTCAGAAAACCTAATCTATGGATGACTGATTCTAGATTTTAAATCGGCAAGAGATGGCGCTTGCGAAATGTTCTTGTGCTGCAAATGTCATGACTCCTTACTTTTCTTGCGGCTTTTCTTCCCACCTTCACGGCCAATTGCAGCCATGTGTTCCCGATTTTTGCTTACAGCTTCACCACCCTTGCGGCCAGCTTCTCTAGCCTCCTCTGAGGAGAATTCGTGCGCGGTTCCTTTTTCGTGTGCTGCATGACCTCCTTTGCTAGCGATCTCGCGCTGTTTGTCTTCATCCATCGAGGCAAAACCACGCTTGCTGGTGTCTGACATGAGCTTAATCCTTGTATTTCTAGAATATTTGACATTTTTAACAAATTATCGCTGCTGCTCTCTTGAATCATCTGCCTGGAGAGACACAGCAGCATTAAATTTAGCTGTGCCAAAGAACACAAGAAATTCTTAAAAGGCTAGGAAGCATGACTGCAGCCTCTTTACTGCGCCCGGTTGTTTTTTTAGGGTATTTTTGTGTAAAATTCTATAAACTTAGGCAGAAATATTCAGAATTTGTTTAAAAATCTCTCAATGGGTTGTTGTAAGACTAGCTCGAACGTTTGTATGCTTCAGTTGTCGAGCGCAAAAGGTAGAGGTGGACAGTGAATGTAAAGTTATTTGCTAAGAAAGTAGAGACGTTTCACTGGCAGCTGGCCGAGCTTTATCAATACGCTTATTCTTCCATTGATGAGCAACCGAATTTGCTGCCGGCAGCCTTCAAGGAACTCGGCATCGCCTCTGAAGAACTGCAAGTAGCCCTGGAAGAGCTACAGCTCAAGAATGAGGAACTAACATCAGCACGAGCCGCCTTAGAAGCCGAACGTCAGCGTTATGAAGATTTGTTTGAATTCGCTCCAGACGGCTACATTGTAACGGATCGCGACGGCAAGATCATCGAAGCAAACCGGGCCGCAGCCCAGATGCTCAACGTTTCCCAGATGGCATTAGCCGGCAAACCGCTGGCCATTTTTATCCCCCCAGAAGAACGCAAGGACTTTCGCACCCAAGTAAACCGGCTGTACCACGACAATCAAGCGATATGGGGGGAAATGCGCCTACAGCAGCGTCACGGTGAAATCTTAGAGGCGGCTATGAGAGTCGCCACTATCCGCACCCCGAACCAGCCAGTTGTCCTTCTGTGGCTGCTGCGTGACATTACAGAGCAAAAACGAGCGCAAAGAGAAAATAATGGCCTCGACAATAGCAAAGATCGTCCTGTTTATGTTTATACCAAAGGGGAAATTATCTCCCTCAAGCCCCAAGTAATTTGGCAAGTCTCTAAAGGGTTGGTGAAGTTGAGCACTCTTTGTGCAAATGGCGAAGAGGTAATCGTGGGTTTATTAGGGCCACAAATGCACTTTGGACTGAGTTCCACTTCCCTACAAACTTACGAAGCAAAAGCGCTTTCCGACGTTCATCTAGTGTGTTTTTCTGAAGCAGAAATCTCAGCTTCGCCAAGTCTAGCCCAAAGTCTTTTAACTCAAATGAACCAGCGCCTACAGCACACAGAATCGTTATTAGCGATTTTTGGGCAGCGGCGTGTCATCGACCGATTAATCTGTTTGTTGTATCTGTTAAAACAGCAGATTGGTGAACCTGTGGAAAAAGGAGCTCGTTTGAGTGTTCGTCTCACCCATGAGGATCTGGCTAACACCTGCTGTACCACCAGGGTGACAATCACGCGGCTACTGAGTAAATTACAGCAGCAAGGGAAGATCCTGTTTGATAGCAAGCAGCACATTATTTTAAAAGATGTCAGTCTTCAGAATGGCAAGCTTTAATGCCGGACTCTACTACGGGCGGAAAAAGTACCTTCTGCTTGCTAAGTTAAGAGTGGTGGTGCCGGCACCACCCGCCTACACAACACCCTTTTCTCTCAATATACCTTGCTGCCAAAATTGGAGAACCGGCACAGAAGCGAAAAAAATCTGCCGGCTTTTAAAGCTAAATTTCGTGACAGCCTACCTTTCAGTTGCAATATAACTTCATTTTTCAAAGCCCTAATTATCACCCTTTTCTAAAAAGATATTTGAAAAGTCGCAAAACATATAACCCTTCTCCCCCAGGCGAAAGGTAAAGAGTTTCCGGTTTCCTCTCCTGTGGGAGAGGGTTAGGGTGAGGGCGCTTCAAAGTTCGATTCTCCACTCATAAAACATCCTCTCAACAATCGGCATATTTTCATCCCAAAATGCCGCGTCCATTCTTAGCAAATTCATCAACAGTTTGCTGCGATAACTCATGGCTAGCCATTGCCAGTAAAACCGGCAGCGGTAAAGTTAAATGATGCGCCCCCGCTTGTAGCGTCGCCACCGCTTCTTCTGGAGATTTCACACTCGCGGCTAAAATTTTTGTCTGACTGCCTGCCAGCACACTCGCCATATCTCGCACCAAAGCCACCCCATCCCCTAACAGACGAGTCGCGCGGTTAACATAAGCGATCGCATATTTCGCCCCCGCTTCTTTTGCCACAACTGCCTGCGCTGGACTATAAATTGCTGTAACCGAACAAGGTATATTCGGCGACAGAGACGCCACAACCTCAAAACCCACCTCAGTTGCCGGCACCTTCAACACAGTTTGCTCACCGATCAATTCAAATGCCGCCTTTCCTTCCGTTACCATGCCATCAAAATCAGAAGCCGTGAGTTGGTAATACAACTCTCCAGAAATAATTGCTTTCAATTGCTTAAGCGTTTCTGCCGGCGCTAAATCACTTTTCCCTAAAAGAGTCGGGTTCGTCGTAATCCCCGTAACCCACCCCAATTTCCTAGCAGCTTGAGCTTCACTAATGATTGCCGAATCGAGATAAAGAGCCATTTACTTTCCCCAAACTAATATTATTTTTATGAACTGCTAAATATTATGCCGGTTAAATCCAAAACTCCCCCACTTACAAAAATACCCAACAGGCATGAAACTATTTGCCTATACTTAACCACAAGCTAGGCTTACATCTGTGTTTATCTGTGTGCATCTGCGGTTAAAAAACTCTTTATAACCCCCTACAAAACATCACTTAATCCCCTCAAATGGACCCAAAAAAGTAGGTTCTGGACGGGTAACATGAACCTCCCACAACGCCTTAATCACAGCCAACACCTCACGCGTTGCATAGCGCATCATTGAGCGATCTCGAAACTTTTCCCAATCAGGCGTTCCCAACCCAACAGCATCCACACCCAGATGCCGGCAAGTATAAACCGCACGCGGCAAATGGTAACTTTGCGTAATTAAAACAGCCCGTTTCACACCAAAAATTTCCTTCGCGCGATAGCAGCTTTCATAAGTGCTAAACCCGGCATAATCCAACTGAATATCCTTAGCCGGCACCCCACGATCTGCAGCGTATTCCTGCATCGCTTTCACTTCGTTATAATCTTTGCTGCTGTTATCGCCAGTCATCAAAACTTTGCGAACCCGCCCTGCTTTGTAAAGATCCACCGCAGCTTGTACCCGATCAGCCAGCATCGGCGTCGGGCTACCATCCTCCCATACACCTGCCCCAAAAACAACAGCCACATCCTCTTCAGGCACTTGGGAAATTTCCGTGTAGCGCCGGCTGCTAGTCACAGCATTGACATAGTAGTTCAACATCAGTGGCGTCAGTGCCGCACCTAATCCTAACAGCACTAAGACAAAGCGCCGGCGAAGAAGAAACCTTTTATGCAGCATAAATCTAAAATGACAGCAGCATTGAACCTTTATGTTTTAGCAAACTTATCGTTCTTAAAAACTGGGCATTGGGCATTGGGCATGGGGCAAAGGGCACTCAAACCTCCTTTACTCTCCTTCTAATCCAACCGCCTCAGAAATATTAGCCAATCCTCGTTCCTCCAGCTTTTGCAGCAAGCCGGTGAGAATTCGGCGCACCATCCAGGGTCCCTCATAAACAAAACCCGTGTAAACTTCCAATAAACTCGCACCGGCAGTAATTTTTTCCCAAGCATCCTCAGCCGTAAATACCCCGCCGGTGCCAATAATTGCCAACTGTCCTTCTGTTTGCTGCCTGATAAACCGGATCACCTCTGTTGATCGCTGTTTCAGCGGGAATCCGCTAATTCCCCCAGCTTCTTCTTTGACAGATTTGCCAGTTTGTGATATAATTTCCGTCTTTAAATCATCCCGGCGAATGGTGGTATTCGTCGCAATAATTCCAGCCAGCCGATACTGTTGGGCCACCTCAATCGCCTGTGAAATTGCCTCCCATTCCAGATCCGGCGCGATTTTAACCAAAATTGGCTTACTATTCTGGTTTTCTTGTTGCAAAGCGTCCAAAATCGTGGCAAGCTGGCCGGCATCCTGTAGTGAGCGCAGTCCGGGAGTATTGGGAGACGACACATTCACCACAAAATAATCCCCCAAATCTTTAAGAAGCTGAAAGCTGCCAAGATAGTCTGCCGCAGCTTCCTCTAGCGGTGTTACCTTAGATTTACCCAGATTAATTCCAATCGGGATTTTGCGATCAGTCACTGCTTCGGGTTCATCTACCATCGGCAAATGAGGCGGGGAAGAAGATAACCTCGCTGCCATAGCCGCTGCCCCCTGATTGTTAAAGCCCATGCGATTCAGGACAGCTTGATCTGCCGGCAAGCGAAATAATCGAGGGCGGGGATTACCGGCTTGAGCTTGCAAAGTGACAGTTCCCAATTCAGCAAAGCCAAAGCCAAAGCTTGCCCAAACGCCGGCGGCAACCCCATCCTTATCAAACCCAGCAGCTAAACCAACGGGATTAGAAAAATTCAGCCCCCACAATTTTTGTTCCAATCGGGTGTCAGAAAAACAACAAGAACGCTGAAATTGTGATTGAATCCAACTAGCAGGTGGGTGATCGCCTTGCCGGTTAAGCCAGCTCAGCAGATCCATAGTCTGATGATGCAACCACTCTGGATCAACATTCAATCCAGAAAACAAAACAGGACGTATACCCGATCGATAAATATCCAAGATCAATCCTCACAGTGGCTAGTAACTAAAGACCAAGTAATGGGTAATGGGTAGTGGGTGGTAACTAATCTTTCCAATCCCCAATCTCCAATCTAAAATCTAAAATCTAAAATCTAAAATAGTTGAGATGGGTCAGCAAAAACAGCCGACGACCTACGAAAAACAGCTCATTGCCTTGGGGCGTACTCTCCACACTCTCCGGGAAGAGGAGAATGTCGATGTTCTAATAGAAACTACCCTCTCATACCTTGAAACCGCATTTGAATACAAATTGCTTTGGATTGGCGTCTATGATCGGCTCGATCACCGATTATTAGGCAAGGGAGGGCGCAGTACCAACGGAGAATCCTCCATCCTCAAACAGCGTTTTAACCTCACTCCCGGTGATATTTTAGAGCAGGTGGTGATCCAGCAACGACCTGTGGGCGTGCCGGATTTGCGAGAAGAAACGCGGGCTGGAGAGTGGCGCAAAGCAGCCCAACAATTGGGCATCCAAGGCACGCTAATTTTTCCCATGCGCTACAAAGATCGCTGCTTTGGCGTTGCCTTGCTGGGTTCTAACTTGTGGGGCGTCTCACCCAAAGCCCACGAGAAGGCGCGGCTGTCTATCATTTTGGGCGGGCTGGCGGCAGCTTTTTACCGGCTAGAGATTGACTGGCAGTGCCGGCAAACCAAGCACGCCGAACAGCCCTTGCTGGCATTGCTTCCCCGGCTGCGTTCTCTCACCACCCTAGATCAATGCTTAGAGGCGGTGGTTGAAGAAACACATAAATTTGTTGCCCCCAACCGAACCAATGTCTACTGGTTTGAACCGACTCGGCGCTACTTCTGGCGCAGGGTCGGCAATCATCAAAAAACATCGCCTTTTGGAGAAAACAATCAAGCTGCCTCTGGCATCATGGTGTCCGATCTCGGTGGCTTCTATCAAGCGCTACTGAGCGATCAAATTGTTTCCATTGGAGAAGCTCATTCCTCCCTCAAAGGAGATATTACCGCTCGCTTAATGCAGCAGATCCGGGCGAGATCGCTGCTTGCAGCCCCCATTTTGTTTCAAAAGGAAATTTTGGGGTTTCTGGCAGTGGAAGGCAACGATGCCCGGATTTGGCAGGAACAAGAGAAAAACTATGTCCGGGGGGCGGCTCAACTGCTGGCCCTGGTTGCTCCTTTGTCTCAAATGGAAGCCACCCTCGATCAAACAAAGTTGGATCGGGCGTTAACTGCCGGCGTCACCCATGCGATTTACAGTGACGATGACTGGAATACCACGTTAAAAACCTGTGGAGAGCAACTTTTATCACACCTGAAAGCTGATCGATTTCTTGTGCTTCTCTACAACCCCGAACACAATCAGTTTGACATCTGCTATCAAAACCAGCCGGCCAACCGGCGGGCGATATCAACCCCCCTGAGTCCCCTCACTGAGGTAGACACTCAGATGCTGCAAGAAAGTCCCGAAGCGATCGCCATTGAAAATTGGAACGAAGATTTCAAGTTGATGGCTTGGCGGCCTGGGTTTTTCGACTTGGGGATGCGCTCTCTTTTGGTGTGTGGCACTTCTCCAGGTCATGGTATTGAAGGGCTACTGGTGGTGGGCAGCGAAACCACGCGTTCTTGGAGCCATAGAGAGCGAGAATTGATTGCCGTCGTGAGTCAGCAGATCGGTCTGATTCTGCACCAGTGGCAGCTACAAGCCGCTAATGAGCAACAGCAACAACTTCTGACCATGATTCAATCAGGGTTGACAAATTTGCTGCAATCAGGCCATTTGCCATTGGAGGAGATAGAACGGTTAGGGGTGCAGCAGTTGGCTCAAGTGATGAGCTGTCCTCTGGTGACGTTGGTGACGTGGTTGCCGGGGAGGGCAACGGGCCGGATTGTTGCGCCGGTGATCGCCAATAGTTTGTTTTCGCTGAATACCGAGATCGGTGTCCCTGTCCAAACGGATGCTTTGGTTCAATGGGCGCTGCTGCAAATGTCAGAACCGCTGGAGGTGAAAGCAAGCGATTTGCCTTTGGACACGAGGCAGTGGCTCAATGGGCCGGGAGTTGGGCAGATTTTGGTGATGGCGCTGCGAACTTCACCGGCTCATCAGCCAACGGGAATTTTGGTGGTTGCCGATCAGGCAGATCGCCGGTGGTCGCCGAATGCTGTGAGGGCAATGACTTTTTTAGTTAACCAACTTGCTTGGTCTCGCCGTTACCTGATGCTTACTTCATCGCTTCAGTGGCAGCGAGAAGAGTTGGAATGTTTGAACTGGTATAAGAACCGGCGCTTGGAGGACTTTTTCCGAGCCATGCAGTCGGGGGTGAAAAAACTAACCGAGCTGGGCAATCATAAGGGCAGTTTCGGTTCCTTGCAGATCATGCGCCTGCAGCAGATTTTGCGACAGTTAAGCAGTTCAATTCATTCAATGCGCGATCTGCTGAAACAGGAACAGTGGCATCTGCAAACCCAAGGTGAAATTATTCCCGTTGCCAGTTTGTTGCGGCGAACGCTTGATCGTGCCGGTGGTGTGATTCATCAGCGTCAGCTCTGGACTCAGGTACACACGGAAACTCATCTCAATGTTAGCGGTGACTCGATCAAAATTGAGTGGGTGCTTTATGAGGTGTTGCTGGCAGCGTGCCGCCGGTCTGAAACCGGCGCGAGAATAGATATTTGGTGCCGGCCTTTTGATGAAAACCGTTTAGAATTGTCGATTACTGATTCTGGGGAAATGCCGACTCTCCTGCTGACCGAGTTACAGGCCGGTAATGATCTCGATTTACTCGTTCCTTCCAGCCTAGAACAGCCACCCGGTCTACATTTGGTTATTTGCCAGCGCGTAATGCGACAAATGGGCGGACAGCTAAATTTTTACCAGCTTGAAGATGGCCGCATTACCAGCCAGATCCTCATGCCTCTCATCAGTAAAAAGTAAGTTTGGGGAATGGGGCATTGGGCATTGGGCAAGGCTTCGACCAACCTAAAGGTATGGGCAAGGCTGCGCCAACCTAAAGGTATGGGCATGGGGCAAGGCTTCGCCAACCTAAAGGTATGGGCAAGGCTTCGCCAACCTAAAGGTATGGGCATTGGGACTAAGGAATAGTAAAAGAAATGCTTCATCCCTCTACTCTCCCCCTCTCTTCTCCCTAGCCCCTAGCCCTAGTCCCTTCTTCAAACCATTTCCGAGGAGGCTTGCACCGGCTGCTGCACTTGCGGCTGGAATTGGAACAGGGAGTATACCACATTCCGGCGAATATCGGTCATCATATCGAGGAAAAGTTCGTAGCCTTCACTCTTGTATTCAATCAAGGGGTCTTTTTGACCGTAGCTACGCAGTCCCACCGATTCCCGTAAACCATCCATCTGTTGCAAGTGTTCGCGCCAGAGGGTATCAATCTGTTGCAGGATAAAGAACCGTTCAGCTTGACGCATCAAACCGGGTTGGATTTGATCAACCTGTGCTTCTTTTAAGTCATAGGCGATCCGAACTTGTTCATGCAGGAACGTTTCAATTTCCTCCATTGACAAGTCTTCTAACTGCTGGGGTTCCATATCACGCAGCAGATAGACAAATTCCTTCACTTTCTCAACTAATCTTGGGAGTTCCCATTCTTCCGAAGGCAAATCTGGATTCACGTAAGCTTCAACGATGTCATCCATCGTTTTTTCTGCATACTTGATAACTTGCTCTTTGAGGTCAAGACCTTCTAACACTCGCCGGCGTTCGGCATAAATCGCCCGACGCTGGTTATTCATTACTTCGTCATACTCAAACACCTGTTTGCGGATGTCGTAGTAGTACGTCTCGACCTTTTTCTGAGCGCCTTCGAGGGAACGCGTCAGCATTCTCGACTCGATGGGCATATCTTCCTCTACTTGGAAGGCGTTCATCAAGCCGGCCACGCGATCGCCGCCAAAAATCCGCAACAAGTTATCCTGCAAACTGAGGAAGAATTTGGTAGAACCGGGGTCACCCTGCCGGCCACAACGTCCCCGCAGTTGGTTGTCAATCCGGCGAGATTCGTGGCGTTCGGTGCCGATGACGTGCAACCCGCCCAAGTTCACCACTTCATCATGTTCGCGGCTGGTGTAGTGTTCATACTCCCGGCGAACAAGATTGTAAACTTCCCGCAGCTTTTGAATGACAGGATCATCCGTGGGGGCTTTTTCTGAGGC
Organism: Microcoleus sp. FACHB-68; assembly: GCF_014695715.1. Classification (NCBI taxonomy): domain Bacteria; kingdom Bacillati; phylum Cyanobacteriota; class Cyanophyceae; order Oscillatoriales; family Microcoleaceae; genus Microcoleus; species Microcoleus sp. FACHB-68. Next base: position 156,065 of record NZ_JACJOT010000018.1, read on the forward strand.
AACCGCCACTTTGTCTTCCGCCTCTAGTTCTGACAGAGAACGTTCCCCATAGGTTTGCACGGCAAACTGCACGGCATTTTTGAGCATTTGCTCGGCTTCGCGGGAAAGTTGAGTGGGGAAAATCTGGGGAGAGACTTTCCAAGTTTTGACTTTCTTAGTGGTGCCGAAACCTTGGGCATTGTTTCTGCCACCGGCTGCCGCGACGCGCATCGAACCAAAGTTGCTTTCATCTTCTGGCTGTACGATCAACGGCATGAAGTATTCCCGCACTTTCAGCCTTGCCATGTAGTCGGCGTTCCCACCCAGAATGATGTCGGTGCCTCGACCGGCCATGTTTGTGGCAATGGTTACAGCGCCTTTACGTCCAGCTTGGGCCACAATTTCTGATTCTCGCTCAACGTTCTCTGGTTTTGCGTTGAGTAGGTTGTGAGGAATGCCGCGTTCACGCAGCAGGATGGAAAGCTGTTCCGAGTTTTCCACACTGGTTGTTCCCACCAAAACCGGGCGTCCCTTTTCGTGCATTTCCGCACACTCTTCCGCCACAGCAACCCATTTGCCGGCTTCGGTTTTATAAACCACATCGGCTAAATCCCGGCGTCCAGCAGAACGGTTGGTGGGGATGCCGGTGACTTCTAAGCTGTAAATTTTTTCAAATTCGGCTTCTTCTGTTTTCGCAGTGCCGGTCATGCCAGACAGCTTGGGATACAGCAAGAAGAAGTTTTGATAGGTAATAGTAGCCAGAGTTTGAGTCTCTGGTTGAATTTCTACCCCTTCTTTCGCTTCTATTGCCTGGTGTAAACCATCACTCCAGCGCCGGCCTTGAAGTACACGGCCCGTAAATTCATCAACGATCACCACCTCATCTTCAAAAATGATGTAGTTTTTGTCTTTGATGAACAATTCTTTCGCTTTAATGGCGTTAAAAATATAGTGCGCCCAAGGATCGTTAGGGTCGTAGAGATCCTTAACGCCTAAGAGTTTCTCTGATTCCGCAAACCCTTCGTCGCTTAAAAGAACGTTGCGAGCTTTTTCATCGACTTCGTAATGTTCTTCATTTTTCAGGGCATTGGCAATTTCAGCCGCCCTTAGATATTTTTCTGTGGGGCGTTCGACTTGTCCTGAAATAATCAGCGGGGTGCGGGCTTCGTCAATTAAAATCGAGTCAACTTCGTCAATGATGGCGTAGTTGAAGGGTCGCTGCACCACTTCTGCCATTGAGCTGGCCATATTGTCGCGCAAGTAGTCGAAGCCTAGCTCACTGTTTGTCGCATAAGTGATATCACAGTTGTAGTTGCGCCGGCGCTCATCCGGGTTCATCCCCTGCTGGATCAAACCTACGCTCAATCCCAGGAAACGATGCACCTGTCCCATCCATTCAGCGTCCCGGCGAGCCAGGTAGTCGTTGACGGTGACAACGTGTACACCTTTGCCTTTGAGTGCGTTTAAGTAGGAGGGTAGGGTAGCAACCAGGGTTTTGCCCTCGCCGGTTTTCATTTCGGCAATTTGTCCTTTGTGGAGGATGGTGCCGCCAAGGATTTGGACATCAAAATGTCTCATACCCAAAACCCGCCTAGCTGCTTCCCGAACCACCGCAAAGGCTTCCGGTAGCAGTTCATCCAGCATTTCTTTCTCTTCGTTGAGAGATTTGGCTGATTTTAGCCGCTGTTTGAATTCTGCTGTCTTGGCTATTAAAGCCTCATCGGAGAGCGCCTGGATTTCTTGCTCCAGAATGTAGACATCAGCGACCAGGGGCTGATATCTCTTTAGTTTGCGTGCGTTTGGATCTCCGAGCAAATTTTTCAGCATGGCAGGAGAGGGAGTCGAAAGGATGGAGGATCGAGGATGAAGGATGTTAGCGGTCTGTGGCCTGGGGTTAGTGGGGCAATCTCCACCTGTGCCAACCCAGTGACGACAGATACTTCACAGTTCTTCTTGATCCTATATTAAGGAGAATCCTGCCACTCTGGCGTTAGCTGCCGGAAATTGTATCGATCTGCAGAGGGATGACAGGTGAGACAAGTGCCGACACTGGTTGGCCTGGGTAGTTTTACGCGGGGGTGAAGGGCTTTAAAATAGCGAGATTGCAGCAGCCGGTAGGGAATTTCTTCCTCTTCAGTATGGGGACGAGAAAAATCTCGCAGATAATTCCATATTAAGATGCGAGGGGGACCCACCGGCAGTTGTAATTGCCGCCCATAATGTTGGGGATCTAGCAGTAGTTGCCGCCAGGTTTCTGTGGGCATCACTTCTGGTGGCAGCGCCACATGACAGCCGGCGCAGTTTTCCAGATACAGTTCTTTTCCCAGTTGGTGACTTTTGCCGATGGGATCTATCGTGCTAATTCTAGAAGGTTCTAGGGATTGGGCTAAGGCTTTTCCCATGACCAGAGTGCAGATTAAGATTGACAATAACAGCACAACGAATGTGCGCCGGCGTTTCTGTTGTTGCGGTTTTAGCTGGATAAAATTTGGCATATTTAATTGCACTAATGGCTATTGGCAAATGACTAATTTAATTAACCATTAGCCATTAGAGATTCGCAAGTCTAAGGAATGGGGATTGAGCGCAGTAACCGATCTACAATCGTCTTCGAGCGCCGTCCGCCGGCTGGGATAATTCGATGGGCCAGCACATGGGGCGCAAGAAATTTGACATCATCGGGAATGGCGTAGTCGCGACCTTCCAGAAATGCAAAAGCTTGAGTGGATCGCTGCAAAGCTACCGCACCGCGAGGACTGACGCCAAGGGTGATTTCTTCGTCTTCCCGCGTTGCCCGCACTAGGTTGAGGATGTACTGTTGCAAAGACGCTTCAACTTTGACTTGAGCACACAGAGAACTTAACTGTCGCACTTCTTCTAAGGTAATGCAGGGCTGGAGTTCGTCTACTGTGATGCCCTGGTGAAGCCGTTGCAGCATTTGCATTTCTTCGGCTTCTGTGGGGTAGCCCAAAGAAAGGGAGAGGGTAAAGCGATCCATTTGCGCTTCTGGCAGGGGGAAGGTGCCTTGATACTCAACCGGGTTCTGAGTGGCAATGGCAAAAAACGGTCTAGGAACAGGATGGGGGAAGCCATCCACGGTGACTTGGTGTTCCTCCATGACTTCTAGTAAGGCGGACTGGGTGCGGGGAGTGGCGCGGTTAATTTCGTCGGCTAGCAGGATATTGGCAAAAACCGGGCCTGCTAGAAATTCAAATTCTCCTTTGCGGGGGTTCCAAATATTGGTGCCGGTGATGTCGCTGGGTAAAAGATCGGGGGTACACTGTATGCGCTTAAAGTCGCCGGCAATTGAACGGGCGAGGGATTTGGCCAACAGGGTTTTACCCACACCGGGGACGTCTTCTAGGAGGGCGTGGCCGCCGGCTAGCAGGGCAACGATCACTAAGCGAATGGCATCGGCTTTACCGACAATAGTTTGATTGAGATTTTGGGTGAGGCGATCAATACTTTCCCGCATAGCCGGTAGATGCTCCTATAAAGTTGTCGTTTGTCTTTTTCTATGCTTTTTTTAACAAATAATTGAAAAGCACATTTTAGATTGAGTGCTGAGTGCTGAGTGCTGAGTTGTGAGTGGGAGAAGACGGGAAACAGTAGAGGGTTGAGGCATTTCTACCATTGTTCTATAGCCCCTAGGCCCTAGTCCCTCTCTTCTCTCTGTTCCCTCCCTCCTAACAATTAGCCATTAGCAGGCTTCTGGCAGCGATGCAGTCTGCTTGAATTTGATCTTTAAGCGCTTCTATAGAAGGAAATTTTTGTTCGGGGCGCAAAAATTGTTCCAAACTGACAGTTAAGGTTTGGCCGTATAAATCCCCAGACCAATCTAGCAGGTGAACTTCAACAGTTGGATGCTTGCCTTCTACAGTGGGCCGGCAGCCGATGTTCATTACCCCAAATGCCGGCTGAGCACCGGCTGTGTGGCTGTCCTTCCAGACTCGCACGGCATAAACACCATATCGGGGCAAAAACTTGTCTTGGGGCAGTTGCAGGTTTGCTGTGGGAAATCCTATAGTTCTGCCCAACTGCTGACCTATGACTACCGGCCCGACGAGGCTGTAAGCACGTCCTAAGAGTTTGTTTGCTAGCGGTAAGTTGCCTTGCTGTAGGGCTTGACGGATGTTTGAGCTGCTAATTCTTCCGCCCTCACAGGTTTGTAGGGGGACAATCGTGACGGTAACACCATACTTGGCTGCGAAGGCACTCAACTCTTCGACGGTTCCCGCCCGTTTGTGCCCGAAGCGATAATCTTGTCCCACGCTGATCTGAGTGGCTTTTAGTTGCCTGACCAGAATTTCTTCAACAAACTGTTGGGGGCTTAAGTCAGCCAGTTCTTGGTTAAAGGGTAGTAACACCAGCTGTTCTACCCCCATTGCCTGCAAACACGCCACTTTTTCATCCAGAGGCGTTAGCATAGGCCGGTGTTGCCCGGTAAAAAACTCTTGCGGATGAGGGTTAAAAGTGACGACGGTGGCGCAGGGTGCGGATAAAGACCGAGAAGTCGTGGAACTGTTAAACACAGGCGCAGAGAGGTTTTCTCCCCGGCTGCTAGCGAGTTCCAAATTGCTGATTTGCCATTGCTGCCCAGGTGCCGGCGCAGAATCAGCAAAAGCTTCTGGGGTGACATAGCTATTTAAAATAGGCCGCACCACCTGTTGATGCCCACGATGCACACCATCAAAATTTCCCAAGGCAATGGCAGTTGGTGTTAGCGCTTTTGTTAAAGAGGACAGCACCCTCATGCGCTTTAGATTTTGACACATAAATAAAGATCGCCTGCTTAGCAGATTTTGGATTTTTGTCAAATCTAAAATCTCAATTCAGTTAGCTGACTCATGGGAAACCGGCACTATAACGGACTCGTTTAGCGCTCTTGATGAAACCCTGACCTATGACGAAGTTATCCCCAAATCATGCTGCCGATAAGAGCTGCGGGTTCAGTGGAAGGGTTTAGAAAACCTTACATACTGATACCATTGATTTGGTGAATAAAACGGCGTTACTGGAATCTACATACATCTACGCCGGTTGCTACGCCCGTGCCTGTGCCTTGAGGGGTCTTGCATAGTCTTCCTAACGAAGCGCGAAGCCCACTTCATCTCGTTGGCGATTGGGTTCAGGAGTCGTTCACGCAGAAACTTTGGCATCCGCCACAGCCTCTGGCTCAGAACTGGGGACAAAAGAGGGAACTAACTGAACTGACTGTCCTTCGCGGGCCATTAGACTGTCGGGGAATTGCTGACCCACTTGCTCGGCGATACTGTCAAGAAAATCATCATTGTGCAGGGGATCGTGGTGGAAAATCACCAGTTTTTTCACATTGGCTGCTTTGGCGACTTTCACAGCCTCTTGCCAAGTCGAATGTCCCCAGCCAACTTTACTGGATTTTTCTGAATAGTATTCTTCGTCTGTGTAGGTGGCATCGTAGATCATCACATCGGCATTGCGAGCAAGCCACAGGACGTTTTCATCAATGCGATCTGGAAAATGTTCCGTATCACTGATGTAGGCAACCGAACACCCTTGCCAGTTCACGCGATAACCCACGGCTTCGCCTGGATGGTTTAAAAGGGCGGTTTCTACCAAAACATCACCGATCTGGACGCGCTGCCCGATTTCTAAGTTGTTGAAATCTAGCTGAGCTCCCATGATCTGCAAAGGCACTGGAAAGTTCGGGTGGAGCATCTGGTCATTGAGACGCTGCTCAATGGTAGAGCCATTGGGGGCGACAGCGCCATAAATGTGGAAACGGTTGCCTTTAATAAAGGCCGGCACGAAGAAAGGGAACCCTTGAATGTGATCCCAGTGGGAGTGAGTGAAAAACATATTAGCTTCCACCGGCATTTGCGACAGCAGGGATAAGCCTAAAAGCCGTAAGCCGGTGCCTCCGTCAAAGATGAGGCGATTTCCTCCCACCCGCATCTCAATACATGGGGTGTTCCCGCCATATCGTACTGTCTCCGATCCTGGACAGGCGATGCTCCCTCGAACGCCCCAGAAGTGAATGGTGAATTGATTTTGCTTGCTAGACATGGGTGTTTCTCGCTTTCCTTCCTTAGGCAGTTCATCGGTAAGGTTTTACATCTCGGCACAGTCTATATCATCCAATTTAATCTTGAGATCGGCAGTTGTGCGTAATTCAACTGAGTGGGCGAACTACAAGTGTTGCTAGATGCAACAGCACGGTCAAGCCGGCTATCTGCTGCACTTGGGGGATGAAGTAGACGAACGAGTTTGAATGGCAAGGGGTTTTGAAGAAGTTATTACTAGCCTAACCTTCTCGGATGCCCTTTTGTATAGGTGGGGGATGCCAATACTTAAGTCTGCCCTGATGGCTGCTCTAAATATGCAGACTTGCGGAAGGGCTGGGGCTAGATACACCGTATTAATTAAGTAAATTTTTTTGAATTTAAATAATTTAACAGATTTAAACAGGGGTGAGGGGAGCTTGAATTAAGGGCTAGAGGAAGTGAACTGACAAGGGTCAGTTTTTTGTTTGAGCCGCCGGCAGTTTTGAAGGGAATGGCTTAAACACTGAGATTTTCGCTCTTTATTGCCTTCTTGCCATTGCAAAGCGCCCCTACCCCATCTCTTCCTCCTTGCCGGCTGAGCGATTAAAACCCTACCTCCCAAAGGATAGAGGAGGGGAAATTGCTGACTAATCGCTCAGTTTATAGAATCGAAAGATTCCTCGCGGGTTGCCCCTTGCCGGTTTTTGCCGTTGTGCCCGTCGCGCAGATCCAGGGAATTACGGAATAATAGGGCTTGTTGGGGTGCCCCGATGGCGATGCCGGCGCGATCAAATGTCTGCTTCAAACGCCGGCGGAATTCTCGCGCTACACTCCAATGCTGTAGCGGTTTAACTTTAATCCAAATACGAACCAGAATCCCCGCGTGGTCAATTTCATCAATTCCCAACACTTCTGGAGCTTCGATGATTTTGTCGTTCCACTCAGGATCATTGTAGAGTTGGTCAGCCAATGTTTTAATCACAGCAAGGGCTTCATCTACATTGGTGTGATAGGCCAAATCAACCGTTAGATCAACCCGCGCCCAATCTTTAGACAGATTTTGCACAATTGAAATCGCGCTGTTTGGAATCGTGATCAGTCGCCCTTCTCCATTCCGCAGTTGGGTGATCCGCAGATTCATGTATTCGACTAACCCTCCCACATCACCGACGACAATCACATCGCCAACCGCATATTGATCTTCTAGCAAAATCAAAAATCCATTAATCGTGTCTTTGATTAAGCTTTGGGAGGCAAAAGAGACGGCCAGACCAATAATACCGGCACCTGCTAAAATTGGCCCAATGTCAATTCCAATCACGGCAAGTCCGACCAGAATGCCCACACTCACACTGCCGGCCCAGATAACACTTTTGAAGACAACCGAGAAGGTGGAAAAACGCAAGGCTAGCCGCCGAGACGCATCTTGATCAAGCCTTGCCCCGTCTTCTAATGTGGCGAATAAGCGGTCAATTAAGACGGCACTGAGGCGAATGATCACATAAACAATCGACCCAACAACCAGTAATCGTAGCGGAAGCTTAAGGGCAGAAACAATGAGGGGTTGCAGCCACCGGCTGTAGGGGAAAAGACCAAGGTTAAGGTAAGTGCCACCGCCCCAAATTGCTAACTGCGCCACTTGCAACAGCCGCTGTTTAATATCGTTGAGATTGTGCTGCTGCTGGTGGGTAATTTTTTTGTGCAAGACGACGATCGGTTCCGGCTCAGTTGCAGTGTTTTGACTGGGGTTAGTCGCCGGATCTGCCGGTGCCGGCAGAACTTCTTCTAATGGCGGGGGGGTTTGTGTCTTTATCCGGGCTTGTTGGGCTTTTAAACGCCGCTGTAATCTGGAAACTTGCCAGCTACCCAATAACATCCCTAGCGAGATGCTTGCAGCCAGTAAAGCCCGCTGCTGGAGGATATCTTGCTGGCGCTCTAGGTGCGCCTCAAGCAGTGCGTCTTCTATGACTTGTTGCCACTCTTTTGCTTGAATTAGAGGAGCGATGCCTTGGGGCGCATCTGCATTGGTGACTGTGAGTAAATACTGACCGTTTACTTCAATCACCGGCTGTTGGGTTTGCAGGTCTAATTCAACGGTGACGTTCAGATTTGGGGGGATGGCATCCCTTTTCACCGCTTGTCGTAGGTTGTCCTGGATACTCTCAACTCGTCCCGGTGCTATCAGGGCGACTTGGAAAAGTTCACGTCCGTCTAGCCTAACTGGACGCTTGGAAATGGTTGAGCTTGGTTTTAAGGTCGGGATGCTGTTGAGCAGCACTCTCCAGTTTTGCTGGGTTTTTTTGAGCTGCTGTGGTTCTGGGGTTTGTCCCCAGGCGTTGGGGGCATGGGTGCCAGTCAGCGTGAAGGCGATAGCACTGAGCGCTAGCAAGGTTGCTTTAGCACGCCTTTTGCCCGTTTTCGATCTAATTTTCACGGTCGATTGAAGGATCTTCATGACTGTAGTTCTTCTGACTCGACTTAGTAAAACTTAACAAACCTTTTTCAACAAGCACAAATATGCAGAGGAGAAGGGCATGGGGCATGGGGGATTGGGCATGGGGGATTGGGCATGGGGGATTGGGCATGGGGCAAGGCTTCGCCAACCTAAAGGTAGGGTCAAGGCTTCGCCAACCTAAAGGTAGGGGCATGGGGCATGGGGAGAGTCTGTTATGAGATTTCGTAGCAAGTTGGGATAAAACTGATGGAAAATTTTTCTGTAGATGCTCAACCGGATACCAAGGCAACTGTGGCTCATACCGATTCCGATCCTTTAGACCAAATTCGCCCTCAGAGTGCTAGTGCTTTTGATTGCGCGATGATGCAGCGATGTTTCAGCCTCGCCCGACAAGCTTTGGGTAAAACGGCTCCAAATCCGTTGGTGGGGGCGGTGGTTGTTCGCGATGGCCAGATTGTGGGGGAGGGATTTCATCCGGGTGCCGGTCAACCTCATGCGGAGGTGTTTGCTCTGAAGGCGGCGGGGGAACGGGCGAAGGGGGCGACCATTTATGTGAATTTGGAGCCTTGCAATCATTACGGACGGACGCCGCCGTGTTCAGAGGCGGTGGTGGCGGCTGGGGTGGCAAAGGTGGTGGTGGGAATGGTTGATCCAAATCCGCTGGTCGCTGGGGGTGGAATTGCGCGGCTGCGGCAAGCCGGCATTGAGGTGGTGGTGGGGGTGGAGGAAGCGGCGAGTCTGCGGCTGAATGAGGCGTTTATCCATCGCATTGTCCACCGGCGTCCCTTTGGAATTTTAAAGTATGCAATGACGTTGGACGGCAAAATTGCCACGAGTACCGGCCATAGTAGCTGGGTGACGGGAACAGAGGCGCGAAATGAGGTGCAGCACTTGCGAGCAGCTTGTGATGCGGTGATAGTCGGGGGAAATACGGTGCGGTTGGATAATCCCCGCTTAACCAGTCGTCATGCCGGCGCGAATAATCCTTTGCGGGTGGTGATGAGTCGCACCTTAAATTTGCCGGCTGAGGCTTATTTATGGGAAACAGAGGCGGCACCCACTTTAGTATTGACTCAGGAAGGAGCCAATCCTGATGTTAAGCAACGGCTGGTGAATAAGGGGGTTGAAGTTGTGGAGTTGAAGGCTTTGACGCCGGCTGAGGCGATGGCTTATCTCTACGACCGGCAGTTACTTTCTGTGCTGTGGGAGTGCGGAGGAACTTTGGCGGCTAGCGCGATTGCGGATGGGTCAGTGCAAAAGATTTTAGCCTTTATTGCTCCGAAGATTGTGGGTGGCCAAATGGCTCCCTCGCCGGTGGGCGATTTGGGTTTAACAGAGATGGTAAATGCTTTGACGCTAGAACGGGTGAGCTGGAAGCCGGTGGGGGAGGATTGTGTGGTGGAGGGGTATTTGAGAGGAGCATAGGGGATGGGACAAGGCTGCCCAATGCCCAATGCCCAATGCCCATACCTTTAGGTTGGCGAAGCCTTGCCCAATGCCCAATGCCCAATGCCCAATGCCCAATGCCCCTAATTAAAAAATGCTAGAAATCCTAATTTTGAGTACATTCGTCGGCACCCTTGGCATTGAAGCCGTAATGGCCAGTGGTTGGATACGCCGGCAGCAAGTTTTGGCCAAGGAATTGCATCGAGAGGAGGATGATATTTTGAGTTTGTATGATTCTAAGGAAAATTATTATATGCCGGTTGATTCTGAGCCATCAAATAGGATGGGGCAACAGGTGTCTAAAGATCCTCGGCTAGTCGGCTGGGAATATAAAATTGTGCGTGCTAGCTCGGATTTGTTTCGTAATCCAGCTATTTTTCAGAATTTGTGTGAGGAAGAGTCACAAGCCGGCTGGATTTTATTAGAAAAGTTGGATGATCGGCGTGTGCGATTTAAACGTCCTTTGGGGATGCGCGAAGTAATACAAACTGAGCAGCTTTCTTTCGATCCCTATCGCTCTCATTATGGGCCGGCAACGAGCTGGATGACGTGGGCAGGCGGGTTTGTAGCTGTTGTGGCTTTAGTGCTGCCGGCCTATTTAGGTTTTGCTTTGGTGTCAAATACTTTAGCAAATACACGCTCCTCTTCGCCGGCATCCCCACCGCCACTGCCGGCAGCACCAACTTTAACTGATCCGGAAAATTCTCCACTGCCGTGATCGTTCTGAGGCTGTTCGTGGGTATTCTGTAGACTAGATAGGACTTTTTTTGGATGGTTGCATTCGCTGCTTTTATAAGTTAAGACAGAAGCAGGAGCATCCAGATCATTTACTGTCATCTGCGTCTACCGAGGACCTATGGCTAAGCACAAATTCAACAAGACGTTTGCACGCCTACTGCGCGAGATTGTCAAACTCTTCAAAACACTGACTGGCCAGTTCATGCGCTGGTTTTTACGGACATTTTTCGTAGCAGGCCGGTGGGGGCAGCGCCAGGCGGGATTTGTGCTGCCTACAACTGTTTTTATGCTGCTGGCTGTGGGCTTGATTGTCACAGCTATCATGTTCCGCACCTTCACCCGCTCATCTCAGGTCATTCGTCAGGGGCAGGTGCAGATTATTAATAACGCTGCCACGCCAGCCGTTCAGCGAGCTAAATCTAAAATAGAATATCTGTTTAATGATAATCCGTCGGCTGATGTTCCTAATGAAATAGATCTCGAAAATAAGCTACTTAATTTTGGTGATTTTAGCCGCAGTCCTGATCCTTATACATTTACAGATGAAACGCGGATTAGCGATCCTGCTGCCCTTGGTCTAGCTGCGGATGTACCGGGAGGGACTGCTTGGACTTACCAAACAGATACTAATGGTGATGGAGACGTTACAGATGATAACGACCTCACTACTATTTATGCCATTGTTTCCAGAGCAGAACGGCCAACCATTTCTATCGATCCCGCCAAAACGGCTATTTATAACAAGGACGAGAAAAGGAGAGCAGATGCTTTCATTGTTCGCAATGGCCCGTTAGCCAGTCTTCAGGGAACTACCAGCCAGAATTGCCCTATATCAGTTGCGGGGAATGAAAGTGGTTGGTTTGCAGGAACCAGTACGGCGCAAGTTAATAAGGCTTTTCAAGTTTACGCAATTACAGTTCCTAATGCCGTAGCCAATCGCAAAGCTACATCGAATACCGCACTCGCTACGATTGAGTATCAGCAAGATCGAAAGTATGAGCGCATCAACAAGTGGGGTGCTTGGTTCCGTTATGACATGGAAATCGCTCCTGGGCCTAGGTTTAACTGGAATGGCGCGATGCACTCACAAGGAAATATGTTTGTCCGCAGTTTTTCCGGGTTCCGATCTTACTTAATTAGTGCGGAAGGTTCTTGTTTATACAAGCCGTTTGGAAACTCCTCATTAACTATGAGGAAGCCTGTGGAGGCACAAAACCCAGGAGATGTTGCCGATCCAGGCGGACAGATGATCGCCGGGACAATTCGCGATAATGAGTTCAAGCCGGATATTGTTTTCATTGACAATAAGCCTAATGATAATGATGCTCAGTCGATTAAATTGGTTGCCGAAGGTGCTTCAGGTAATCAATCTGCAGATTCAGTCCGGAATATCGGCACTCCTATTAGCATTTCTACAGATCCGCTGAGTTTGCATACCCAAGGAATAGCGAAAGCTCGAGTACCACAGGCTCCTAATAGTTGGCAAGAAAATGATACTTTCTGGGGGACTGGAGATTCAGCAGGTCCTCTGAGACCCGAACAAGAGGCGCGAGTTGACCGGGCGGCTAGTTGCGCTCCTTACGTGGATGACACCTACCGAGCTGATAATCGTTATGGGCCTAAGCCTAGCTATGACAAAGAAGAATCTACTAATGGAGTGTGTGTAGCCACTCCTGAGCCTAATGCGATAGCTGGGGCAAGCATTCCGCCAGGAGCCGCCACCGACCGCCTGACAAGGGATAACCCTATACCAGGTGACTTAGAACGAGCGACTGTGGGTCTGGATGGTTACTGGGAACGCCGAGCTAGATCGAATGGATTGCGACTGATTGTGGGGCAACGGCTGGAGTTGGGCAATCCCTTTGGATGGAATGTCGATCTCAATGATAGTGATGGGGATAACAATTTCACGAATGATACAAGTAACCCCACTGGAACACCACCTACTACACCTTTGCCGGCTGACGGTGCCCTTTATCCTCCAAATGGAGAGAATCCTAATTTACCAGCTCGGATAAATGAAGGCCGGCAATATGTCACCCTTCGAGATAATTTAGCGGCAGTCCAAACAACAGCGGTTTATCACCATACTTTTGGCGATACTGCAGGAACACCAGAGCCAGAGGGAGGGTTTTTCCCGATTGCTTTTGTGGCCTCAACGGTTCACCCAGCAACTCAGAAAACTCTTCGGGACAGTACAACATTTAAAAACCCAACTCCTTTTAATACAACCACGACCTATTTTGGCGCAGGAGCACAACAACAATTTGGCAATGATAATAACGAAATTCTCAGCAATTTCTTCCTAGGAGAAGGAACGAATGGTTGGGAATTCAGCGTTGTACCAGTACCAAATGGAACCCCATCACCGGCTAACCAAACGGAAGCGACATTTGAGGCTTTAGTTGAAAACCAAAATTCCCCACTTAGAAGAGCATTAAATAATCTGGCTTTGTTTGCCGGCGACCCTGAAGGTGCTTTTCCTCCTAGGCAGGAACCGGCCCCACCAGCAGCTAACAAAGTTACTCACCCATACTCTAACTTGACGATGTGGGGGAACTTCTCTAACCTGCGAGAAACCCTCGGACTTTTGGGTACAAACTACCAAAACCTCAGCATTGCCGATAAATCCACCCTTCATACAGCAGCCGGCACTTTGGGAATGCTGGGATACAACATCAGTTATCTTCAGGAGTTTGATTACACAACCCCTACGACCGCAGACACCAACCCCAATAAAAAGTTACTTACTGATCTAGACACTCGACTCGCAAAACTTAGTGAAACCACTGCTGAGGCTACTCGCAGAAACAATGGGGGTGAAATTGAGGTTACAACTGTCAGTGGCAGAACATTTATAGACGTTTACCAAAACAGTACAACACCAGTTGCCAGAGTAAAGATTAATCCCGCTGCCCCGCAAGCGACCCCACCAGAAGCATTTATAGCAGCCCTAGAAGCCCAAGTAGAAAACGTTCCTCCTGCTGATAAAGTGGCTGCGGAGACTGATTTGCAAATGGCAAAGCTAATTCATCTGAAGGAGCAGGTGAAACGTGATCGCAACTTTGGTTTCAGAGAAACACCCACAACCCCAGGCGTTTATCAATATACAGTGGCGCGGGGTAACTTCCCTTATGCGGGGTTGACTTATAACGTAGGGGATGACATTAATCTGGGATGTAATTTTAGTACAGCAAGCGGAAACAACTACTTCGGTTTTGGTGCCCCAACAGATGCGCCATCAGAGCAAAGGTTTATCCGTTTAGCAACATCGCTGTGTCCCACGCAGCCTAAATTTCCCTCACTTTATTATCTTTTCCCCACCTATAATCACAGACATCAAGGGGAGGCTGTGCCTAATAGTGTGCCGCCAGGGGCGACTGCTAATGAATATCTGCAACCGGGCAACGAGGATATCACAGATACTCTTGCTTCTCCTGCGCCTCCAGCAGAACCCTATGTCACCGATCCCTATATCTCCTCAAACGCCGTTAATGGCGGGAATACCACGTTATACCAAGTTGTTGGGGGTATTGCAAATCCTAATGATTTAACCGGAGTTGCACTCAAGCCAAGAACTCTAATAACCACTGGAGCGAGATGCACTCAAAATAACTGGTGTCTGCCGGCATCCTCAACAATAACCAACCGAGTTAACAGAATAACTGATCACACAACTAACGCAAACGCCACCGAAATAGCCATTCCCTTCCTTGACAAAGCTATGTTTGACGGGCGAGAGCTGATAAATACGCGCGTGTTGGATATTGATTTAGACATGATTAGGAGGGAACGCGTACTTACAACCGCTCAAGATACATGGCTTCCTAAAAGTGGTCTTGTATATGCCTTCCGGGAAGATGCTGTGCGAGAAGACGCAATAGCAAGGCCGGCTCTCTCAGATTGGACTACTTATCAAAATGCCTGGAACACTTCTGCAAACCCAGGCGATCCGGAAGCAGCTAACCGAATAATGCAGCTTTCACCGCTGCCGGCAGACCCCCCGGTGTCTGCGGATCTAAACATTAGTCCTAAACCTGTTGATTACTATGCCGATCCAGATCGGCGTCCTTACGGGTTCCGTTTAAAGAATGGACTTGACCTGCGACGGTTCGTTAATGGAAGCGTGGATGCCACAGGTACTAATGGTCTGTCTTTTATTTCCGATAATCCGGTTTATATCCAAGGGGACTTTAACCCACATAGTACGAATGGCACTGTCAACAACAGTAATCTGCTGGAAGAATTTAACACAAAGCTCACAGACAGCTACAGTAATTTTTACAGCAGAGGAACCTCGTCAAGCAACTTGAATACAGACTTTGCCAGACCCAGGACCGACACTTGGCGACCAACTGAAATCATTGCCGATGCAGTGAATATCCTCTCCAATACCTTCTGTGACGGCACCATTCAAAGTGGGATTCGCGGCACCAATGAAGGGTGTACTACTGGAACTGTTGGCACAGGTACGCCTTATACCTCTTATCGAAACAGTCACCTACAAGGTGATCCAACTACTCCATCACTCTCTACAACAGCAAATGAAGGGTATATTTGCGAAAATCCTTTCGATATCAGGAGAGGAGCTTTTGCCAACCCAAACCGCAAAGGTTGTGAAGGCCCAATAAAGGTGTTCCGTAATGGCGATATTCAATACGTTTCCACCGCAGGTACTGTCAGCTCCTACACAAGATATCGGGCTTTTGCCAAAGCTGAAGGTAGAAATTTAAACCGCGCGTCTACAACGAGAGTTAATACGGTTCTGATTAGTGGAATTGTGCCTTCGCGAGTGCAGCAGAGTAATGGTGGGATGCACAACTTCCCTCGGTTGATTGAAGATTGGGGCGGAGATACAAGTAATACACCGCTATGGTTTTCTGGGTCAATGATTCAGCTAAACTTTAGCAACTATGCAACAGCACCGTATGACCAGGATGCTTGGGAAACACCCAGACGGCCTCAAGGTGGGGGGAATACTGGTGAATGGTGGAGTTACTATAATCCGGCACCACGGCGCTGGGGTTACGATGTTGGGCTGCAATATGCCCCTGCCGGCGCGGTATCCAGACGGATGGTGAACTTAGCGCGGGAGCGTAATGAAGTTTACCGGGAACCCAAGGCTGACGATCCTTATATCTGTAAGCTGCGTCAAGCTATCAATTATCCCTGCTCATAATAGTGGAGGCAGAAAATGCGACCCCCTAAACGCAAAGCGACTGAACAAGGTGTAACACTTATGGAGTGCCTGGTGGCGATGATGGTCGCAGCCGTGATTGTTACCGCTATTTCGCCAGCACTGCTGATTGCCTTTGCCTCTCGCGTGCAAAATTACAAAGCTGATCAGGCGATGAAAGCGGCTCAAGGGGAAATAGACCGTGTGCGCTCTGTCATTGAAAAAGGGGATTATAGTGGCAATTGGACTGAACAACTTCCGCCAAGAATATCCCCGGAAGCAGGGGCCTTTAACGCCGATCTCAACCAAGTGGGGGCACCACAACCTAGTCAAAATATGGGGGTGTGTCCTCAGCTAAATGTGCAAGGCAGTACGCAACCGACCACCTGGTGTACGGTAGATATTAACGGTGATGGCGATTGGGATTTGGGCGTCCAAACGTTTCGCTCAAATACCCCGTCTACTGCTTATGCTAGTGCCGGGAATCGACCGGTTGCTTTTGTTATGGGAGTGCGAGTCTATTCAAAAACAGCTCTCACCTCTTCACCTAGTCGGTTAATCAATCCGCCCGGACGAAAAACTGCTTCCTTGGGCTTAACAGCCGGGGAGTCACTGAGTTTGCCTCTTATCACTCGTTACGAACCGATAGTTAGAAGTGACTTACCGACTTCTAGAGCGGCTTATTGTGAGCTGAACTGGCGAATTGCAGGAGGAAGCGGTCAAAATCCTTGCGATTAATTAGTTGTTGGGAAGGAGACATTTTGCAGCAAATTTCTGGTGGAAGCAATGGCTCAAAAAATTTTTAAACTTATTTTTCTCCCTCAGCGTAAGCCGGCAGGCTTTACATTGATGGAACTATTAGTAGTTGTCGCGATCGGCTGGATAATCATTTCCGCACTCATGTATTTTGTTGTTCAGCTAACACAGACAGACAGAAGGGAATTTGCACTGTCCCAAACGCAGCAAGAAATGTCTCAAGCGCTAGATTACATGAGTTCAGAACTCAAAGAGGCTGCGTATGTTTATGAAGGAGAATGCTTAGGTAGTAATCCAGGTCGTGCTGTCAACACGCCTACATATTGCCCGGGTCTAGCCAATGTTCTTCCTTTTGCTGCGAATAGGGTAACGCCGATTCTGGCATTTTGGAAAGTTGAGCCAGTACCTTATGTAGAAGATTCCGGCACTACTCCTGCGGCTGACAAGATGCCCGATGCCACACAATGCAGCGCGCTGGCAGCCAAACAATCAGAGTGTACAAGCCTTCTCATATCTCGCAGCACCTACACCCTTATTGTTTACGGCTTAACCACAGATAACACTCAGGGGACATGGGACGGACCAGCCCGAATTACCCGCTATGAACTCCGTCAGTATGCCAACTTATCTACCCTAGAGACAACCCCTGGTTATCGTAAGCCTACAGAGACTGGCTCAAGTTTTAGTGCATGGCCTCGGAATAAGGATGGTACATCCCCTGCGGGGTATACGAATCCAAGAGATTTTAACAATAGTAATAATCCCGTCTTAGTGGACTTAGTCGATTTCCGTGCCGAGTCAGGCAACCAGTGGAAAAATTGCCCAGCTAATTATAGCTTAACGCCTCCTGATTCGCTCAACACCTCTAACAACAGTAGCTTCTATGCCTGCGTGAAAACGCCAACGGACATTAATGGTAACTCGCAACTACAGGATGTCGTCGTTAATTTGCGCGGTAACGCCGTAAAACGAGCCGGTGCGACGCTCTATAATAACGCTAGTTTTTTACCTAAAGTACAGACTCAGGTTCAAATTCGTAGTGTGTTTAACCTAACTCCTCCTCCTTTACAATAATTAATAACCGCTATGACAGCACTTAATTTCTTACTAAGAAAATCTCAGCGTCAGCAGCCACAGTTAAGTAGCTCAACCACAGGATTTACCTTGGTGGAATTGTTAGTCGTGATCATTATGGCTGGTATTTTGGCAGCAATGGGAGGGGTTAGCTTTCTAAGTCAGTTAAATCGACAACGGTTAAACGCGGCTCAAGATATTGCTTTGAGCGCAATTCGCGAGGCTCAAACTCGCGCTCAGCAACAAAAAAGTAATTGGAAAGTCAGCTTTAAGGAAGAAGATAACCAGGTGAAGTGGATGGTTCACCCGTCAAATGTAGTTCCACCTGCAACATCTGCAAGTTGGAATAATATCGGTCAGCCAGACATTAAGATAGATGGCACAGCAAACTATCTCATCCCCGCTGGAAACCCCAGCCAAGGATTTATTTGGCAAGCTGAATTTGACCATAGGGGGAATGTTGTTAATAAGGTTGTTAATGCTCCTTTGCCTAGAATAACGCTTTTTTCCTCAAAGCTTAGCAGAAAGCGGTGCGTGAAGATTAAAACTATATTAGGCGCAATCACGCCTGATTCAGATGATAAATGTGGGCAAAACTAACGCTGGGTTCATTTAAAGGCGTTAAAATCTAGTTGTAATTTTTTGAAAATTTTTATAAAAATCTAAAACGCATAACCAAATTTCAAATAATTTGTTTAAGCGAGGGTGCCTCCATTGAAGCGAATTTTAAAACCGAATAAACTCTTACAGCACCTGAATTCCTCAAGTGCCGGATATACCCTGCTTGAGTTGCTGACAGTGGTCATTATTGTTGGTGTGCTGGCAGTGCTAGGAACCGCCGGCTTCTTGGGCTGGTTAGAGCGTTTGCGAGTTAACGCCGCCCAAAGTGCCGCCTTAAACGCCATTCACGAAGCCAAAAACCGCGCCACGCAGCAGAAACTCATCTGGCAAGCCAGTTTTCAGGAAGCGCAAATTAATGGAAAATCTTATGTTCAGTGGGCGGTTCATCCAGATCCGCCGCATGGCGAAATTGTGCCGGCGGATATCCAGTGGCAGACGATAGAGTATCCAGGCGTTAAAGTTGATACAGCCAACACCACTTTATATACCAAGCAGAAATCAACCGGCCCGTGGCGAGTTCAATTTAACTACAAAGGCCATACCAACGGACAGCTAGGAAAAATTACTTTAACCTCTCAAAATAATAGTAAAGTTAAGCGATGCGTCATTGTTTCCACTCTCTTAGGTTACGTCCGCAGTGCCGGCGATAAGCGGTGTCAGTAGGGGAAATGGAGCGTTGCCGATGATTGAAAGCAAATGATAATAATACAAAAATAAGCTAGGAGATTAATATGTTTGGTTTAGGATTGCCAGAAATGGGCATCATTGCCTTAGCCGCCGTCCTCATTTTCGGCCCTAAGAAAATACCAGAACTGGGTCGCACCCTCGGTAAAACCTTGCGCGGGTTTAAAGATGAATTGCAATCTCCTGAAGAAGAAACAGAGGAACAGGAACAAAAGCGCGAGAATTAGCTGGGGGTTTAAACAGCCGGTTTATATGCTTATTCCAATTGATGGGATTAAAATCAGTTTTTCAGATATCCGCCTGGGGTTTAAACCCCAGGCTAATCGCTAAAGTCCTGTTCAGAAGACTATTGATTTTAATGAAGCCGGCACCCAACCGGCCCTAGCTGTGTGGCAGATTGACTCACATCGGCCTGATTCCAGAAGAAGCCAACCCATCCGCATCGCCCGGAACTCCGGAAGCTGCCGGTGAGACACCATTGCCAGAAATCGGGCGACGCGCCTCAATTAAGCGAATCGCACGGCTGACACTTTCCGGTAAAATCACGACCAAACTGCCATTCGTGGCCCGATCCAGGGCTGTCTGAATTGCCTCCGTCTCATCCAGAATCGACTCATACCGGCAATCCGGCTTTGCCTTCACAATCCCCTCGCAAATCAACCGCGAAGCATCCCCACGCGGACGTCCCCGCGTATCATCATCTTCCTTAACCACAATTCGGTCAAAGATTTCTGCCGCTAGCTTCCCAAGGGCCACGAAATCCTCATCCCGGCGGTCTCCCGGCCCTCCCACAACGCCAATTCGCTCACCCGGCCAGTTGCGGACAAAACCGCCCAACGCCTCATAGCTTGCCGCATTGTGGGCGTAATCCACCAGGGCGTGAAAACTGTTCAAATCAAACAAGTTCATCCGTCCCGGCGTTTGATTTACCGACGCTTGGAACGTCGCCAGCGCCTTGCGAATGCAATCAATCGTCACCCCTTGAGCGTAGGCTGCCAGACAAGCGGCCAGGGCATTGGCGATCTGGAATGGTGCCATCCCCTTTAACGTCAAAGGCACATTCACCGCCTGCTCAATTCGCAGCGTCCAGTCGCCCTTGAGAATCGACAGATAGCCATTCTCATAAACCGCCGCCAAACCGCCCTTGCCGGTATGCTCACGCAGCAGGGGGTTGTCCGGGTTCATTGAGAAATAAGCAACCGTTGCCTTTACCCGTTTCGCCATCGCCGCCACCAACGGATCATCGGCATTCAGCACCGCATAACCGGCAGGCATTACCGATTCAGCCACCACACTCTTAACATGAGCCATTTGCTCAATCGTGTTAATATCCCCAAGCCCCAAATGGTCAGCCGAGACATTTAACACTACGCCCACATCACAGCTATCAAAAGCTAAACCAGAGCGGAGAATCCCACCCCGCGCCGTTTCCAGCACTGCTACCTCAACTGTGGGATCTTGCAAAATCAGATTCGCACTTTGAGGGCCGGTGTTGTCGCCTTTTTCCACCAGGTAATCCCCAATGTAGGTGCCGTCCGTCGTCGTGTAACCCACCGTCGCACCCGTCTGCTTGTAAATATGAGCCAGTAGGCGTGTGGTTGTGGTTTTGCCATTCGTGCCGGTGACTGCCAAAATCGGCACCCGGCAAGGCGTACCCGCAGGAAACAGCATATCCAAAACCGGCGCAGCCACATTCCGAGGCAAACCCTGGCTGGGGCAAACGTGCATCCGGAAACCGGGAGCGGCATTCACTTCAACAATCACCCCATCGGTTTCTCCCAATGGCCGAGAAATGTCGGATGTTACCACATCCATGCCGGCAATGTCAAGCCCAATAATTTTGGCCACTCGTTGGGCGATCCAAATATTTTCTGGATGAATTTCATCCGTGCGGTCAATCGCAATGCCGCCGGTGCTGAGGTTCGCGGTTGCCCGTAGATAACAAATCTCCCCAAGGGGCAGTACCGTATCGAGATTGTAGCCTTTTTGATCTAACAGCTTCGTGCTGGTGCGATCCACTACAATTTTTGTCAGAACGTTATCGTGGCCCTCGCCCCGGTTCGGGTCGCGATTGGTTTCCTCAATCAGTTCTGCAATGGTAGACTTTCCATTTCCCAGCACATGAGCCGGCACTCGTTCAGCCACTGCCACCACCTTGCCATTCACTACCAGCACTCGGTGGTCACGGCCTGTATAGTAGCGCTCAACGATCACAGAACGAGTTTTAGAAGCCGCACTCGCGACGTCATAGGCTTCTATCGCGTGTTCCCGGTCGTTGATATCAATCGTAATGCCGCGTCCGTGGTTGCCATCGAGGGGTTTAAGCACGATGGGGAAGCCACCGACTTCCTCAATTGCTTCATCCAGCTCATCTAAATAATAGATAACCGTTCCCCTTGGCACCGGCACGCCGGCTGAGCGCAGCAGGGTTTTTGTTCCTTCTTTGTCACAAGCCAGTTCAACGCCCAGAATGCCGCTAAAATCGGTCAGCGTTGCCTGAGCGCGTTTGCCGTAAATCCCGTAACCGAGCTGGATCATCGAGCGGGCCGGCAGCGGCATCCAGGGAATGCCCCGAAGTTCCGCTTCTTTAACAATGGTTTCCGTACTTGGGCCTAAAGCCGCTTCAGCCCACAGTTCTTTCAAATCTTGAATATCTTGCTCGACTTCCGCTGGAGAGTAGATGCCGGTGTCGGCAATACTCTGACACAGACGGACTGCCGCCCGTGCCGCATAGCGACCGGCTTGCTCATCGAGGTACTCAAACACGACCTGATACACACCAGGCGTGCCGGTTTCACGAGTGCGGCCAAAGCCACTTGGCATTCCCGCCAATTCTTGAAGTTCTAGGGCAACGTGTTCCACCACATGACCCATCATCGTGCCTTCTTGGACACGCTGAAGGAATCCCCCTCGACATCCGGGCGAACAGAAATGCTCTACTAAACTCGGTAGCGCTTCGGTCAGTCCTTTATGGAAGCCGGGAATTTCGCTTGTAGGCTTCTCAGCTAGGTCTTCTAAATCGAGACGCATAACAATGAGCTTGTGGCGTCTGATACTCCAGTAGTTTGGACCCCGTAATGTCTGAATTTTAAGTATTCTCATATCCGTGTCCGAAGGTGATGCGCGAATCTTGGCAGCAAAGGGGGCAACTAATCTAGTTTCAGGCTTGCCGGTCCCTGCAAACTGTTCATTGTGAACATTTCTTGCCTGCTACTTGCTTTATTCCTCAAGATACCACCCTGATCAAGAGTTAGGGGTTTTAAACTGGACTTTAATTTAGGGAGTGCTGAGTTATGAGTGCTGAGTCCTGAGTCCTGAGTCCTGAGTGGGGGAGTGGGAGAGTGGGGAGTGGGTGGCGGAAGCCTGCTGCGAAGGAAGTTGGGGCTGTGGCAGAAAAAGAAGAAGAAAATGAAGAGAGAAGTAGAAATTTGCTTCTACTCACTCTCATGATCTTTATTTGCTGAGGCTGTATTTGCTTAGGCACATCGCCTTAAGCGCTCAACTAGAAACTCTTCGTTCCGGATGAATGAAGCATCGCTTGTGCCGGTCGAAGCGATCACCGTGGCAAAGGAGGTGTAGGCGCAGGTTGCAAATGCTCAGGGGATCTGTCGCTGCCACAAACGGCTGATTTGTGTAGGACATTTCCGTGGGATCAATAATCGTCACTGTGCCTTTGCCCAGCACTTGAATCACACCATCACCTTCAAACATGGCGCAGGTGTCCTCATCAATGCCGATGCCCATTCTATCGGGGTGGGCGGCAACCGCGCTCAGCAGTCGTGCCATGCGATTTCGGTTTTGGAAGTGCTGATCCACGATGACATCTGGGATAATTCCCAGGCCGGTGGCCATATCCACCAGTGAACGATTTGGAGACTCGCCACTGCCGCCACCGGCAATCATGTGGTGTCCCATTACCGCCGCACCGGCACTGGTGCCGGCTAAAGTAATCTGACCCAGTTGCACTTGCAGCCGGATTTTTTCCATCAACGGTGTATCCGCCAGGAGTGCACAAAGCCGCAATTGGTCGCCGCCGGTCATAAACACGCCGGTACAGCCTTCAAGGTAGTCTTGCCAAGCAGGGTCTTCTCCCTGGGACCGTTCCCGGATGTCAAGCACTTGAATCGCCTTGGCACCCATTTCTTGAAAAATGGTCGTATACCGCTCGCCAATGGCTGCTGGCTCTCGCGAAGCGCACGGAATAATCGCAATCTGTGCTGCCGGCCCTCCAGCGCGAGCGAAAAACGTGTGCAGGATCTCGCGTCCATGCACTTTGTCTTCCGCTCCGCCAATCACCATGATGGTCGTTTTGGTTGGTTGGGGCATTCTCGGTTCCAGAGATTTATCTTGTAACTGCAGCATAGCCTTGCTTCTGGGCGTGAGGGGGACACTGTAAAAGTTGTAGCCCACTCAGCAGATGTTGCTTCTTATAAAGTTTTACTGCCCAGTGTAGGCTTTCTGGCTAACAGAATCAATTACAGGCTGGGATTCAATTGTCTCACAATCTTCCCACGTCATTGGCACGCTGTTTTTCACCAATCTCCGGCAGCCAGTAGAAGATTGTTTTTGCACTTCAGATTTTGCCACCGGCTGTGATCTGGCATAAATGACGTTGGGAGTGCTTTCTATTGTATTTTCTTGTGGTAGTTGTGCGATCGCTAAAACTCGTGAGATTTGATGTAGTCACTTTATTTCCAGATTTTTTCACCTCAGCCTTGCAATCGGGACTGCTGGGAAAAGCTTTAGCCGGCAACATTGCCTCTGTCGGCTTGGTGAACCCCCGCGACTTTACCACCGACAAGCACCGGCGCGTGGATGATGAACCCTACGGCGGCGGTGTGGGGATGGTACTCAAACCCGAACCGATTTTTGCAGCGGTGGAGTCGCTGCCGGCAGAACCCAGGCGCGAGGTCATTTTGCTGACCCCGCAGGGTGAGCGAATGGATCAAGGATTGTTTCGCGAACTAGCAGCCGGTTACGACCAGTTGGTTTTGCTCTGTGGCCATTATGAAGGCTTTGATGAGCGAGTGATGCATTTAGTTACCCGCGAGGTTTCTTTGGGCGATTTCGTCCTCACCGGCGGCGAAATTCCGGCACTCGCGCTGATTAATGGTGTGGTGCGGTTGCTACCGGGAACCGTCGGCAAAGCTGAATCCCTAACCGCTGAAAGTTTTGAAGCCGGCCTTTTAGATTATCCCCACTACACGCGACCGCCTGTTTTCCGGGATTTGAAAGTTCCTGATGTTTTGCTGTCAGGAAATCATGCAGCGATCGCTCAATGGCGCAAAGAACAACAAATTCAACGCACCCGCCAGCGCCGGCCTGATTTGTTAAAAGATTTTGAAACCACCCATAAAGAGGAAGACGATAGCTAGTAAAACCGGCTATGACGGTAGAGTAGGTAGCCGGTGTTTTAGCCATGAAAAAATTCCAATTTATTTGGATGGCACTTTTGTCATTTCTGCTGATTAATGAAGTCAACGTTAATCCCAGCAAAGGCGAGGTCGGGAAGTGGGTCGAGTTCAATTCTGCTGCCTATGCGAGAAGAGGAAGCAGTGGCGGGCGATCGCGAGGGGGTTCCTTTAGTCCTTCGCGTCCCTCCTCTCCCAGCCGGCCTAGTGGCAGCAGTGCCCCTCGTGACTCCTCTCCCAGTTTTCCAGCACCGGCACCTGCGAATTCTAGTGGTTCTAGCAACACTGGGGGACGCGTCCGGGGTGGATCGTTCCAAACCCCCGCACCGGCACCCGTCCCTTACAATCCCCCACGTTCCACAGGGACGACAAATTATCCCCCCAATTATTACCCTCGGCAAGCCGATCCCTACTACCCGCGTGGAGGTGGGACGGTGATTGTGCCGGTGCCGGTGCCGGTGGGGCCAGTACCTTATTATTCCAATCCTGGTCAAGCCCCATACTATCCGCCGGCTGATCCCTCTGTCTCCCAACCCAATGCAAATTATCAGGGTTCTGGCTATTCTTCTTCAAACCGCTCAACCTCTTCTAGCGGCTCATTTTGGAGCTTTTTGCTATTTCTCTTGGTATGCGGGAGTTTAGTATTTCTTGCTTGGTACATTTTTGCCGGCAGAAAGAAACCCAACCAAAACGAACTCACCAATGACATTGTTACGGTTAGCAAATTGCAAGTCGCCCTGCTAGCTGAAGCGCGTCACATTCAATCCCATCTGTCCGATCTCTCCCTGAGTGCAGATTTAGATAGCTCAGAAGGATTAACACAATTATTGCAAGAATCAGCCTTAGCATTGCTGCGTTCGCCAGAATACTGGACTCATGTCCGAGCGAGTTCACAAACCGTTAAAAGTCGAGAAGAAGCCGCTCAACTTTTTGAGCAATTATCTATTGAGGAGCGCAGCAAATTTAGTGCAGAAACGCTCAGTAATGTCGGAGGCAACATCCGCTATGGAGATCGAGCAAGAGCCGATACCGGTGATGATTTGGCTACTTATATCGTCGTCACATTTTTGGTAGGAACAGAAAACGATAACCCACTGTTTGACAGCATTCACTCAGCGGAAGAATTGCAACAAACCCTACAGCGAGTTGCCTCCATCTCACCCGACTATCTACTCATTTTTGAATTACTTTGGAGTCCGCAAAAAGAAACAGATACCCTTTCCTACGATCAGCTACTGACCGAATACTCTGACATGATTCAAATTGCTTAATGCCAGAAAAAAGCGGGGGTAACAACAAAATTCATGCCCCTGCTCACCAACCATTGTGCTGAATCGCAACTCAGAGAACTTTCTAATTCAACCTAAACAAGCATAAAATATATTAAAGGTCAAGTTTTTATTGAACTATTAAAAAGTTAAAAAATAGGAACCACTCTACCATCAATCTTATCTGTATATGCCTAACGGCACGCTGCGCTATCATCTGCGTTTATCTGCGGTTAAAAAATCATCCTGTCAACATAAAATATCCAAAAATCCAAATTACCATGACTCAAAATAACGAAAGAGACAACGATATCGTCACAGTTACCAAGCTGCAAATAGCTCTAAGCGCTCAAGCCTCCTCAGTGCCGGCTGAACTATCTAAACTTAGCCTCAGCGCGGATACCGAAACACCCGAAGGATTGTGGGGAATTTTGCAAAATACAAGCCAACTGCTGCTCACAAACTCAGAATACTGGACTCATGTATTAACGAATTCCCAAACCGTTGCAAGCCGGCAAGAAGCTGAAACAGTTTTTGAGCGCGTTTCCCTTAACGAGCGGAGTAAATTCAGTACAGAAACGCTCAGTAATGTAGATGGTGAAATCACGCAGCGACAACCCGACTCCGCTGCTCAAGATGAAGAATCGGCAGCTTATATAGTCGTAACCCTGCTAATTGGAACTGCCGACGATCAACCCCTATTTGGAGAAATTAAATCGACTGAAGCAGTAAAAGAAGCTTTAGAGCAACTGCTATCAATGCGAACCGACTATTTAATGGTTTTTGAGCTGCTGTGGAGTCCCCAAGCAGAAACAGACAAGCTCACTCAACAGCAAATGGCGCTTCAGTATGCTGATATGATGCAAATTGCTGAATAGCTGTCAAATATTTGTTGTCAATAGACAGTTGTTAGTGAGAAACTAAAAAGGACAAAGACAAAGAACAAAACTAAATGAATATCAGAATTGGCAATGGCTACGATATCCACCGGCTTGTCGCTGATCGCGCTTTAATTTTGGGAGGTGTCAAGATTTCCCATGAATTAGGCTTGTTAGGACATAGTGATGCAGATGTATTAACTCATGCTATTATGGACGCGATGCTGGGCGCTTTAAGTTTGGGGGATATCGGTCATTACTTTCCACCAACAGATGAAAAGTGGGCCGGTGCTGATAGTTTGATGTTGTTGGCGCAGGTTGATCAGCTCATTCAAGAAAAAGGCTGGCGAATCGGAAATATTGACTCAGTAATTGTGGCGGAACGTCCTAAATTGAAACCTCATATACCGGCAATGCGAGATCGTCTGGCGGAGGTTTTAAGCATCAAGCCTGACCAAATTGGCATCAAAGCAACCACCAATGAAAAATTAGGGCCGGTGGGAAGAGAAGAAGGAATTGCTGCTCATGCGGTTGTCTTGCTAGTCGCTGCTGATTAACCTTCAATATCTGGCATAAAAAGCAGCTAGCATAGAGATTAAAAGGAAATCGGAAAAAGACTCTCAACCACCGAGGGGAATTAAAGCAATGGAAGCAGCAAATTTTGAACTTGAGCTTGACGAGCAACCAGTTGTTGTAGCTGACAGTGTTGCGGAAGACGTTAAAGGCAACATCATTCTGTTAATTGCAGTTCAACCAACAGAAGCAAAACACAGAAGAATTGAGCAGCTAATTTACAACTTAGAAAGCTCGAAAGTTTTAATTCCCTTCGCCATGCTTGTTAATTTAGAAACCATTGAAATTTTTGAATGGAACGGTGTCAAGTTGTCGGAGCCAATTTGCTCCTTAAAAACAAGTGATATCCTGCGCCATTATGAGCCAGAATTCGACAAAAAACGGATATTTTATCAATATCTAACGAGGTTGGTTGAAGCGTGGCTGCGCGACTTAGCCTATCACTGGAAAACGGAAACACCTCCAGCCTCAGAAGAAATGGCAGCAATTGGTTTATTGCTACGACTCAAAGATGGCACCACAAAAACTGATGTAGTTCTGAGGGGGCGTGTTGAGGATTAATGCCGATCCTGTATGTTGAAACGAACTTCTTGATGAGCATTGCGACAGGACGTGACCCCGAAGCAGACAACTTGCTATTAAACCCCCCCGCATCCGTACAAATAGCAATACCTAGCATTTGCTGCATGGAAGCCCTCTCTGTTTTAGAGGATGAGCAAAAACGCCGTAACCGTTTTACAGGAGAACTGGAAAACCAAATCAGTCAGTTAAAACGAGATTTAACCTCACCTTCCGCCAAGTCTCTGCTTTTTCATTTAGAGGAATCACTAACTGAGAATAAGGGGCTACTTAATGATGTTCAGGTGCGTCTTTTTCAAGCCTTAGAAAATGTGGCGACAAAAGCAGAAATGATTAGCTTAAATGCAGCAATACTTCAAGATAACTTGAAGAATGTTTTAATTTTAGAAAACCCGACAGATAACTTGATTTTACACTGTATTTTGAACCACGCCCGCTCAAATGCAACTGAAGCCAAAGTATTTTTGAGCGGGAACTCTAAAGAATTTGGAGTGAGAAAACTTCAAGAAACGTTGCGCGACGCCGGCATCGAAAAATATTTCTTTCGCAGCCAAGATTTTATCGGTTGGCTAAACTCCGGGCAAATTTTGTGAGTTAGTTGTAAAATTAAAAGTTACGACAGAAGAAACGATTATGAAATTTTCTAAAATTGTTCTGGCAACTGGACGCCGGTGGTTAGCCGTTTTGCTCGCCTTAATCACAGCAGTAACGCTGGGAGGCTGCAACCCTAGTAACTTCAAAACTGAAGCCGCTCAAGTGCCTTATCTTGTAGACGCTAGCCTGAGCGACCCGAATTCTTTTAACTATATTCTCAGCCAAGGAGCACCGGATGTTCTGGGGTTGGTTTATGAGGGACTGCTTAGCCAAAACGGGATTACCGGCGAACTTGAGCCGGCTTTAGCAGAATCTTGGGTAATTGCCCCAGATAAGCAGCGAATTGTTTTTACGCTGCGAGAAGGACTTAAATGGTCTGATGGAGCGCCTCTAACCACAGATGATGTTATTTTTACTTATCAAGATATCTTTTTTAATGAGGAAATCCCAACCGATATTAGAGATATTCTCAGAATAGGCAAGAATGGGTTATTGCCAAAAGTGCGGAAGATTGATGATCGTCGGGTTGAATTTACAGTCCCAGAACCCTTCGCTCCTTTTCTTCGCTATACTGGCGGATTGGCAATTTTACCGGCTCATGCTTTGCGGGAGTCTGTCACGACAAAAGACAGTGCCGGCAAACCTAAATTTTTATCAACTTGGAATACAGACACCGATCCCAAAAAAATAATTGGAAACGGCCCTTATACGCTTGAAAGCTATATTCCTAGTCAGCAGATAGTATTGCGTCGCAATCCCTATTATTGGGAGCAAGATAAGCAGGGAAATCCCAAGCCTTATATCGAGCGGTATGTGTGGAAAATTGTAGAATCTACTGATACTCAATTGCTGCAGTTTCGCTCTGGAGGTTTGGATGTATTCGGAGTTTCACCTGACTATTTTTCGCTGCTGAAGCAAGAAGAAAAACGGGGAAACTTTACCGTTTATATAGGCGGGCCAGAAATGAGTACCACCTTCTTGGTATTCAATCTAAATCAAGCAAAAGATGCGAATAATAAGCCTCTGGTAGACCCAATTAAGTCTCGCTGGTTCAACACCAAAGCATTTCGACAAGCAATCGCTCATGCGATCGACCGGCAGAAAATGATTAACAACGTTTACCGGGGGGTTGGAGAACCACAAAATTCACCGATTTACAAACAAAGCGCATATTATCTGTCTCCAGAAGCCGGGTTGAAAGTCTACGACTATAATATAAAGCGGGCCAAAGAATTACTTTTAGGAGCCGGCTTTAAATACAACGCTCAAGGGCAACTGCTCGATTCCCAAGGCAACCAAGTACGCTTTACAATGCTGACGAATGCCGGTAATAAACTGCGGGAAGCAATTGGCTCTCAAATCAAGCAAGACCTCAGTCAAATTGGTATCGAAGTAAATTTTACTGCCATCGCTTTCAATACCCTTTTAGAACAGATTGATCGGCGACAATGGGAGAGTTACATTGGCAAAATAGGGGGTGGCGGTGTCGAGCCAAATGGAGGTGCAAATACTTGGTTAACCAAGGGCGGTTTGCACGCGTTTAACCTCGGCCCGCAAGAAAGTCAGCCACCAATAACTGGTTGGACAGTTTCAGACTGGGAGCGAGAAATAGAACAGCTTTATATTAAGGGTGCCGGTGAGCTTGATGAAGCAAAGCGCAAAGAGATTTATGCGGAAACCCAGCGCATTACTCAAGAAAACTTGCCGTTTATTTACCTAGTAAATCCCCTAACAATAGCGGCAA
This sequence comes from Microcoleus sp. FACHB-68, assembly GCF_014695715.1. Classification (NCBI taxonomy): domain Bacteria; kingdom Bacillati; phylum Cyanobacteriota; class Cyanophyceae; order Oscillatoriales; family Microcoleaceae; genus Microcoleus; species Microcoleus sp. FACHB-68. The sequence continues at coordinate 186,064 of NZ_JACJOT010000018.1, forward strand.
TTCGTAATCGCCTGCAAGGAATAAAATTCTCAGCACTTGGCGGTGCCCTTTGGAATCTTACCGAACTCAAAATCATAGAATAGCAGCCCCGTTAATAAGGAAACAAAGACTCATGCAAAAGGCAAAAATTCTTTTCGTTACTTTTGCCTTTTTATTTTTTAATTGCCTGCTCTTAACCGGCTGCCAATCAACCTCCCTCACAACACCGGCAGCCAAAGGTTCCCAATTAGTCAGCGCCATCCTCAGCGATCCCAAAACTTTCAACTGGGCACTAAATCAAGAATTTCCGAATGTTTTTCTGTTCACAAGTGAGGGTTTAACCAAAGAAAATAGCCTGACTGGCAAAGTTGAGCCGGCACTTGCAGAATCCTGGGAAATCTCTAAAGATAAACAACACGTTATTTTTACCCTTAGAGAAAATTTGAAGTGGTCTGACGGCACACCATTAACTGCGGATGATGTAGTTTTCACCTACGAAAAAATAGTTTTTAATCCAGCAATTCCCACAGATGCCAGAGATAGCCTCAAAATCGGAAATAGTGGTGCTTTTCCCAAACTCCGAAAGCTAGATGCTAGGCGGATTGAATTTATTTTACCAGAGCCTTTCGCGCCCTTTCTGCGAACAACAACAGGGCCACCAGATGGCATTATCATTTTGCCAAAACACGCCCTGGAAACCGCTGTAAATACTAAAACTTCAACGGGAACGCCTAAATTTCTCTCAACCTGGGGTGCCGGCACGAATCCCACTGAAATTATTGTTAATGGCCCTTACTTAATCGAAAGTTATACGACAAGTGAGCGAGTAATATTTCGGCGCAATCCTTATTACTGGCAGCGCGATGCTCAGGGAAATCAATTGCCTTATATCGAGCGTGTAATCTGGCAAATTACAGATAGCATGGATACGCAATTATTGCAATTTCGCTCTCAAGATTTAGATACAACAGATGGCTGGGGTCGAATGCGTCCTGAAGATTTTCCGCTACTGAAACGAGAAGAAAAACGGGGAAATTTTAAAATCCATATAGCCGGCCCTAGACCTGGGACAAACTTTATTTCCTTTAACTTAAATAAAGGCCGGCGCAACGGACGCCCATTCGTTGATCCTGTCAAATCTCGCTGGTTTAATACCGTAGCATTTAGACAGGCAATTGCCCATGCCATCGACCGGCAATCAATGATCAACAACTCCTTGCGCGGTTTAGGAGAATTGCAAAACTCCCCGATTTCCGTGCAAAGTCCTTACTATATTTCTCCAAAAGAAGGGTTAAAAGTTTACGATTACAATCCAGAAAAATCGAGAAAGTTGCTGCTCAGTGCGGGATTTAAATATAATCCACAAGGACAACTCCTTGATGAAGCCGGCAACCGAGTTCGCTTCACACTGATGACGAATGCTGACAATCAAACTCGTGTGGCAATGGGAGCGCAAATTAAGCAAAACTTAAGCAAAATAGGCATTCAAGTAGATTTAAACCCCATCGCCTTCAGTACGCTCGTAGACAAGCTTTCTGACACGCTAGATTGGGAATGTTATCTCTTAGGATTCACCGGCGGCACAGAGCCGCATAATGGTGCAAATGTCTGGTTGCCTGATGGGGGTTTACACAGCTTCAATCAAAAACCATTATCCGCAAAACCGGCAATTGAAGGGCATGAAGTAGCAGCTTGGGAGCAAAAAATTGGCGATCTTTATATTAAAGCGGCTCAAGAGTTAGATGAAACTAAACGTAAAGCAATTTATGCCGAAACTCAAAAGCTGACTCAAGAATATTTACCCATGATTTATCTCGTTAATCCCTTATCAATGGCAGCAATTCGAGATCGGGTGGAAGGCGTTAAGTATACCTCACTGGGAGGGGCATTTTGGAATATAGCTAGACTAAAAATTAAAGAGAAAAATTAATAATTTAGTGTAATTTGTGCTTTTCACAAGCAAGTAATAACAAGCCATGAGTAACAATATGCCTGAAGCAGTGTTTTAGCGTTTTCTGCTTAATTGCCGGCAAATTGTCTAGCAGATTCCTACCCAATTGCCGTTTGTTGAGCGAAGATTGGGAGAACACAGGAGAGGGAAGCAGGAGAGCAGGGGGGCAGGAGCGTGTACCGGGAAATTTTTACTTTGGATGAGTCACACGGTCGAGATCGCCGCACTGACCGCCGGCTTGAACAGCTTTGGGTTTTGGGGCTGTTTTTAGCAGCGGTTCTTCTTTATGGGATGAACCTGGGTGAGTTGCCACTGCGAGATTGGGATGAAGGAATTGTCGCTCAAGTCGCCCGTGATATTTGGCGCGGGGATTTAAATTGGCTTTACCCAACTTTAGCCGGCGAACCGTATTTCAATAAACCTCCCCTGGTTCATTTGCTCATTGCGATTGCCTATAAATTCGGAGGTGTCAGTGAATGGACTACTCGCTGGCCACCGGCAATGCTATGTGCGATGAGTGTGCCCCTGCTTTACTGGATCGGTCGTGAAGTTTTTCCCCGTAGGACGCCGGCGCTATTTGCGGCGCTGAGTTACCTAACGCTGTTGCCGGTGGTACGCCACGGACGGTTGGCAATGCTAGATGGGCCGGTCTTGTGTTTTTTCTTACTGATGGTGTGGTGTTTGCTGCGAACGCGGCGAGATTTACGCTGGGCATTGGGTGCCGGCATTGGTTTGGGACTGATTTGTTTGACCAAAGGCATTTTGGGGTTATTACTAGGCGCAATTGCCGCGATTTTTATCGCCTGGGATACCCCACGACTCCTCAAGTCTGGGTATATGTGGATTGGCCTGCTGTTGGGCCTGAGTCCGGCAATTGCTTGGTATGTCGCGCAGTGGCAGCACTATGACCAACAATTCATCACCGCCCATCTGATCAACCAATCCTTCAATCGGATTTCAGCCCAGGTCGAGGGGAACACCGGCCCGCCTTGGTACTATCTCCTAGAAATTTTGAAATATAGCTGGCCGTGGGTGCTGTTTTGGCCGCAGGGGTTGCGCTTAGCCTGGGAAAATCGCAATATGGGCTGGGCTAAGTTAGTGCTGGTTTGGAGTGGTGTTTATCTGCTAGCCATTTCGCTGATGAACACGAAACTTCCCTGGTATGTGTTGCCGGTTTATCCAGCCTTGGCGCTTGCCGGCGGTGCTCAGTTGGCTGAAATTTGGCACCGGCGCAGCGACAACTATCGACTTTCAAGACAGGAGGCAACACCCTTTGCGCCCGACTCATCTGTGGTGTATTCCCGGCGATGGGTGGTTATTTTTGCACTGCTGGCTGTTATAGGTTGGGCCGGCTGCCTTTATTTTGGTTGGTTTGCCCCTGTGCCGGCACCCGATTTACAGCTCACCTTGGGGTGTTTTGGTTTAACCATGAGTGTTGTGGCTGTTCTCACTTACCGGCAAAACCCGCAATTTATTTTAATTTTATTTTGGGGCACTTATGTTTCCCTCACACTGTTCACGGCTTCTAATCACTGGGTTTGGGAATTAGGGGAAGATTATCCGGTTAAGCCGGTTGCCCAAATTATTGCGGAGGATACCCCAAAGGGTCAGGATATTTACACCTCTCATCCCTACAGCCGGCCTTCTCTTGATTTTTATAGTGATCGCAAAGTTATTCCTGCTGAACTTGAAGAACTGAGCCGGCACTGGCAGAATGATTCTCAACCGTATTTACTGCTAAATCGAGACGCTCTCAAACAGCTCGATTTAGGGGAAATGTCGTTGGTGGGAAGCACGGGCGATTGGACTTTGGTAACGAGAGAACATCCGAAAAAAGACAGATAAAGAGTGCCTAATTCATCAGATTTCTTTGAATACAATTTGGGATTAAAACCACAGATTCAGCAGGTGAAACTTGAATGTGCTGCACTCGTCATTCCAGTTCCACCTGCATCCACAGATAAACACAAATGATTTATCTGCTGCCGGCCAGATATTCTAGAAAGGGAATTTGATATGAAAACCACAGATTCCGCAATTGAACACAGATAATTTATCTGCTGCCGGCAAGAGATTTTAGATAATTCATGAGGTTGAAATTGCCTCCGTTGTTGGCGTGAGTACGTCTTGCACTGAAGTGTTTTCGTCTAATACCGGCTCTATAAAAAGCTGCATTTGGTTCATCTGCACCGGCCCGAAAATCGTTGCAAAAGAAACATCGGCTGCATCTCTTCCTGTACCAATGCGGACGGTTCCATTAAGCGGAACTAACCGGGTGGCGTCAAACAAATACCAGCGATCCCCTAAATACGCTTCAAAATAAGCGTGAAAATCCGGTGGATTTAAGCCATACGCGTATCCTCCAACAAAGCGTGCTGGAATATTTAAAGCCCGACAAAAAGCAATGCCTAAATGGGCAAAATCCCGACAAACACCGGCTCGTTCTGTTGCAGTATCATAAGCTGAGGTTTGGGAGTCGGTACTGCCAGATAAATAGGCAACTTTGTCATAAATCCAATTGCAAATTGCTGTAACTCTGGAATACCCCGGTAAGAGTTCTCCAAATTCACTCTGCGCCAATTGCATCAATTTATCTGACTGGCAGTAGCGGCTAGGAAAAAGAAAAGGTACGACTTCTAGAGGTAAATCAGCCGGCGGAACTTCTAGAATCTCATCGGGATTGGCACAAAATTGAGAAACTTCAACGGTTGCTTGATACGAGACTTGTAACTTGCCTGCCGGTGCGTTGAGTCGGAAGTATCGATTTTCAGAAACGGGAGAAAGCAACTCGTCAAAATCTTGTTGGGGTTCTATCTTTAGGGTTTCCTGACAAACTTTTTGATGGTCGCTGTCGCCCACTCTGATATTAAACACGAAGGTGCTGAATTGGGCAATTTGATAGTTTAATTGACAGCCAAGGCGAAGTTTCATAGTTGCACTGGATTGCAGAAATGATTGCAGCTCATCTCTAGGATCTCTTATTCTGACAAATTTTTGCCGGCCTTGGCTGGATAAGTTAACAAACACGGATATTTAGCGATAAACCCACCGGCAGGGGAATGAACTTGTTGATGCCGGTGGGATCAAAAGCCGGTCGTTTTAGGAAAGGAGGCTTAACCCTGGATCGTCTGACGTAACCGAGAAGAAAGAACTTTGAAGACTGACGGATGTCACACTCATTGCTACGCCCAAAAATTCACCGCTTGCCGCGAGTTTAATGGTGGTATCGCTGACTCCATCTGAGTCAATATCGATATCCTCAAAGCTCAAGTCCGCTACTGTCAAGCCTTCCGTCAACCCGATGCGATCACCTTCAACCAGAGTGAAGTCAGTAATGCGAGAGACTGAACTGATGTCAAATTTCCCAACTGCCACATCCCGCCTGAGAACATAACAGTCTGCACCTTCATCGCCGGTTAGGCTATCTGAGCCAAAATCGCCAAACAGGAAATCATTGCCTTGTCCGCCAGTGACTATATCATTGCCTTTGCCACCGCGCACATAGTCTTCACCCTCATCCCCTGAGACCCAGTCATCGGCCATATTTCCGTTGAGAATATCATTGCTTTGGCCGCCGAAAACCTGATCGCTATCGTCGTCACCCACCAAGTAGTCAACGCCGCCGTATCCAACAAGAAAGTCTGCACCGCTGCCGCCGTTGACGACATCATTTTCAAAGGTGCCGAAAACTCGGTCGTTGCCGGCTAAACCCCGCACGCCTCCTTGATATTGACCGGCATCTAATAAATTAGAAATTTCAATGGTTTCGCCGGCATCAGACAAATCATAATAATTGGCATTGATATAGCCAATTGCAATCACAGTTGTGACACTCCTAAATGTAAACAGGAGGTCATAATCTTGAATAATTGTAGAGGTGACAACCGGCGAGATTCTGCCGTACAGTGAGGCTGTGGCAACGGTTTCTTCGGGTGAGTTAAATTGGCTCGTGAATTGGTTGCCACCATCCGCTGAAAAACCAAACAATTCGAGCGTGTATTGTTTCCCGTCAAAGGTGAATGATTGACGGCTCAGACCCCCAGTGGAAAACCGCAGCCGATCCCCATCCTCAACTGGATCGCCAGTGGTGTTCGGCGTGTTGAAGATGTTAAATGAAAAGTCAAAGTTGGTTTGGCCAGTTATCGGAGAGTTTAAGGCCAGAGAAACATTGAGGGGGAAATCTCCATTAAAGCCGCCGGATTGAAAGCTTCCATTCGCGTAAGTTAGTTGTCCAAGGCTGAAGAGGCTATTTGGTTCAGCGTTAAAGTTTGTGCCGTCATATTGGACGTAGCTGTTGAAACTGTCCTGTGCCGGTATTCCCCAAGTCAGCCGGTTGTTCGTGCCAGTATTTTGATTGGTTAGCGAAATTACCGCCCAAGAGTTTGGCTCAGATGGCTCTCCAAACTGACCGAACGAATTTCCTGTAAAGGTGGTTGCCATAGTTGAACTCTCCCTGAAAAAAAACAACGACTTAAGAAATTCTCAACTCCGTCGTGATGTACTCTAGTTTACTGGAATCCATCTGCCAAATCTATGCTGAGGGCATAATAGTTGCAAAATTTTAGAGCTAAATGCAGGAGAGTTTAAATTTTGTTTAAGGCTTAAATTTAATTGTGTATTTATGTAATAATTTATTTTTTTAACTTTTGAAATCTTATTTTTTTAACAAAGTCAGTAAAGTTATTAAAAATAAAGCGCAAATAATCCTCATTTAAACAATAAAAATAAAACTTCAAAAAAAATTAACATCCCAAACTCAAGCCAATTAAACTCTTAATGCTATCTGCGCTTATCTATCTATTATTAACGACAGACTGCGCCAGCATCTGCGTTTATCTACGGTGAAAAAATCAACCAAAAATAAACAATTCAGACAAGCACATCCGCATGATAGGTGCCACCCCCTGGACACAGCCGGCCAACTAAGCTATCAAATCAATAGCACTCACTCTTCGCCGCAACGTAGCCGCGCTCTTAAAAGCTTGCCGGCGCAGAGGGTACAGCTATTAACACACAACGATCAGCCGTCGCCCCTGAAACCTTAGCGGGTGCAGAAAACGGGAGAATTCCTAGCAAAGTTTACAAATAGTTATAATGTATTAAAAATAGCAAAGTAACGCTCAGGCTGCTTTACTGATTAAAATCGTCATTTTCTGAGAAACGCAGCCGGCTCGGCGTTTACATCTGCAAGCATCTAAAATCACCTGATTGGGTGATTCAAATAGATGAAGTCACAAAATTCTGACCCAGAGTAAGCTAGAAAGCAATCCTGAGCTTAAGCTAGGCACTCAGAATAAAACGATTAGCAGCCAGCAGATTGATTAATCCTGAATAACACAACTGCGCCGGCTTTGGCCTTAAAAAGGAACAGCCTGACAGATCGCATCTTGCCTTATTGATAGAGCAAAACCCAGCATGGCTTCAATTGCGCGTAAAAACTTATTTGAAGACATTCCTCGCTTCCTCGTTGCCCAAGCTGGGATTATGTTTGCGGTGAGTTTAGTTACCATCCAAACCGGCATTCTCAATGGATTTACCCGCTCTACTGCCCTTGTCATTGATCAATCCAACGCCGATATTTGGGTAGCTTCAAAATACATGGTGAACTTTGAACTCACCCTACCCCTCTTTTACGAGCAAGTCGCCCAAACGCAAAAAATAGCCGGTGTCGAGCGAGCAGAAGCGCTTCAGGTGAAAGCCTCGATCTGGCGCGATCCCTTGGGGACGATTTCTCTGGTGAGAGTCATCGGATTTAACCCACAAGGGCAATTATTTGCACCACAACCAATTGAACGGGGAAGCCTGAGTTTCCTCAAAGAACCTTACACCGTCATGGTGGACAAAAGCACCTTAAAATCCCTGAACGTGCAATGGGTGGGTGATGAGGTTGAAGTCGGAGCCTTTCCAGCTCGGTTGGTGGGTTGGACAGCCGGCACTCAATCCATCGTCTCCAGTGCTTTTATGTACACCTCACTGGAAAACGCTAACGTCTATGTCAATTCCACTCCCCCCTCAGCAACCCTTGCTGCTACGCCAGAAAATCTCACTCCAGATCAAATCCGAGCATTAGCCGCCAGCGGTCAAATCGATCCAGCACTCGCCGAACAGCTAGCCGGTTTACCCCCAGAAAAGCTTAAAGAATTAGCGGCCACCAAGGAATTTAGGCAGAAGTTGGAAACCGCTGCCGCTGACAAGGGAAAGCCGGCAGCACCCAGAAAATTAACCGCCAAAGATCAGATCACTTATGTGTTGGTAAAAGCCAAAGCCGGCTACGATCTGCAGGCACTCAAACGGGATCTCGAAGCCGCTTTGCCAAACGCACGAGCCTATACGCGAGCGGAAATGGCACAGCATACTCGAAATTACTGGTTGCAGCGAACTGGAATTGGCTTCATCTTAGGATTAGGGGCGGCAGTCGGTATCCTTGTAGGCACCGTCATTGTTGGTCAGATCCTCTACGCCTCAGCATCCGACCATATTAAAGAATTTGGCACGCTCAAAGCGATGGGTGCATCGGATTGGGTAATTTACGGCATTATTGTGGAGCAAGCATTATGGATGGCAGTTTTAGGCTATGTCCCTGGTATGCTGGTCTGCTGGGGTTTGGGCAATTGGACGTTAGCAACTCAGGGAATCATGATTTTAATTACACCGACAAGCGCCGGCATTGTCTTTGGGATCACCGTGTTGATGTGCGTCAGTTCAGCGCTGTTTGCAATTCAAAAAGTCACTCGTGTCGATCCCGCTATTGTATTCAAGGCATGACACTTAAAATTGTGGCTGGCGTCTTGATAGTTGTAGCGGTCTCAATGCTGTTAAATACCAGTATTTGATGGGGTTAGACTCCGGATTTATCTCTGATGATTTTGGAGTTAATATGAACCGCCAAACCTCTTCTTAAATTTTTCTCTTTCTCTCTTGCTAGCTGAGCCAGTCTCCTCAACACTTTAATATATGACTGTTTCTCAAATTCACCTTACTAAGTCGGCTAACATAAAAACTCAGGTGCCAGCTGCTACTTTAGGCTCGGTCAATACCAAAACAGAAGCCATCGTTGCTAAGAGATTAGAGATGGTCTTCCAATCTGGACGGCAGCAGTTTAAAGCCCTCAAAGGAATCAACTTAGATATCCAGCGGGGCGATGTTCAACTGTTGATGGGTCCCTCTGGTTCGGGCAAGACAACTTTGCTGTCAATTTTAGCTGGGCTGCTGACGCCCAGTGCCGGCAGAGTTTACCTTCTGGGAGAAGAGATTACCAGTATGTCTCGTGCTGAGCTAGCTCACTTCCGCTTGCACAATATTGGTTTTATTTTTCAGGGATTTAACTTATTTCCAGCCTTAACGGCAGCAGAGAATGTGGAAGTGGCCCTGAAAGTGAAAGGCGTTGGGGGCCGAAATCGGAGAAATCAAGCTCAAATACTGCTAGAACAGGTGGGGTTGAGCGACAAAGCGAAACTGCTGCCTCGTGAACTGTCGGGTGGGCAAAAACAGCGAGTGGCGATCGCACGGGCACTAGCCGGCAGTCCTCAACTGATTATGGCGGATGAACCCACTGCTGCCCTAGACTCGCAAAACGGGCACGCAGTCATTGAACTACTGAGTCAGTTGGCCAAAGAAGGTGGCTGCACCGTGCTAATGGTGACGCACGATCCCCGGATTATGGATATTGCTGACCGAGTCCTTTATGTGGAAGATGGAATATTAAAAGGGTCTAGGGCAGAGGGGTTAGGGCTAGCTGAGGTTGCTGATACCAGGAAGCTTTAAGTTTTCTGGATCTCATTTCTTGCCGATGACTTGCTGCAAAACTGTTTGCGGGAGTTCGATCAGCTGCTGCCAAAGCTGTTGAGGGCCAATGCCGAAAGCCAGTTGCAAGACAAGAACAATGGCTGCAATTGAAACTGCGGTTTTAAGGGTGGTCTTGAGCAAGTTGATTAACGCGGTAAAAACCAGCCAAGACACAATTAAGGCAGCGAGTAGAGTGATTAGGTTGAGTGACATAAGCGTGGTAGCATCCCTATTGAAACAACTGTAAAAACTGGGTTGGGCACTTTAAAGGGGCTTCAGTAGAAAGAACGGATTCTACGGGAAGTCCGGAAATTAATCATTTTTGCACGCATGGGGATGCACCTTGTGATGGCGATTTGCCTACGCCGGCTTGATTGCGCTACTAAGCCGGCAAGTTTAAGCAAAGTCAGATTGTAAGAGTTTTCAAGCTTGTTACTTTCATTTGCTTCTTAATCACACCTTAGTCGCCGGCAGGGGTTCTTGCGCCGGCAACTGGTTAGCTTGCTTAATTGTCTTTTTTAGCTTGGCCTAAATTTAGAAGTGAGCCGGCTTATAACTCGCTCTAGGAGTTGCTTGTTTCTGCTTATTTAAAGCAACTTTTTAGGGCAAATTGTCTTTTAATGCCTGGGTTTTTCCTTAAAATGCCGAAACCAAATTTTTGGGAACCAGATTTTACAACTGATTGAAATATCCATCTCTATTATATCTTTAATTTTGGAGCCGGCTCACTGCTGTAATTGCTCCCTTACCCAAGCTCGAAAAGTTTTGAAAGTTGCGATTCTCCCTGCGGTTTGGCTTTGCTTAACATATTGCGGAATTACCTCAATGATGGGGATTGTTGGGAAATTTTGGCTGGTGTTAGACTCAACATATTTTCCCTCCTGAATGAGGAATATTTGCAGCAGTTGCCCATCGTATCTCCACAATTCAGGTACGCCCAAACCCTCGTAGCTGTTAAATCGGACGCGCGAATCACTGGTAATATCAATTTCAAGTGCCAAATCTGGTGGAGGTTCTGTGTTTAAATCAATCTCACGTTTGCCTCTGATGGCAGGTTCATTGTGAATATAGAAACACTGATCGGGTTCTATCCCCTTAGCCATGTTTTGATTTTTGAAAGTGGTAGAACCGAGCGTTCTATATTGAATTTCAAGTTGTTCCAAGAGTGCTTTCACTAAATCACTAATAATTTCTTTGTCATCCTCATGTCCTGGTAGTGGCATTTTGATTTCTAAGGTTCCATTATCATAGGCAAGTCGAGCCGCGTAACCCTCACCCAGAGAGGTAAGGATGTTTTCAAACATCTCCCAAGAAATGTTTTTCAATTCCACTCTATTGCCGGGAGGGACAATTAGCTGCTTCAGTTCAAACACTGCCGGCTTCGTTTCAGCTTTCATTCAATTTTTACCTGGAAAATGGGGATTACTTCATTTTATCGCAGGGAAATTAGACGTTCCCGCCCATCTAGCTTTTCACTCGCCGCGAGAACTTCTTGCCGCGCCCATTGATCGGCTGCCAGGATATCATCCAAAGAAGGAGTTTGAGAGTTATCGGCTTGATGTTTATCGCAGGCAGATTCAATTAATCGGGGAATGTCTAAGAATTGAACTTTTTCATCTAAAAATAGGGCGACAGCCTGCTCATTTGCGGCATTTAAAACAGCCGTCATGGAACCACCGGCACGACCGGCATTATAAGCAAGCTGCATACAAGGATACTTTTGATGATCCGGTTCACGGAAAGTTAAATCCCCAGCTTTAACTAAATTTAGGGGTTCCCAATCGGTATAAATTCGCTCTGGCCAAGATAAGGCATAAAGCAAGGGTAAACGCATATCAGGCCAACCTAATTGAGCTAAAACTGAGGTATCTTGCAACTCAATTAAGGAGTGAATAATGCTTTGCGGGTGAATCACAATGTCGATGCGGTCGTAATCTAAACCGAAGAGATAATGCGCTTCAATGACTTCTAAACCTTTATTCATTAAAGTGGCAGAATCAACGGTGATTTTGCGGCCCATTGACCAGTTAGGATGTTTAAGTGCATCGGCAACGGTGACTTGTGACAGTTTCTCCACCGGCCAATCACGGAAGGCACCCCCAGAGGCGGTTAGCAGAATTCGCCGCAAGCCTCCGGGAGGGACGCCTTGGAGGCACTGAAAAATGGCAGAATGTTCAGAATCCGCCGGCAGCAGTTTGACGCGGTGTTTCTCGACGAGGGGGTTGACAACCGGCCCACCGGCAATCAATGTTTCTTTATTCGCTAAGGCAATATCTTTACCGGCTTCGATGGCGGCAATCGTAGGCAACAAGCCGGCGCAACCGACAATGCCGGTGACAACGGCTTCGGCATCTCCATATCGGGCGACTTCTATGACACCGGCTTCCCCAGCTAGCAGGATCGGTTGGGGATCGATATCTGCGATCGCTTCTTTCAGTTCGGCTAATTTGTCTTCGTCACAAATGGCGACGATTGCCGGTTTGAACTGCCGGATCTGCTGCGCCAGCATTTCCACATTGCGTCCTGCTGCCAATCCGACAATGCGAAACTGATCGGGGTATTGAGCGACAATATCTAAGGTCTGAGTGCCAATAGAGCCGGTGGAGCCGAGGAGAGTAATCGCTTTCACAATTGTTTAAGATTTATAGGGCAATTCCACTATAAACAAGGACGGGATCGCTGATATAGAGACGTGGCGTTTCACTTTTGGGAAAAGAGGGGGATGGGGCATGGGGCATTGGGCATGGGGCATTGGGCATAGTTAATTAATTATGTTGAGTCAAAATATTCGTAGCTTTATCTTGACAAATATTAAATATAATGCAGTGTATTGGATTGCCGGCGCGGCTGCGGTGATTTTTTTTGCTTGCAGCAGTTTGCGACACGCTTTATTTCAATCTGGCGCGTTTGATTTGGGAATTTTTGATCAAGCGGTTTATCTGATTAGCCAGGGAAAGCCGGCAATTTCTTCGTTTATCGGGTTTCACATTCTTGGCGATCATGCCGCTTTAATTCTGTACCCACTGGCTTTGCTGTACAAAATTTATCCCGATGTGCACGGGTTACTGGCTGTGCAAGCGGTTGCCTTGGCGTTGGGTGCACTGCCGGCATGGCAGCTTGCTAAGTTAGCTGGGTTGCAGGAGAAGCCGGCGTTGGCAATGGCTGGGGTTTATCTTCTTTATCCGCTGGTTTTTAATCTCAATTTATTCGATTTTCACCCAGAAGTGATTGCACTGCCGGCACTTTTATGGGCAATTTTAGCAGCGAGACAGAATCAAATCGGATGGTTTTGTTTAGCAATTGCCTTGGTTTTAAGTTGCAAAGCGGTTTTGGCGCTGACAATTGTGGCGATGGGTTTCTGGCTGATTTTTTTTGAGAAAAAGCGGTTATTTGGAACAATTGCCATTGCTGCCGGTGTCGCTTGGTTTCTCATTGCCACACAGTTTATTATTCCATTTTTTGGGAGCAATGCGGCATCTGTAGCGCGTCATTTACCGCGTTACAGTTATCTGGGGAATTCTGCGCCAGAAGTCCTTAAGAATGTGCTATTGCAACCGGCACTTATTTTGGGCAAAATCTTTTCCCTTACAACATTAGAATATTTGGCATTATTGGTATTGCCAGTGATTTGGTGGTTGTCGCCGCAGCATCTTGCGCCGTTAGTGGGTGCGGTTCCCACACTCGTTTTAAATATTTTATCAGAAGCGGCAACGCAACGAAATTTGGTGCAGCAATATTCGCTGCCGGTGTTGCCTTTTCTGCTGCTGGCAGTCATTTCTAACCTTGCGGCAAAGGAAAAATATCCTGCCTTAGAAAGGCAACAAAAGAATTCTTTTTTCTCAAATTTTCCTTCTGTTTCTTTTCTCGCAATGCGACAGGGAAGTTTATTGTCGCTTATTTTATGGTCATTTTTAGCATTTCTCGCTTTAGCCAAATACGGGTATTTTGGATCTATCTATCTAGATTCCCTAGATACTTGGAAAGCGACACGACAGGCAATTGCTCAAATTAAAACAGAAGAAAGCGTTTTAACAACTCATGAAATTTCCCCGCATTTAAGCAATCGGCAATTTATAAAATTTACCGATACAACTTCACCACCGGCAAATTTAGCTGAATTTAAATATATTTTGCTAAATTTGCGAGATCCGGGGTGGAATAGTTCGCCAGAATTTGCTGCCGGCTTAGTCACTCAACTTAAAAACAAGCCAGAATTTAAACTTCATTACCAGCAAGATGATGTTTACCTGTTTATTCAAAAAGACGACTGAATAATTTTAAGGATTCTGCGTCTCCTCTCGTCTTTGGTTATCTTTTTCCTGTGCGTCATTCACTTTATCTTTTACTCTATTAATGGGAGTTAATCCAGGTGCCGGTGTTTCTGTTACGGCTGGTGAAGCCGGAGTATTTTGAGGTTGTGACGAGTTAGAACAGCCGGCAGATAGAAATAAAAGGAGACTGGTTACTGTTAAAGAAGCTACTTTCAATTTTAGCATTTTGAGGGAAACTCCAAACTGCGAGAAATTGTGCGTTTTTGCTTAACTCTAGTTTAGCGAAATCTCGCCCATCGGCAGCGAGATTTTTCCTGAAAAACTAAAAAATCATACTTTCTAAAGCCGTTTGTAAGTCTTTCGTTAAACCGGCAACCGCAGATCGCCGGCTGCTTTTATAAGCATCCCACCTATCGGTAACAGAAATCGGTTCACCCACCGTCATTTGCACGCGTTGTTTACCTAATTTCGGGCGTCCAAAAGGATTGCCTCCCTGAATCCGAGTCATCACATCTCGCAAGAGTAAAGCGGTTTCAGCAAATCGTTCAACCGTGGGTTTTTCTTTAACATATTGCCCTGTTACCGCCACAAAACTTTCCGCGAGTCTCATGTGCCACATTCGCAAGTTAGCTTCTTCGGCAATGCGATCTGCAAGTCCACGTTCTAGTAGAGATAATGTTTCAAAGTCCTTGATATCTTCTCGATAAATTCGATCCCAACCGGCTTGTTCTAATCGCCGGCATCGATCAATTAAACTGCCTTTAGGTGGTAAATTAAAATACTCTTCTGCAACTTGCAAGGCGACATCCAGTAAGGCATAAAGTCGAGTAGATAATTCTTCACTTCCGCTGGTTTGGGGTAATTTCCGATGATAAAACTGGCTGTAAAATTCCTCCATCATCGCCAATAAGTGCCCCCCTATCCGAATCAGCCGGCGGTAAAAAGAACTTTGAATTTCAGAGTTTGGGTTTTCCAGAGATTCTGAACTGCTTTCAAAAGCCGGCAAACCGCATTCTGTCTCTAACTGACTTAATAGTTTATCCACTGCATCCCAAGGTTCTTCTACATAACTATATTGAATTCCGATGGGGACTATTAAAACTTGTTCAGATCGTCCAGCTTTTAATAAATCTTCCGCACACCAAAAGCCTAATTGAGCGATTCCAGGTTCTAAAGGACTGACGAGTTCATTATGACCGTTTGTAGCGCCTTCTGGGGCGGCTGCAATTGGCAATTTACCGTCAACAAATAACTCACGCGCCGAACGTAATCCCAGGCGATCTATTTTTCCTCGCTGGATAGGAGTGCCACCTAATTGGGAATATAACCAGCCGATTTGTTCCCCAGCCCACAGAGGAATTCCTCGATCATAAATAAAATGAAAATGAGTGGGATATTTTAGACGTATTCCCTTTTCTCTGGCAACTTGTGGCACTAGCTGCCAAGCTAAGTATCCTAGACAGTAAGGATCGTCTGTATTCGGGTGACGGAATGCCAACAAAAAGCGAATTTTACCTTCCTGAAATTGATGAAAAAGTTCGACTAACTCCGCAACATTATCAGCTTGAATATCCGTAATGGTTGTCCGCAACGGCAGCCACGCCGGCAGCAGCTTTTGACAGCCCCATAAAATTAGGGGGTTAAGTGCCGGTGGGATAAATTCTAAAGCCGGTTGAGCGTGAATAATTTGATCTGGCATAAAGTTTTGAAGGGGGCGTACGTGTTAAACTATGTCTTTATAAAAATTCTAGATTAATTTTCAATATTTTAAGGTTTTTAAATATTAATTAATAATGTTTTTAAATATAGGCTGAAATAGGTGTTGTAAATTCCCGAAGGCTAGAAAATCTAAAACCTATTAAATCCTAATTTCATTTTTTTTTCACAATTTTAGTGGGTTCTTCACAAACGTTTGATCGACGAGAGGCAAAATGCAAATCATTCACTAAAAAATAAGGATGAGTACGCTTTGTGGTAAAATCTTGCAACTGTATTGCTCTAGCTGCGCTCACCACTGCTTTAGCTGTGAAAGTAGCCCTTTAGCACTCCATCCAGCTTCGGGATCGCACCAGAGACGATTCTAGTTTTCAGTTTGTTTGTACTTTGTATTTCGGATCATCACTTATGTTAGACGCGCAAGGGCTGTTCAATGAAAACTTTTACTTATCCCAGAACCAGGATGTAGCAATAGCAGTTAACGCCGGCATTTATAACAACGGGTATGAACACTTCGAGTTATACGGTAAATCTGAGGGGCGTAATCCTAGCGCCTTTTTTGATCAAGGCTATTATATTGATACCAATTCAGATGTAACTGGCAATGCGTTTGACCACTTCATTTTGCATGGTCAATTTGAAGGCAGAAATCCTAACGCTATCTTCGACACCGGCTTTTATTTAGATCAAAATCCAGACGTTAAAGCAGACGTTGATAAAGACGTGATCACCGGCATCGAACACTTCATCGAGAATGGGCAATTTGAAAGCCGCGAAGTCAACCCATTTTTTGACGAAAGTTACTATCTAGAAACCAATGCAGACGTAGCAGCCGCTGTAGCAGCCGGCGCAACTACAGCGATTGAGCAATACATGGGTTTCGGTCAATTTGAAGCCAACCGTAACCCGAATGCGCTATTCGACACCAATTTTTATCTGCAAAACAATGCAGATGTAGCAACGGCAGTCTCATCAGGCGGAACCTCGGCAATCGAGCATTTCGTCGTTTACGGTCAATTTGAAACCAACCGCACCTCCCAATTTTTGTTCGATCCCGATTTTTATCTCCAGAACAATTCAGATGTAGCAACCGCAGTCTCATCAGGGGGAACTTCAGCGATTGAGCATTACGTCGTTTACGGTCAATTTGAAAACAACCGCCAACCCAGTTCTCAATTTAATCCCAACTTTTATCTACAAAATAATGCTGACGTAGCAGCAGATGTCAGCAACGGAAATCGTAAGAGTGCGATTGAACATTACATTCGGTTTGGCATTGCAGAAGGACGTAGCGGCGGTGGAGAAACCGTCAATCCTTCAGCAATTTACGTTTCTAGTAACGGCACAGGTAACGTTGGCGATGTTGATCAGTTTATAGGAACTTTAAACTTCCAAAAACGATTTGACGCCGGCAACAATGAAGGCGTAGAACTCGATGAACTCGGTAATCTTTATCAAGCCGGTGACGTAACAGCCGGTGCCGGCAGTATTCGCGCCATTTCTCAAATCGCCAACCGGGCAAACGGTGACGCATTTACAGCTTTAAAAGACCGTGAAATTGCCGGATCTCAAACCGGCTTGCTCAATCCTAAAGGCATCGCCATCGCGCAGGAAGCAGGATTTATTCTTGTTGCAGACAATGGTGCAGGGGATGTGAAAGTATTTGGAACCGCCGCCGGAGGGAATGTGCCGCCGGTTGCGACCACCGCTTTGCCGGCCAAACCTTGGGACGTTGCCTATGATGAAAACGCAGACCGGCTGTTCGTCGCCTTAGTCGATGGAACTGTTAGCGTCTTCGATAATTACATTGGAAATGGCAGCAATATCGGTGCCGGCAGCTCTCGAAGAATTAACCTCGTAAATGCGAGTGGAACTAAAGTTTCTACGAATCTTCACGGCATTGTTTATGAACCCAATCGCAATCAATTAGTCGTTACTGATGTTGGCGCGGCTACAGCAATGCAAAGCTCCAATTTTAACAGTGACGGGCGAATTTATGTCATCAACAACGCCAGCGCCGCTGATGGCAACGTGGTTCCATCTCGCACCCTAGAAGGGCCGGCTACTCAACTGGGTAATCCAGTGGATATGATCTTGACCGGCAACGATGTTCAAGTTGCAGAAAAAGCAAAAGATCGGCTGTTGATTTTCAGGAATATCTTTAATGGACCGAGCGGCGATATTGCGCCTCAAGTCAGTGTCAGCCAAATCAAGCCAGAATCTTTAGTTGCTCAACTTTCTCAAGGGCCGGCTAATCCTGATGTCACCGATATCGAGTCTACAGGCACGCTTATCAATTCCATCGTTACAACTAGCAACCCCCCATCTGCCGGTGCCACTGACTTCGTCGCACGGCTTTCTACGAATTTGCAAACCACCCAAACGACATTTAACACCGCTAATGGGGTGGCAAGCGTAGAAAACATCACCTTCGACCAAACAGGCGATGCCTTTATTACCTTTGATACCAATGACACCAACGGCGGAATTTTAGTCGTAAACCGGCAGGCAGAAAGCCGAAATGGCGGCACATTTAGTGCGTCGCGTGACCGACTAATTACAGGTGTAAACACCGGCATGGTTAGTCCGAAAGGCGTCGAGGTTGCTGATAGTTTAGGTCTGGTTTTTGTTGCCGAAAATAATGCCGCAACACCGGCAATTCTCGCCTTTAGTACCCAAGCGCAAGGCGATGTGGCACCCGTATTCAAGACAACCGACCTTGGCGGACGCCGGCCTTGGGATGTTGATTATGCGCCATCACAAGATCGATTGTTTGTCGCCGCCACCGATGGCACTGTACTCGTTTATGACCAGTATTCTGTTACCCAAGGTGCCAACGGCCCAACACGAGTGATCACTCCGTTCGATCCGACAGGAACGGCAAAAGCATCTATCAACTTGCATGGAATTATCTACGTGGAATCTTCAGACACATTGCTGCTTTCAGATGTCGGCAGTGCCATGAGTGCAACTGACGGACAACTGTTTGTAATTAATAATGCCGGTGCGGCAAATGGCAATGTTGCAGTTCGCGCCCAAATTGCCGGCGCAAACTCGAAATTAGGAAATCCTGTTGATATTACATTCGACGGTGCCAACCTTTATGTCGCTGAGAAATCCAACAATTTAATCATGCGCTTTGATGGCATTCTCAACCAGTTGGGTTCCCTCGATATTGCTCCAACGCTATCAACGGCGAGGAACAAACCTGAGTCAGTTGCGCTTGCTCCTGATTACCTCTCATAAGCCTTAAGCTTTGAGTGATTTTTAGGGGTGTATTCGACTCACTCAATGGTTAGATTTAACCGCAGATAAATGCTTTGTCTATGCCTGCCGGCATGATGCGTTCTTATCTGTGGTTAAATCTAAAAAATTTATTTTGGCAATAAGTAGGGTTACCTTAAAACACAGGACTTATTATTTACTGCCATTCTTGTAATTCCTCAATCCAATTCTGGACAAAAGCGACAATTTGCTCCCGGCGCGTTTCAAAATTGGCAGCAATGGAAATAAAAGCAATGCCAACGAGCAAACCGATGATCCATTTCATAAACGAATAATCTAAGCTGAGAATGACTAACTGATTAATTGCGTTGAGTAAAAAAGTTACAGTTCCGACATATAAAAAAGCCCGGATTCTTAAGGTTAACCCTGCAAAAATTGCCACAACACTCAATACACCACAGACAAACCAATTAGAAGTGAATAAAGCCACAAAGCAAATCGTGCCGGTGCCCAGCAGTCGCAGGATGTGGCGCAATTCTCTTTGTTCTACTGATTTTAAACTTGGATCGACTTGGGCGAGATAAAGTAAGGAAAGCGCGGGTGGAGTTGTATAGGCTAAAACATCGGTGAGATTTAACGTCACAAACCAGCGAAGCAGCGCCCAATTGATAAAAAAGACACTGAGATAGGTAATGCGAATTTGCCGATTTAGTTGCGCCAGGAAAAGATAAAATCCAGCCACTAACAACAAACTGGTTGGATTAATTGTGGGACTGCTATATAATGCCGTTGCGGTTGGAATGACAACTGCGGAACGCAACCACGGTCTTTTTGGCCAGCCCCAATTTTCCCAAGGTAAGGCGTAGAGAAAACAAGAAATTGCAGCAGCAATCGCAGCAGCCCACGGAAGCAATAGTGCTGCTAGTTGCAGCTTATTGCTCATATAAATTCCGATGCCGGCAGCTTCTAAAATCCCTAAATAAACCCAGCTTTCCGCCTGAACTAAACTAGAGTTGTCGCGCCCTTGCATAATCGCGTAGCGCGTTAAAACAATGCCGGCACCTAATCCCACCAAATCGTAAGATGTAATCGGATAGCTGATAGCTAAAAGCAAGAAGCAACTGCTAATTGCCCAATGCAAATGTGCGAAAAACTTCAGTTCCTCTCTGCTTAAACGCAAATAATCGCTCAACCAAAAATTCAGTACGCGATAAGTATATAAAATGCTTGTTCCTAAAGCAGCCATTGCGATTAATTGATCACCGGCAGGCAGGGATGAAATTCGATATTCCAGAATTTCATAGGCAGAAACCGACGCCCCAATTAAACCCAAGTAAACTAAAAATTTGAGTTTTTGAGTCCGGCGTCCCACACCAATGGCAATTAAGGCTAAACCCAAAGACGTTAAACCCGTCCAGTTTGCAAAAATTCCCCAACGTAATAGCGCACCCAAACCGCCATATAGCAGGGGCAAAATGTGCCAACTGCTGGGAAAATTTTCTGTGCCGGCACGTCTTTGCCACCAATCTCCTATCAATTGGAAAATCAAACCCAAAGCGATATTCGCAATCGCTAAATGAATCACCTCACGCCCAAAAAAGCCAAGGGTTTCTGCTGCCAAAACTTCTAAACCCCAACCAAAACTGTAAAGCATCCAGTTGGAAGGTTGCCGCCAGCCACGATAGAAAATTGCAGCTAGCGTAATACCGGCAGCAATCAAAACCAGAACACTCGGATCGAGCCATTTCCAGTAAACTGCAAACGAGTGAAACGTCAAAATTAACAGCTCAACACCACCCAATACAATCGCCCAAGCATCTGCTGCCGGTGCGTAAATTGCCGTGAGTGAAGGTTTTTCTCCTTCGATTTTTGGAGGAGAGGCGAGGAGCAGTAAACTCCGTAATAGCCATAAAACAGCAAAGGTGCCGGCAACAGTAACAAACCAGCCATTTGCTGTTAGTCGGGCAAAACCGGCAATGCCTTCATAAAGTCGGGCGTAAAAGAAACTCAGCCCAAATCCTAGGGTGATAATAGCAGCGCTTAATTGCCTTAAATATCGCGTGTTGAGAAACATCAAGCCGGTGGCGACACCCAAACCAATTAATCGGGTTGCCGGCATCTGTACTGTGAGGATTTGTGCCATGAATAAGGCAGATGTACTCAACCACGCAGAAATTGGGCGTCGGGATGTGTTTAACCGGCTGGCAATCCCCGTAAGCGCAAGGGGCGCAATCAGCCAAACAAGACCCCATTCTGGATCGCTGTTCCCAATGTTGTTAAGGAAGTTAGAGTAATTATTGAGAAGTAAAAAATAACTGATGCCGGCAAGCACTAATCCTAGATACCAACTACTGTTTTTATTAATAAATAGAGATAGATTTTGCTCGCTGGATTCTTCATTTCCAATTTTTGATTCTGAATACAAACTGACTAACCATTCAGCAATTGCCAACCCTAATAAAATGGTCGCCCAAACGCCTAAACTGAGATTTGGCCAAATCCAATCAATTGCTGAACAAATGGTTAATAAACCGGCAATATGGGTGAGGTACACCGGCACGACTCTAGTGGGCGTCTGCCGGCAAGTCAGAACTGCCAAAGTGAGTGTCGAAGCCACTAAATTGAGCGTTCGCAATAAGGCAGAGGGTAAACTCAGCAGCGTTAAACAAGTCCCAAATATCAGTGCTAGCTGTTCGCTAAAGCGGGCAAGTGGCAATTTCTGCCGGCGGCGCAGCCAATCTGTCACCCACACCATGAAAATTAGATAGGGAAACAGGGCGAGGCTCAATAAAGCCCAAGGCGCATCTGCGGGAATGCCGGCTAACTGGGTGCCGGTGGCGATCGCCCATTGCTGGGTTGCCTCTGGAATTAACCGCCAAGCTAGCCAAACGCTTTGCAAGCCAATGATGTAAATGCCGGTTAAATCATCCTGCTGCCAATGCCGGCGCAAACGACTGGTTAAAAACCACAACAACAGCCCACTCACGCCAAACGCTTGCCAGGGTTCTGTCATAACAGCAACCAGCCAGCCTATCAGCATTAAAATGGCACCCATCTGTTCCCACGGGGCAAGACGGGGAGAAGGTGAGGGGGTGAGGTTGGTGGTTTCCTGCTGAGATAGCCATGCAAACAGCCAACCGCAAATGCCTATCGCTAACCCCAACTGATTGACCGGCACGCGGGCTACAAATATCGCCCGGAACAGTAAAATTGTTAAGGCATAAGCGACGACGGCTGCCCCAGTTAGGGCATATTTTTGGATATTGTTAGAAGCTTGTTCCTCAGTGCCGGCAGGAGGTTCTGGGGTTTGAGGAGAAATGCGCCGGTATTGATAAAATGTGGCGAGGGAAGTTCCGACTGTACCGGCATAAACGGCAATCAGGGGAACGGGAAGTGCCGGCAATTTCCAACCCCAGTGCAGGTAACTGAGTCCCAACGTATTAATCAGGGCAAGACGGGAAGCATTGGGTTGATTTTTCAGCAGCAAAACCGTGATGCCGGTGAGAGAAGCCGTCGCAATGGCAACGGTTAGCCATTCCAGGGGATTATTCCACAACCGAAACCCATCCATCGCCCAAAAATTCACCGGCACTAAGAGGAGGGTAACGAGTTGCAAGGTTTGAGCGGTTAACTGTAAATTTCGCTGCCGGTTTGCCCAGTAGCTGACCGCCCAAAACACTAAAGTATAAGCCAGCAAAACGCCGTATTGCCCAAATGCCGGAAAGCGTTCCCACTGACTAGCGGCAAGCAACCCTGAAGACACCACCACCATGAAAACGCCCAGAAACAGCAGCCACCGGACGCTGAGTTCTGCCATCAGTGAGTGTACAGGTTGCGGCGTGCGGCGTTTCGCTGGAGGCGGCGCTTCCTCTACCGTTATGTCTCTTTCTTTTTCTGCCGGCACAACGACAGGCTGGTAGGCTAATCCACAGGTGAGATACTGCCGGCACAACTGCTTCACTTGGGCATCAGAAATCAGCCCCAGACGCAGCCACAAATCCAAACCTTCTAATAACTCTGGGTGCTCGGCTTGGATGTTGAGTTCAATTCTGATGGAGCGCTCAGGTTGAAGTGACATGACTTCAGCTATCACAAACGGCGATAACCTATCATGCTTTATACGGAAGAGATTGGCTGTTATTTACAAAGTTACTTAATAAAGTGACTTTTTCCCATGAACTCAGCGGAAATTAGATTAACCATTAGTGAGCTGCGTGCTGCGCCGGCTGAGCGACTAATTCTTGGAAGTGAATCTCGTCTTTGCGCGGATCTGCGTAGCTCACCTTGATTTCTAAGCGTTCGCCCAGTGTCACAGAACGGGGAAAACGCCAAGCCAACTCTAAGCCTAATTCTTCTAACAGAATCAGCCCTAAATTATCGTCTTCTCTGAGCCAGCGCAGCACCAATGCCTGCCAAACTTCATTTGTGTGCCGGCGCAGGTATTCCAAGCCCCAATAACGTTGGGTTTGACGTTCCACTGAGGTTGCCTCTTTCACAGCCGCACTCACACTCATCACCAACTCTTGCATCTGTTCTGCCGAAAAGGGCAGGGGATCGCCGCGCAGGTGAGCTTTTAGTTGAAAGTGAGCGAGCAGGTCGGTATACCGGCGAATGGGCGAGGTGACTTGAGTATAAGTATCTAAACCCAAACTCGCGTGACGTGCCGGTGTGATACTCATCTCGCTACGGGGCATACACCGGCGAATCGCACAAGCTCTCACTGGCCCTGCCGGCAGCAGAATTAGTTCTTCATCTGAAGGCAGTTCCGGTTGGGGTTGATGGCGGAACGGCAGGGCCAAGCTGTGGGTCTGACCGTAACGAGCTGCCACTTCGCCGGCTAAAATCATCATTTCTGCCACCAGATGCCGTGAGGGCGAGTCTTCCATCACGTCAATGGTGATATCGTCCTCATGAACTTTAATGATGGCTTCGGGCATGGAGATGCTGATCGCCCCTTGGGATAACCGCCATGTCTGTCTGCGTTTTGCCCACTGAGCAATTGCAGAGATTTCTGGTTCTGTTCGCAGATCCAGATGCAGCATCTCATCCACATCTTCGTAGGTGAGCCGATAAGTCGGTTTGATTGAGCTTGGGTGAATGGTGTATTCCCGCACGCCCCCTGTTTCATCCAAAATGATGCCAAAACTGAGCGCATAACAAATGCGTCCCTGCACCAAACTCATTGGGCCGGTTGCCAATTCTGGGGGGAACATTGGGATCATGCCGGTGGGCAGATACAATGTAGTGCTGCGCCGGCGCGCTTCCAAATCTAAGTCATCCCCAGGCGACAGCAACCGAGTTGGATCGGCGATATGAACCCATAAGCGTTCTCGCCCATCCTCCAAATATTCCAGACTCAACCCATCATCAATTTCTTGGGTGCTTTCATCGTCGATGGTGTACACCTTAAGATGGGTCAGATCCAGCCGATTTGTGTCAGGATCGGGAGGCGGAGAATTCAAACAACTTTGAGCCACATCCAGCACCTTGGTAGAAAAGTGAGTCGGAGTTTGACTGCGCCGTAAAGATAAATTTTCGTGCACAGTCCACTGTCCTAAATCTACCAAAAGCTGAAAAGCCCCTTGAGGAGTTTCGGGGCGTTTCAATGCTGCTAGTGTTTCTAGGGCGGGAGCGCGGTGAGAAGCTTCATCTCCTAATACCGCAACCCTTTCTAGGGCTTCAATGCGAACGCGATCGCTGCTTTGCCACTCCACCAGTTTTCCACAGAGCCGGTGTTGTACCCGCTCTAAAAATTCTTGCCACTCTTGCTGCCGCTGCTTTTCTACTTCTTGCTGGTGTTTTAGTTCGGCCACCATAACCGCTGAGCGCGGTTCGTAACGGTCGCCTTTTTGCTTGAAATAAAGTTTATCTTCAGACAATAAATAATAAGCCGCGTAGCACTGAGCCGGCGTTTGATCGGAAAATAGCAGTTGAGCCATTTCTGCCGGCTCCACTGACTGATTTTCTTCAACTAAAAATTCCCAAGCCACCTCTAAACTAGATGGGTCTAGATAGGGCTGGATTTCTTTTTTAAAAAGGGCAATTTCTGAAGGTTTGTAAGTCGCCCCTTTCACTTCATAACTGAGCTGTCGGGGAGGAATGCTGTGGGATAGACCCTGTTCGTCGGTTACTTTCCAGTTCTTTTTCCCATCTGGACATTCTGCCACAGCGAGCCGACGCTCTCCGTGCAGCCGAAATTCGATCAGCGTTCCTTTGTCCACAAGCTTCTATGCGATTTTTGAATAGTTATATTTTGGATTTTGAGCGATGAGCAATGAGGTTTAGCTATCAGCTATTAGCTCTCAGTTTTTTACAACTAACAGCTAACAACTAAACTCTGCACTCAGCGCTGGCCACTCAATGAGTTATCCTTCTTGGTTGATGAAGGGCAATAAAGCAATCAGCCTAGCCCGCTTGATTGCTTGTGTCATGTCTCGCTGTTGTTTGGCTGTCAAACCTGTAATGCGGCGTGGCAAAATTTTCCCACGCTCTGTGATAAATTTACGCAGCAAATCGACATCTTTGTAATCAATCGGATCGCCAGGTTTAATGGGGGAAACACGGCGGCGGAAATAAGCCATAGCAGTTATCAGTTGTCGGTTGTCAGTTGTCGGTTGTCGGTTGTCATTTATCATTTGTCAGTTTTTTGAGGACTGACGCATGATTCATGACTACTTAATTTCTTTGTGTTCGGTGTGTTTGTTGCAGTGTGTGCAGAACTTTTTCAGTTCTAGACGAGCCGTCGTGTTGCGGCGGTTTTTGGTGGTGGTGTACCGAGAGACGCCGGCAGAACGCTTGTCTGGGTTGCTGCGGCACTCGGTGCATTCCAAGGTTACGATTATGCGGACACCCTTAGCCATATTTTTACAAAATCAGAAGGGGTACAGAATTAAACACAAATATCTATTGTTTCACAAAACGGCGCAACTGAGCAACCCATTTTTTAACTTTAATATCCAGCGAGTAACCCCGGCGTGTTGACACCACCATCGTAGCGGCAAAGCGATCATGAAATGCCTGCTTTCGCATGGGGTCGAAGTAAGCGAGACTACAATCGAGCAGCAAAGGAACGATTAGCAGCAAGTATTGGGCCGTTGAGGGATTGAGGTTGGTAACACCAAACACGGCCAAGCTAGCTCCAATGCCGGTGAGGACTTCCCGCTTGGTTAACTCTAGCAGTCCGGGTGACTTCCCGAAACGTTCGTCTACCACCTTCATGTCAAATGCCCAGCGTCCCAGACTTTGCCCCTGATTTGCCGACACCAGTAGCACTCTTAGCCCCAGCCAAACCAGAAAGTCAAGAATAAAACTATTGACCAGTAGCGAACTGAGCAGCCAAACCGGCAGGATATCGACGAACAGGGCACACGCCCGTCGCCACATCGGAACTTTGGGCAAGCGGGTGTAGAGAGGTTCGGTTTGCATGGGACTTGGGGAATTCTGAGGGGCTACGTTAACTATCTTGGCACTTCCACCGGCTAGATGTTAACGGGTGGAAATGCTCGATTTGCGAGGGCGTGTTTCTGTGGTGCAGTCGCTTTGAGCCGGCATAGAGATTGCTTTTCCCTCAGCATCCCCCATTAATCGAGCGCCAACTCTTATTAAAGTGCATCTGGATCGATTCCCAACTCTTGCAGTTTAGCGGCTAATCGCTGCGCTCGCTCTTGAGCCTCCTGCCGCGCTGCCTCAGCCTCCCGTCGCGCCTGCTCAGTTTCTTCATGGGTGAGCAAAAATTCACCTGTTGTCGGATTGTAAAAGCGAAGTTTACCATCTGGCAAAACTCGCAAATCTAACCCTAAAACTTCACTGGATACCGAACTTGTCCCATCTGGCAAACTTGTTTGAGGCATTGGAAAATAATTGCCTTCAACCAGATGTAGTCCCTGAAGTTGAGGATCAAGATAATCGCCGGTTGGATCGTACTGAAAATACTCTCGTACCCCTAAAAAAGCATAAATACCTTTTTTCGCGCCTTGGTCTTGACTGCGGGTACTCATTGACGTGATTTCTAGCACAAAATCAGGGGTTTTGTCCCCATTTTCCCAAGTTTTGTAGGAACGGCGCTGGCATTTTTCCACCCCAATAACAACAAAAGTATCGGGAGCGACAACCGACTGGGGATTTCCTTCTTCGTAGTAAATAAAGAGATTTCCAGAAACGTAAACATCAGGCCGGTTCTGGAAGTGAATTTCCAGCAATTTAACAGCAGCCATTAAATAATCGCGCTGGAAATCACTTTCAGCCATTGGTAAGCCATCTTCATCGGGGTATTCAATTTGGGTTGAGGCGAGAATTGAGACTGTCATTGGCAAAGCCCTCAACTGGCAACAGCTTTAATTTAACATTCTCACCTTTTATTAATTGCTAATGGCTATAAGTTGCCGACTGGGGTTGAATAAGGATATAACTGCGACACAACTGATGAATTAACCGGCATACAATGGTCTAAGCATCCCCCTATACGGGATTGGTGGAGTAGCAACTATGCAAGTTCGTTTTAAGGTCGTTCGACAAAATCAAAATTCCTCTCCTCGCATTCAGACTTACACGCTGGAGGTGGAACCGGGCAATACAATTTTAGATTGCCTCAATCGCATTAAGTGGGAGCAAGATGGAACCCTAGCGTTTCGCAAAAATTGCCGCAACACCATCTGCGGCAGCTGTTCCATGCGAATTGATGGGCGCTCCGCGCTAGCCTGTAAGGAGAATGTGGGCAGCGAACTCGCGAGATTACAGCAAATTGCAAATCAGGCTGCCCAAGTGCCGGCACAGGAAGGACAGGATGCCCTCCTCAAAAACAAAGGCGGGCAAGATGCACCCCCCAGAACACCGGCAGACGGCATCCCAGAAATTACCATCGCGCCAATGGGCAATATGCCGGTGGTTAAGGATCTGGTCGTGGATATGGCCAGTTTCTGGGATAACCTCCAGGCAGTCGATCCGTATGTCAGCACCGGCGCACGACAAGTTCCAGAACGTGAGTTCCTGCAAACCCCAGAGGAACGGGCACAACTGAATCAAACCGGCAATTGCATTCTCTGCGGTGCCTGTTATTCCGAGTGCAACGCCCGCGAAGTCAATCCACAGTTTGTCGGTCCTCACGCCCTCGCGAAAGCTTACCGGATGGTGGCAGACTCCCGCGATGGCCAGACAGAAAGCCGGTTGGAACAATACAACCAAGGCACCGCCGGCGTCTGGGGTTGTACCCGCTGCTATTACTGCAACGCCGTCTGTCCGATGGAAGTCGCACCAATGGATCAAATCGGCAAAATCAAACAAGAAATTCTTGAGCGCAAAACCGCCCAAGATAGCCGGCAAATCCGCCACCGCAAAGTATTAATCAATCTCGTCAAAGAAGGTGGTTGGATCGATGAGCGCAAGTTCGGTTTGCAAGTTGTCGGGAACAGTTTCCGTGATATCAAAGGATTAGCCAGCCTCGGCCCATTAGGGTTGCGGATGTTGGCAAAACGCAAATTTCCTTTATCATTTGAACCGTCGGAAGGAGCAGCGGTTGTGCGATCGCTGATTGAATCCGTACAAAGTTTAGAGCAACAGTCGGCTCAAGAAAGTCAAGAAACCCCTGAAAAACTATGAAGCCAGAAACACCGTCCGCGCCGGCACCCACTCAAACCGAATCTTATAACCAACCTGAACCGGCCTTTGGCTGGACTGCCTATGCAGAGCAAATTAACGGGCGATTTGCCATGCTAGGATTTGTGGCGCTTCTGGTGCTGGAATTTTTCACCCGTCAAGATTTCTTCACGTGGCTGGGGCTACGCTAAAGAAACGAAGCGAGTGGCTGCGAGTCACTCGCTTTATTCACTTCTAATCACAGCAAACATACAAAAAACAACGCTGGACATTTAAATAGAGTAATACATTGAAACAAACTCCGATGGTTAAACGGAGCAACTATTACGTCAGCGCGTTATTTTTTGTAGTTTCAATGTTTGGCTCCCTTAAGGCTCCAGGGTCAAAATGTTACTGAAATTGCTGATCAGTAATGCGACGCAGCTTTCTACAAAAGTGCCGCTTCGCATTGTCCTCGTTATCCCCTTCCTCTTACAAATTTTTGCCGCAGTGGGACTGACCGGCTGGCTATCGTTTCGCAACGGGCAAAAGGCAGTGAGTGAGCTGACTGCTCAGTTGCAAACCGCAGCCACGGCCCGCATCGAAGAACGCTTTCGCCCCTACTTAGAAACCCCCCACATTGTTAATCAGATAAACCTCGATGCTATTGAGCAGGGTTTATTGCGTCCGCGAGACTTAAGCAACATCGAGAGCTACTTTTTAAAACAGCTCAACTTGTTTAAAGCGGTGGGCTATATTCAATGGGGCAATGAGTTTGGAGAGTTTGTTGGCGTGGCGCGAGTTCGTGATGATGGCACCCTTAACATTGAAGCCGCCGACGCCTCCACCAAAAATCACTTCTATACCTACACGGTAAATAGCAAAGGCCACCGAGACAAACGTTTAAGAGATAATGGACCCTACGATCCTCGAAAACGGCCTTGGTATAAAGCCGCGATGCAACAAGGGAAACCGGGCTGGAGTCCACTTTACCTCGGCTACGGCACGGCGGAAGTTGTAACCGATGCCATTCTTCCTGTCTACGACAAAAACGGCAAGAAGTTAGGAGTCTTAGGAACGACGTTATTTCTCTCACAAATTGGTGACTTTCTCCGCAACTTAAAAATTAGTCCTTCCGCACAGAGCTTTATCGTAGAACGTTCGGGATTATTGATTGCTTCTTCCACGCTTGATAAGCCGTTTGTCATGCGAAACGGTCAGGCACAACGGATGAAAGCGACCGAAAGCAAAGATATTTTAATTCGCTCCACTGCAAAGTATTTAATCGAGCGCTTTGGCAATCTTAACGAAATTAATAGTAGCCAGTCTCTGACCTTCCAGCTAGAGGATCAGCAGGAATTCCTTCAGATAACTCCGTTGCGTGACAATCGAGGTTTGGACTGGTTAATTGTTGTCGTCGTTCCAGAAGCTGACTTCATGGAGCAAATACACGCCAACAACCGCAGTTCTATCGCCTTAGGGCTGGCTGCTTTAGCGTTAGCTACAGTGATGGGAATTTTGACCGCTCGCTGGATTACTCAGCCTATACACCATTTGAGTGAAGCATCCAAAGCCATTGCCGGCGGAGAACTTGATCAAAATATTGAATTTAGAGGGGTAAATGAACTGAGGGTTCTGGCGGGTGCGTTTAACCAAATGGCACGACAGCTGCGCGAGTCGTTTACTGCCTTGGAAACGACAAATTATCAGCTAGAGCTGCGGGTTGAGCAGCGCACAGCTTCACTCCAGCAAGCTGAGGCTGAATTGAGAGCACTGTTTGCGGGAATGAGCGAACTGATCTTCGTAATTGACGCCCAGGGACGCCATCTCAAAGTCGCACCGACAAATCCAGCACTGTTATATAAACCGGCTGAAGAATTGATGGGTAAGACCGTCTACGAAATTTTTCCCAGAACGTCGGCAGATATTTTTATGGCTCACATCCAAACTGCGCTTGGCACTCAAGAGACTGTCAATTTTGAATACAGCTTGATGATAAAAGAGCGAGAAGTTTGGTTTGCCACAAGTATTGCTCCCATTTCCCAAAACTCTGTGATTTGCGTGGCACGTGATATCACCTACCGCGTGCGGGCAGAGGAGGCGCTGCGCGAGAGTGAGGAGCGTTATCGCTCAGTGATTGCGGCGATGGCAGAGGGAATTGTTCTCGTTCAGGCGAATGGACGCATCAGTGCCTGTAATGCAAGCGCACAGAGGATTTTGGGGCTTTCTTCCAAACAGATAATGGGGCGAAATTATACCACTTTGCGCTGGCGAGCGATCCGCGAAGATGGTTCTCCTTTTCCAACACAATATCATCCAACCACGATTGCTTTGCGAACCGGCTTGCCCCAGTCTAATGCAATTATGGGCTTGCACAAACCGGATGGGACACTGATCTGGATTTCAATTAATTGCCAACCGCTGTTGCGAGCCGGTGCAACTTTACCTTATGCAGTCGTTGCTTCATTTTCTGATATCACCGCTCGTCAGCGAGCCGAAGCCGCTCTGCAAAAAGCCAATCGAGAGTTAGAGCGCCTCGCGACCTTAGATGGCTTAACCCAAGTAGCCAATCGCCGCCGGTTTGACCAGTATTTATCCCAAGAGTGGGTGCGGCAGGCGCGGGAGATGAAGCCCCTGTCTTTAATTTTGTGTGATGTTGATTATTTTAAAAACTATAACGATACTTATGGGCATCAAGCTGGAGATGATTGTTTGCAGCAGATTGCCCGAGCATTAAACCGAGCAATTCAGAGTTCGGCACATTTACTTGCCCGATACGGTGGAGAAGAATTTGCGGTGATTTTGCCCAATACAAGCGCTGAGGCGGCAGCCGCCGTGGCTGAAGCAATGCGCTTAGCTATCCAAGAGCTTAGGATTGGCCATGCTCAATCTTCGGTGAGCCAATATGTGACGTTGAGTTTGGGATTAGCTACGACAATTCCTACTCAAGAATGTTCGCCTGAAACACTAATTGGTGTGGCTGATAAAGCACTTTATCAAGCTAAAAGGCAGGGAAGAAATCGCATTGCAATCGCAGTTTTTCCCTCGGTCAATTTGTTAGAGAATAGTCTAGATATGGGGAATTTACCTCGGTCGGGTTCCTCAAGAAAAAATTTACCCGACTAAACCTGACTTTCCTCCGTGACGGTTTAACGAATGGTAAGAGTATACCGGCCTCGGCCTTGTCTGTCCCGCGCATTAACAACCACGCGGTAAACACCGCTGCGGGGCAAAGTCGCTGTAATTGCAGAATTGGTTGTGTCAGCACCGGCATTGTCATTTTGTGCAAGAACTTTACCCTCTGGACTGAGCAGGACGAGATAGGTGTCAAACTCAGGACTTTCTAGGCTAATCGTTACAGACTGGCCGCCACGGCCTGTAAAGGTCGTCTGCCGGAACAAACTGCCGTCAGAGGGAAGAACAGACGCGCCGGGACCGAGAACGCTTTCTAGCCGCGCGATCACGTTCCCCTGCTGGCCTTGATTCCTGGCATTGCCTCTGGTATCACCGCCGGCACCACTGGCAACGATTCGCAAGTTGTAAGACCCGGATTCTCCCGGCTGAGAGGAATTGGCAATCAACGTATAGGTGCCGTTTCCCGGGAGGGTTGCCTCAATTTTGGCGCTGTTACCGCCGCCTCCGTCATCATCTTGCCCAAGATCGCGACCGTTAGGGCTGAGTAGGATTAAAAAAGGATCGATCTCCTGGCTGTCCATTTCAATCGAGATCCGCTGGCCGGCTTTCCCCTGAAATGTGTAAATGTTGAAAAAGCTGTTATCTGCCCGTAAAACGAGGGAACCGGGTCCAAGTCTGCCGCTGACGGGTGCCCCATTGAGCGCGATTTGCTGGGGTTTGTAGTTGTTATTAGTCGAAGCGGTCGCTTGCTGCTGTACCTGAGAGACACGGGGGGCGCGTCCTTCCCGGACTGCTGTCAGGAAAGGCTGCACTCGGTCTAGGGACATGGCAAAACCGATGCCAATGTTGCCGCCTTGACGACCTGTAAAAATGGCGGTGTTAACGCCAATTAATTCTCCCTGACTGTTGAGCAGTGGGCCGCCTGAGTTGCCGGGATTGATGGCGGCGTCTGTTTGGATCAAGCCGCGCTGCCGGTCGATGCGGCTGACGATGCCGACGGTAAAGGTTCCCTGAAATCGTCCGAAGGGATTGCCGATGGCATAGGCTCGCTGGCCCACTCTGACGGAACCCAAAGGTGCTAGGGGAATGGTGGGCAGGTTATTCTGTCCCCGAATCTTGAGAACGGCTAAGTCTAGATCCTTCTCACCAAAGGCAATAACTTCGGCTTGGACTCGCCGGCCATCGGATAAAATCACGCTGACATTGCGGGGAGATCCGGCGACAACGTGGGCGTTGGTTAGCACCAGACCTTCAGAGCTAATAATAGTGCCACTGCCGTTACTGCTGCCGGCATCGATGGAGACGACGGCAGGACTGGCGACTTCGTAAACGCGAATATTGGTTTGTTCATCTACGTCTTGGGCGAAGGCACGGCTTGAGGGCAGCAAACCGGCAGGGGCGAGGGCTGGAATGGTGATTGAGCCGATGACTGTTGCAATTGCTAAAATGCCAGATGTCGCCAGAGGCAAGAGTTTAGTATTCATAGTTTGACTCCTATTAATAAATAATTTTATTTTTTAATTCAACGGTCGCCAAGGAAAGCGCAAAGAAAGGCGAAGTTTTAATAATGCGGTTATAATTACTGTTTTTATGAGTGGATTATTTTATAAGTTGGCAACGTTCGCTATCTTTTTCGCTAAGACGCTCAGCACTGATTACTCGTTCCTAATCTCATCTTGAGTTTCCGGAACGAGTGGCGGCATTAGAAATCAAAATTGTCACCACAGATAAACACAGATCAATGTACTGATATCTGCGTTTATCCGCTATAGGCTAGGGTTTAAAATTTAGGAATCTTATAGAGAAAAGGATTTTCACCCTGTATCTGCGTTCGTAGTAGCGCCGGCACTGAGCGAGCTATCTACAT
This sequence comes from Microcoleus sp. FACHB-68, assembly GCF_014695715.1. Lineage (NCBI taxonomy): Bacteria > Bacillati > Cyanobacteriota > Cyanophyceae > Oscillatoriales > Microcoleaceae > Microcoleus > Microcoleus sp. FACHB-68. The sequence goes on from NZ_JACJOT010000018.1 coordinate 219,563, forward strand.
TTTTAAATTTAAAGTTGCTTGAGTTTAGCGAGGCGCATCTGGGGTATTTATAGGGTTTCCAGAGGCATCTATAAGTGTAATATTCCACTGACCCTGTGCACCGGCTTCAAAGGCAATGGTGCTGCCATCGGCACTAATTGTAGGGTTGCGAACTTCAGCTTTAAGGTTTGGTGTGAGGTTCCGCAGCTGGCGAGTAGGTACGTTGTAAAGATAGATATCCACTCGCCCTTCACGGCTGCCGGCAAACACAATTGAGCGCCCGTCTTCTGTTACAGCGGGGTGGGAAGCGAGGGTATCGAGGGCGTTTAACCCAGGCAAATCGATGAGCCGGCGCTCAACTGCATCGTAAAGGTAAACGTCTTGGCTTTGCTGGCGATCAGAGATAAAAACAATATAACGACCGGCAAGCTGAGGCGTAACTTCACCGGCTGGACTGTTTAAGCTTCGCCCTCCGGCATCGAAGGGAAAGCTGAGAATGCGGGGGTAGCCGGTGCAGCTGCTCAGCGTGCCGGTGAGGGCGACAGTCAGGAGAAAGATAGCGCGTTTCACAGGCGGAAAAGAGGGGGTGACGGGGTGACGGGAAGATGGGATAAGAGCGAACTTGATATTCCCTTAGCTTCTAAACCCTAGAGCCTTTTCACTTTGACGGGACTCCATTAAGACGATCCAATTCAATGGTCGGCCCTCGGTCTATCATTTCAATGTCCCACTGACCGCGCCGCCCGCTCTCAAACACGATATACCGGCCATCTGGGCTAATACTGGGATTGCGTACCCAGCCGACATATCCCCGCGTTAAAACTTCTGGCCTTTTTGTAACTCGGTCATAGAGTTCAACTTCTGGCCGGCCTCGATCACTGGCTATATAGACAATATAACGGGCTGTATTGCTGATGCTGGGACTGTCGGCGACGGCATCGGGCCGGTTCAAGTAGGGCAAATTGACATACTGCTGGGTTTGCCGGTCATACAGCAGAATATTGCGGCTGCCTTCCCGGTTAGATACAAATGCTAAAAAGCGACCATTGCCACTAAGCGCCGGCTGTTCGTCAGTATAGCGACTGTTAATTGCAACGGGTTCTAAGGTGCGATTGACGGGGCTACAGGCGACTGCTAAACTCGCAACGCTCAAGGTGAGCCAGCGATGAATAGATTGTTTGGGCGTGAATCTGTTCACCAGAAGTTACCGGCTTCAAGAATGAAATTATCCTCTGTCTGTTGTCATGGGCAACAACATCAGACAAAGGACAAATTTAGTAATCGAAATTTCCTGTATTGTCCTGCTCATCATCCGGGGAGTCTATGGGTTGGAAATCAACATATTCGCCTGGGGTTGGATCTGTTGTTTCCGAAGTCCGCCGGCTGGTTCTTTCTTCTTGTGGCGGACGTTTCCTTCTCGGTCTTTCGCCATCGCTTGGTTTGCGGTTTGCGCCGGCTGAGGAGGCGCGTGGGGGTCTTTCTTCCGTCTCTACTGGCGAATCATCCCACTCGTCTGCTCGGCTTGCTGGCGGGCGTTCTGCGCCTGGACGTGGCCGGCGCTTGCGAGGCTGTGCTTCTGTGCCGTATCTATCTTCACCTCTACTGCGGCTGGAGGCCGGGGGATCTTCTGGCCCATACCTGTCATCACTTCTGCTGCGGCTGGGAGGAGGGCCATCTTCCGGCCCATATCTGTCATCATTTCTGCTGCGCTTGGGAGGGCGACGCCGGCCCTCATCTTCATACCCTTGACTGCTGCGAGAAGGGCGGGACTCTTGAGTTCCCCGTATCCTTGCTCTGGGGGGCATTTCTTCTGCCGGTTCAAGTTCATCGAGTTCAGCATCCACATAAGTGTATGCCGAGCTGACGGGTCGTTCGTCATCTACAATGCGTGTGTTCCGCTTTGCTTGCAGTGTCGCCACATTTCGCAGGCGGATGCTTTCTACGGCAAAGAAGATAGCGGAACCCGTCAGCAAGAATTGACCGAACTGCAAAATAGGGTCTTGCCGCCATCCTTGGAAAAATAGAATCCCGCCGCAGAGTAAACCCACTGCTGCGAAGAAAATGTCGTGATCGCGGGCGAGACTGGGACGCACTGAGCGCAAAAAGTAAAGTGCTGCCCCCGCCACCGCCAGCGTAATGCCTAGCAGACTGCTCCAGCTAAATCCGACGTTTACCATTTCTTATCTCCTGTGTCAGTCCTATGTTAGCGAGTCACGCTCAAAATCTCCACCTCTAGTTAGGGGTTCTGAACCTCAGTGGCTAGGTTATCTGGCGGCTTGCAGCGACCGGCTGACTGACGGGTGCGTCCAAAAAGTTCGCTCTCAACAATAACAAAACCCCAGTTATTTAGTCCAGGCCAGTTTTTTTAGTTATGGCCCTTGGTGATAACTGAGGTTTTTTAGGCCCAGATGGTTTAGGAGCGCCGAACCTTATCTTTTTGGCTAATAAAAAGCAGACCGACGGTTGCTGGGATGAGGACAATTACAGTTCCCCACAGCAGACTCCACAAAAAGTTAGCGAGTGAAGGTGTCATAAGTTCTGGGTTCCTTATTTAGAAAAATTTCTTTAATCTTGATTTTAATCATTTGTTACACCATTGAGAAGCTATTCGAGCCGGCAGTTATCTAAGCGCGGCGTGAATCTGGCCGACTTATCGCACCCGATGAGCCTGAGCGTCTGGAGTTTAGGAGTTAAATCCCTTTATTATTACTGGCGCTAAATTCTTGAATGGGCTGCCGGCTCTTAGGGAAGATACAATAAAAGATGAAAGACAGTTACAAAACTTAAGAATTTCAACTGCCCATGACTGCTGCAACGATTGCGACCTGGATTCTTGGCCCCTTGCTGGCCGTGATGACGTTATTATTTATTTTTCGGATTGTTTTGACTTGGTATCCCCAAGTAAATCTCAACCAAATGCCCTTTAATTTGGTTTCGTGGCCCACTGAACCGTTTTTGGTGCCGGCTCGTAAAATCGTCCCTCCCATTGGTGGGGTAGATATCACCCCGATTATCTGGGTGGGTATTTTCAGCCTGATCCGGGAAATTCTTTTAGGTCAACAAGGCTTGTTAACGATGTTGCGTTAATGGGGCATAGGGCATAGGGCATAGGGCATGGGGAATCGAAAAAATTAATTCCCCATCACCTATTATTTCCCCATCATCTGCTCAACAAAATTGGTGTAGACATCGCCTTCTATGAAAGCCGGGTTCTCTAGTATTCTTTGATGGAAGCCGATTGTGGTGGGTAAGCCGGTGATGGCACACTCCCGCAGCGCCCGCTTCATTCGCTGGAGTGCGCCGGCTCGATCCGGTGCCCAGACAATTAATTTGCCAATTAAAGAGTCGTAGTAGGGCGGAATTTCATAATCCGTATAAACGTGGGAATCCATTCTCACGCCGGTGCCACCGGGAGGCAAGAACCCTGTAATGCGCCCTGGAGAAGGACGGAAGTTGTGATCGGGGTCTTCAGCGTTGATACGGCATTCGATGGAATGGCCACGTAGCACCACTTGATCTTGGGTGAGTTGGAGTTTTTCACCTTGGGCGATTTTAATTTGCTCGGCGATTAGATCGAGTCCGGTGATCATTTCTGTAACGGGATGCTCGACTTGAATCCGGGTGTTCATTTCCATGAAGTAGAAGTGACCCGAATTGTCAAGTAAAAACTCCACCGTGCCGGCACCGATGTAGTTGATCGATTTAGCGACTCTAACGGCTGCCGCCCCCATTTTTTCTCGCAATTGGGGGGTGAGGGCTGGGCTAGGGGCTTCTTCTAAGAGTTTTTGATGCCGGCGCTGGATAGAGCATTCGCGTTCGCCGAGGTGGATCACGTTGCCGTAGCTATCCGCGAGAATTTGAAATTCGATGTGGCGGGGACGTTCGATGAATTTTTCAATATAAACGCCTGGATTGCCAAAAGCGGCTTCTGCTTCACCTTGGGCGGCTTGGAATAGTTTAGGCAGTTGGCTTTCTTCTCGCACCAGGCGCATCCCGCGTCCACCGCCGCCGGCAGTGGCTTTAATCATCACGGGATAACCAATTTTACCGGCAATTTCCTGGGCTTCCCGTTCATCCGTCAGCAATCCCTCACTTCCAGGCACAGTGGGAACGCCGGCACGTTGCATGGTTTCCTTGGCGGTGGATTTATCGCCCATCGCGCGGATGCCATCTGGGGAAGGGCCAATAAAGGTGATTTGGTGATCGGCGCAGATTTCAGCAAATCGAGCGTTTTCGGCTAAAAACCCATACCCTGGATGAATCGCAGTGGCGTTGCGAGTCAGGGCGGCTGAAATGATATTGGGGATATTGAGATAGCTTTTGTTACTGGGGGGTTCACCGATGCAAACGGCTTCGTCAGCCAGTTGGACATGGAGGGCGTGCCGGTCAATGGTGGAGTGAACCGCAACAGTAGCAATCCCCATCTCTTCACAGGTGCGGAGAATGCGGAGGGCGATTTCCCCTCGGTTGGCAATCAAAATTTTGGAAAAACGCATTGGCCAGCTTTGGGTTCTGTCTGAATTGGCATGGCGTCTAGAGACTGAGTCTGAGAGTTTCAGAGGCAGTGGCAGGACGCATTGCTATCGGGTGGGAAGATGGGAGCGGCATTGGGATGCCAGATCGTTAATCGTACCATGCGGGAGACAATGGCTTGATGGTGGGGTGAGGGAGGCTGTCAGGCAAATATTTTTAAAGCCGGCAGGGGTCTGCTTTTGAGCGTTCTTCATCTGTGACGCAGATAGCGCGAATAGTGGGATTAATAGCGCTTCATGGCCCGTTCCATATCTCGCTTGTCTTCCCGGCGTCTTTCATCTTCGCGTTTGTCGTGTAGTTTTTTACCTTTGCCGAGGGCGATGTCAATTTTGACCCAACCGCGCTTGAAGTACATTTTCAAGGGCACGATGGTTAAGCCTTGCTGTTCGACTTTACCGATTAATTTGCGGATTTCCTGCCGGTGCATTAGCAGCTTGCGGGTGCGGCGGGGGTCGTGATTAAAATATTGGCTGGCTGTTTCATAGGGCGAGATGTGGACGTTGATCAGCCATGCTTCTCCGTTGCGAATTAGGACGTAGCCATCTCGCAGGTTGACTTTGCCGGCACGGATTGATTTCACTTCGGTGCCTTTGAGTTCAATCCCAACTTCGTAAGTTTCTAAAATTTCGTAAAGGAAGCGGGCTTGCCGGTTATCGCTAACAATTTTGAATCCTTCGTTTTTTTCTGCCATCAGTATTTCTTTCGTGGTTTGTTGTTATAGCTGCTTGAGAGAAAGGTTAGGGGTGAAGATAAAATTGCGATTCTTTCTGGCCCCTAGACCTAACCTCTAGCCTTTGTGTTAGCGTTCGCGGGTGATTTTATCTACGCCTAACTGAGACCGGCCTGGAAGCGCCCAGCGACCTGTGGCTTTGCTGCCGTTAATCTTATAGTCTAAAACACCGAAATCATCTTTTGGCCCCCAGCCGACTACGAGCCAATCGCCCGAACGCAAGCCAACTCCCCGATAGGTCTTGTCATCGACTGTCCAAGAAAGTTGGTAGGTGTCACCCGACCGGCTGATGTTCATACGTCCATTGTATTCCCCGCCAATGTCCTTGCCGTTAATTTCGTACTCACCCTCGATTTTGTCTTTTCTGCCGCCGGTGGCTGTTTCTCTGCCGACTTTGCCATCTGGGGCTGTATTGTAAGTCCACCTCCCCTCTAAGGTGCCGTCTGATTGAATTTCATACAGCAGCACTCCATAAACTTCCCCTTCGGGTGCCCAGCCAATAAACAGGTGGTCATCTTCTAAGAATCCCAGTCCTGTATACTCGCCCTCTGAGGTTTTCCAAGAGAAAGTGTATAAGTTGTCAGCGCTGCTTTGGGCTTCTATTTCTGCGGTGCCGGTGTATTTGTCGCCCTCAAGGTTTTTGCCTTCGGTAATTTTCCAGGTGCCTTCTATCTCATTCTCGTTTTCTGACCGGCTTTGCGCTAAATAAACGGGTTTTGAGGTTTCTATTTGTGCCGGCAGTCCTTGAGCCTTGGTGTTTTGGGCTGAATTATTTGAGGAATAAAGGGCACCAGCCGGCTTGAGGGCACACGCCAGAATTAGCGTCATGCTTCCTGTAACTAAACTCGCTGCTATTTGATTTCGCTTCATAGTGTCTTTGGGTTTTAAACGGTTTCTGGGAAACTTTCGGCAATCATCGCCCACAGGGCTAATGCCGGCATCGGGTAAGTTGAGGCGAATTCCCCTGACTCTGATGTGTCGCACGATATGTGGACGGCAACAGTGCTTGATGAGTTGCCCTTGCGAATCTTCTGTTGCGCGTTTCTGTGCCCGGATCTACCGATTTTGGGGAAATTGCCGGTCTGGAAGCGCAATTGTAAAGTTTTGTCAGAAGATTGACATTTTTCCAAAAAACGGTAACAATGAATACAGAAAGTAAATCGTTCATCTCTCGTTAGCTCATCAGCAAGTCGCTGCACAGAGACACAAGAGAGACGGAAGTAGGGAGTAATCCCGAAGGAACGCGCCTCAAGTCACCCCATAAAAGTTAAGAGGCGAATCCCATGACATTGACATATCGCGGAATCAGCTACGACTACACCCCAGCAGCCGTTGAAACAAACGAAGGCGAACTGGCCGGCAAGTATCGTGGGCTTGATTGGAGATTTTGCAATACTCACAAAGAATTGGTGCAGCAACCCACCGTTGAGCTGAAGTATCGCGGTGTTGCTCACACAACAGATTCAGAGAAAAAGTCAGCGCTGTCTACTACAGAAAAAGCTCGCACTTTGATGTTGGATCGTCAGCGTGCCGGTCAAAACCGCCAGCGCTCACTGTTGAGCCGCGTTGCCTCTGAGATTGGTCTGGCTCTGTAAGACTTTCAAGGCTACGCAAACTCCATAGAAGCCAAACATGATCGATGAGTGTTCTTCTGTGGCGTTCTCTTCAGTTAATAACTAAAGTTTGTCAAACCACTCATTCCTATCAGCACCCCCGTTGGGGGTGTTTTTTTTTGCTCAGGCAATGAGTGTTTAACTCGCATTGTGTCCCGGCAGTAGGAGAGTGACGCCGGCAGTTAAACAACGATTTGCTGATTACATTCGTGAGGGTAGCGATAAGATGATAAAAAACTCTTTCCAGTTGTGATAGCCTCAGCACCGGAGTCCTGCCTTTATGTCTAACCCCGTCAATGTCACAGACACCCGGATTGACCAAGGCCAGCCAGAGTCTTCTACTGCGATTGTCCACAATGTAAACCAAAGCCGGCGCAGTCGCAGAGATCGCCGGCGCAATCGGCAATCGATTGATCTGGGGCGACCTCTGGAGCAATTAATTGGTTTGACCAATTCGCTGGTTTCTAAATTTAGCGGAGAAGTCTCCGACTTAAAGCAAGGCAACAAGCTGTACAGCCGGGGCAATTATGAAGCAGCAATCACAGCTTATGAAAAAGCAGTGCAACTTAAGCCAGAGTTGCATCCAGGGTGGTTGCAGTTGGGTAAGGCATGGGAAAAATTAGGCCGGTATCAAGAGGCAGTTGCTGCTTACGACAAAGCACTACAACTCAAACCGGATGACTTTTCGATCTGGACATTTCGCGGCAAATCGCTCTACCACTTGCAGCAGTATGAAAAGGCAGTGGCATCGTTAGATCAGGGCATTCAAATTAACCCAAACCGCTATGAAGCTTGGTATTACCAAGGCCGGTCATTTGATGCGCTGCAACAGTACCAAGCGGCGGCGGATGCCTATCGCAAAGCCAGCCAACTCCAGCCCGATGTACACGGCGTTTGGTATCATCTCGGTTATGCCCTACAGCAAGTGCAGCAGTTCTCTGCCGCAGCCGATGCTTATGACCGAGCTCTTCACCTCAAGCCGGATGATTTTGATACCTTGTTTCATCGAGGTGCGACGCTGGTGATGGTGAAGCGATACGACGCTGCAGTGGCTTCCTATAACCGGGCACTTCAACTTAACCCGAATCATATAGAGACTTGGCTGAATCGGGGGCTGGCTTTTGAAAAGTTGCAGCGCTATACAGATGCTGTGGCTTCCTATGACCAAGCGATTATTATCCAGCCGGATGTTTATGCGGTTTGGTTTCACAAAGGGATGGCGCTGAAGCATCAATGGTATGAGGCGGCGCTGGCGTGCTTGGATAAAGCGATTGAATTGCAGCCAGAAATTCCCCTGGCATGGCATGGCCGAGGTTTGACGCTGGTTGCAGCGGGACAATATGCGCCGGCACTGTCTGCTTTTGATCGAGCAACGAAACTGAATCCAAATTGGCCGGATGCTTGGGTGGGTCGGGGTAAGGCGCTTTATGGATTAGGCCGGTTTAAAGATGCGATTGTTGCCTATAGCAATGCCATTCAATTACGGCCAGATTTTGCTGAGGCATGGTTTCAACGCGGCGAAGCCTTGGAGGCACTTGATCGATATGCAGAAGCGAGCGCAGCTTATGACAAAATCATTCAATTACACCCAAATGATACGGATTGGGTTTCTCGCTGTTGGTGGAAACGTGCTCATGCGCTAGAGCGACTAGAGCGTTATGAAGAGGCAGCGAACGTTTATGACGAATTAGTGTCACTGCTGCCCAATGAGCTGGAACCGAGGCTAAAACGCGCCCGTGCGTTAGAAGAGCAGCAGGAATATGCGGAAGCCTTGGCGACTTACGATCAAGCTTTGGCAAAATGGCCCAATCATGCCCCACTCTGGGTAAAACGCGGCCAACTGTACAGTTTAATGTCGATGCACGCAGAAGCTTTGAGTAACTACGATAAGGCGATTCAACTCCAGCCGGGTGAGTATGAAGCTTGGTTGAAACGCGGTGAGGTACTCGAAACGTTACAGCGATATAAAGAGGCTGTCAGTTCCTACGGGATTGCAATGGAAATTAAGCCGAATTGCACTGAAGCTATTAAAAATTACCAGCGGGTAATGAGTCAGCGCATATAACCGGCTCAATTTTTGTGAGCTACCGTGTACATACACGTTGGATATAGACCAACCGGCAGTGCCCCTACTCAGGCTTGAGCAGGCGCTGGCGTAAGATAAATTCTGCAATGGCCAAATCCACCGGCGTTGTGACCTTCAAATTCGTTTCTTCTCCCGGCACAATTCGCACCGGCAAGCCACACATTTCAAATAAAGCGGCATCATCGGTTACTTCCCAGCCTTCGCTTTGCCCGCGATCATGGCACTGCTTAAGAAGTTTGACATCAAATCCCTGCGGTGTCTGGGCGGCCCACAGATTCCGCCGATCCGGTGTGTGCTGAATTACTTGCGTTGCCGGCTCGACGACCTTAATCGTATCCTTCACCGGCACCGCCGCAATCAGGCCGGTGCAATCGAGGAGGGCGTCAGCACAGCGATCAAATAACTCAGGAGTCGCCAAACACCGCGCCCCATCGTGAATTAGTACCCGTTCTGCATCTGCCGGCAGCGCTTGCAACCCGTTGTAAACCGACTCTTGCCGCGTCGCACCACCCTGAACAAACTCCACCGGCACCTGCAACGACAACGTTGCCAGAATCGCCTTAAAATCTGGCCAATCCTCTGGCTGACCAATAATCCCAATCCAGCTAATTTTGTCAGCAGCCTCAGCAGCTTGCAGCGTCCAGGCAATTAACGGTTTGCCCAGTAAAGTTAGCAAAAGCTTATTCCGATCGCTCCCCATGCGGCGTCCCATTCCTGCCGCTGGAATTAATAAATGCACGCTTTGTTCCTCGAAAACGGCTACAGGTAACGCACCATTAGTCATCGCTTGCGGGTCATTGGCAGAGGAATTCGCACAACAGAGAGCCGGCAGATAGCAACAGACAACGTACAAATTACCTATCAACCTATAGAATAAGACTTTGGCAAGCTCAATCAACCACAATGCGAATACTGGCACTTGTCCCCGGTGGAATTGGCGACCAAATACTCTTTTTCCCCACGCTGGACGACCTGAAGCGGTCTTACCCCGACGCTCAAATTGACGTGATTGTAGAACCTCGTGCGAAAGGAGCCTACCGCGTTTGTAAGTTTTTCCACGACAAGTCTCTTCAGCTAATTGCGTTCGACTTTAAAGATCGCAATGGACTGGCTGATTGGGGAAACCTGCTGGGCATCATGCGAGATCGCGAGTACGAAGCTGTGCTGTCTTTGGGACAGCGCCCCAGTGTGGGGTTACTGCTTTGGCTGACGGGAATTCCCCAGCGCATCGGCTACGCCGGCATCGGCAGTCCGTTTCTCACCAATCCTGTTTCTCTCAAAACTGAGCAATATGCAGCCCAGATGTATCACGATCTGCTGCAAGGGTTCGGCATTACCACTCCTTGTCCAGAGTTGGCTGTAACTTTGCTTAAGGAGGATATTCAGTGGGCGGAACAGGAACAGAAAAAGCTGGGAATTCAGGAAAGTGGCTATGTGATCGTTCACGGCGGTTCTAGCCAAATGGCCCTATCGAAAGGTCTTGACAAAATCTATCCTGCTGCAAGCTGGCAGAAGATTATTCAAGATTTGCAGCAGCGACAGCCGCAGTTGCCGGTAGTAGTGATTCAAGGGCCAGAGGATGAGGCGTTGATTACGCAGTTGGTACAGTCAAATCCCAATCTCAAACTGACTGTTCCAGCGGATATTGGAAAGTTGGCGGCGATGATTGCCGGCGCAAATTTGATGCTGTGTACTGACAGCGCACCGATGCACCTGGCTGTAGCCGTTCAAACTTATACGATTGCTTTGTTTGGCCCCACCGATCCGCAGAAATTGCTGCCGGCTAACGATAAATTTATCGGCATCAAATCTCCGACCGGCAAAATGGGGGATATTTCCCCGAAAATGGTGCTGGACAAAGTTTGGGGAAGCTAGTAGCGCCTTCTCGTGCTGAGTGATGATTTGTCCTTTGTCAGCACTCAGCGATTAGCAATAACGAATCACCGACTAACGACCATTGGAGTATGGATAAAGCACAAAGGACAGCGGTATTTCTTGACCGGGATGGTGTGTTGAATGTAGAAGCCGGCTATCTCTACCGGGTGGAGGATCTGCATTTAATTGCCGGTGTGGCTGAGGCGGTGCGCCGGTTAAACGACCGGCAAATCTTTTGCTGTTTAGTTTCCAATCAATCTGGCCCAGCGCGGGGTTACTACCCGGCAGCTCATGTGGACGCTTTACACCGGCGTCTTTGCCAACTACTGGAATCCGAAGCCGGTGCTCGACTGGATGCGCTCTATTACTGTCCTTACTTAAGCGCACCGGAAGGCGGAACCGATCCTGAGTTTACCCGGTGGAGCACTTGGCGCAAACCTAATACAGGGATGCTCGTCGCTGCCGCGTGGGAGCATAATCTGGATTTGAGCCAGAGTTTTATGGTGGGTGACAAGGCAACGGATGTTGATATGGCCCATAATGCCGGCTGTACTGGCATTTTAGTGCAAACCGGCTTTGGCGAACGCGTGCTTGCCGGTGACTACCAGCACCATACGAAACCCGACTACATCGCCCAAAATTTACCCATTGCCGTTGAATGGATTTTAAATCGTATTTGTACTTAGTGCTCAGCTCCCGCTTTCGCCTCTTGCCTCAGGCGCTGTTTTCCGTTTCCACCGATCTCTTCAACCACAGAGCCGATAAAGCAACTTTTTCATAGCTATAAAAACTCATACTGTTTAGCTAACCAATATGCTACTTTTACAGATATTTTGAATGATTTTATTAATAAGTCAAAAAAAAGATCAGGGAATTTACTGATAAAAATTTCTGCATTTGGATAGACACTATTAAATGTTACATTTAGCTCTCAGTGAAGCCGATCATAGTTCTTTAAGTATTTAAACTACATAAAGACAGGAGCCGTCTAGAGTCTAGATGTATAGCTGCGCTAAAACTGCTGAGGGGACATCAGCAAAGCTAGACTGAGTAGAGCCTCATCCTTGAGACGACATTCGCCAATCACTAAATTTGACAAGAAATCGTATCGCCCCTGGAAGAGCGAAGGCTCTGAAAATGCCACCTTAATTCTAAAGAATCACGATTTTTCCAGAATCATGAGCAACATAGGTGTCAGTTAAGAGTTAGGTGAAGTGGCAATCAATCGGGTCATCAAAAACTGTTAGCCCTCAAAAAGCGAAACAGATGGAAAACACAAAAAAACTGAAGACAGCGTCACATCAACACTCACTTCATTAAATAGAGCCGGTTACGTTGATTTTGAACTTTTCTAAGCTCCTCGGTGCATCTGCCTAGACTGGTTTGCCCAGTCAGATTAAGTGCTAGTCAGAACAGGAGAATGCAATCGTGGAACACGCTACGCCAGGTTTTTCAGATGCCGGTCATAAAGATCGTCCTTCAGCGGCTTTAATTGGATTGGCAATTTCGATGGGGGCGTCTAGCCTGATCGTGCCTCAACAAGGTGATGCTGCCTATGCAACTGAGCCGGCAGCACCCGAACTGACACGGGTTATCCTTTACACACCCGACTTGATTCCCGCCTCGCAGAGTGGCACGCCTCAAGAGAAATTGACAGCCACAGAGTTAATCCCAACAGTCCCCGTCAGGGAGTCGTTTAATGCCGGCGTTCAGGTGAAGTTTAAAGATTTGATACAGTCTTCTGGGAAACTAGCAGATCAACCGGCTCTCAAAACTGTAGTGCCTAGGGTTGCCGATAAGACTGAATCTCCAGCTACAGTCCTTCCTGCCGCTGCCATCACCGCTCAACCGGCACCGGCAGTGCTGACAGTACCTGTCGTAGAGGTAACCCCCAATATTGTGCTTCACAAAGTACAGCCCGGAGAAACACTCTCGTCCATCGCCAGCGCCTATGGGGTTTCTTTAACAGAGCTGCTCAAGTTTAATGAGTTAAGTGATCCGAGCCGGCTCGAAATTAATCAAACTCTCAACATTCCTCAAACAAGTGCGATTCGTTCTGACTTTTCGGAAACAGCCTCTGATGAAAGTAGTAATCAGTCTGTAGCCGGCACAACTTTAGCAGCAAGTTCAACTTCTATTGCCAGCGGGTATGCTAACTCTCTCGCCTCCCAAAGCGAACAACCCAATCAGAAATACGTTGAGAATTTAAGAGCGGATCTGATGAGGCTTCGGGAAAAGTATCAGGTTCACAAAGACAGAAATCAAGCCCATCTGCCGGCACAAGAAGTGCAGGATGCCCAGCAGCCGGTGGTAGTGCCGGCGCAGAGAAATCGCTCTGTATCTGCCTCTGGTTTCTCTGCAAATTCCAACACCTCACAGGCACAGATTCAAAAGCTGCGGGAACAACAACGGGAACTTGCATCAAAAACTCAAAGTAGCGCTTGGGAAACCGCAGTTGCTGAATCGACAATTGAACCACAACAGATTGCAAAAGCCTCTCTTGGTTCCGAACTGTACGAATCATTAATGAACCCTTTAATGAATTCGCCACAGTTACCGCCCCTCAATTCTCCAGACACATATTTACCAAAAAGTCCAGCTTATTCTAATGGATATAACTGGCCGGCTCAGGGAGTTTTGACTTCAGGTTATGGCTGGCGCTGGGGGCGGATGCACGCCGGCATTGACATTGCTGGTCCCATCGGGACACCCATTGTTGCTGCTGCTTCTGGGGTCGTTACTTATGCCGGTTGGGATGAAGGGGGCTACGGCAATTTAGTAGAGATTCAACATCCTGATGGCAGCATGACTCGCTACGCTCACAACGACCGGATTTTAGTCAGCCAAGGTCAGCAAGTCGAGCAAGGTGAGCAAATTTCTGAAATGGGCAGCACAGGCTTTAGTACCGGCCCTCACTTGCACTTTGAAATTCATCACCCTGGCGGTGGGGCGCAGAACCCAATGGCTTATTTGCCGCCGGCGTAGTTTGTTGCGGAAGAACTGAAGAGTGAAAAACGCAATCGGTTCTATTCACTCTTCATTACAAATTGGCAATTGCCGGATTAGTCGCGCAGGATATTGCGAAAACTTGACAGACAACTCTTTATATCTAGGAGTTAGTCAAGAATTGGGATTGCTAATTAAGTCAAATAACGACTCGTCCAAGTCATAGCCGAGGGTTTGAGCCATCGACATCAACTTAGATTTGCTGGGGACACCCTGCCGGTGCAACCAGTCGGCGCTTGCAAAAATTTTCTGCATTAAGAAAATTTCTAAAGCTTCTGGGTTAAACTGAATTCCCTCAGTGCGGTGGAACTGGTGGGGTACCAGCATTGCCACATAACGAGCTAACTCACCGGCTTTCCAATCTAGCAAAATCGGCAACCAGGGATAGCGAGCGTCTAAGCGAATAAACCACAGCCGCAGTTCCGGGATTTCTGAAAGTTCTCGCGGATCTTCGGGTTCTCTGGGATAGTCAATTTCAAAGCGCAGCTGCCCATCAGCCGAAAGCGCTGGCAACTGGAGCAATGATTCAATCGCAGTTTGAGCCGGCGACAGATCCAACTGCTGCAAGCACTCCAAATTAAGCGGGATGGTGATGGCCATGAAAACAACGGAAAGAGGGAAAAACAAGAGGCGAAGATGATTCGCTTCCCTGTAGTTTATCAGAGAGCCGATCACCCAGCCCGTGCCGGTTGGCCTAATACTTGAGGCTATGATGAGATATCTGCTGCCACCCTCAGTTCGCTCTAAGCTCATCCCCAGCACAGGGGCTGCATCCAGAAATCGCAACCGGCCTCAAAAAACCTAGGATAGAATAATTAGAAAGACTCTTGAGACTGACTTTTTATAAAAAGAAGCATGAAAGATGAGGCGGTAGCTGTGAAACCAATTCGCTCATTAGAAGATGCTCTGAATCGCTGCCAGACGCTAGGTATGCGTTTGAGCCGGCAGCGCCGCTTCATTCTGGAACTCCTCTGGCAGGCGCAAGAACACCTGTCAGCACGAGAGATTTATGACCGATTAAATCACCAAGGGAAAGCCATCGGTCATACATCGGTGTACCAGAATTTAGAGGCGTTATCAACTCAGGGCATCATCGAGTGTATAGAACGCTCTGACGGTCGTTTATATGGCAATATCAGCGACTCCCACAGTCACGTCAACTGTCTGGATACCAATCAGATTATGGACGTACACGTGGAACTACCGGAAGAATTAATTGAGCAGCTTGAAAAACAAACGGGCGTGCGGATAACTGAGTATCGGATAGACTTTTACGGATATCGCTCAGTGCCGGCTCGCTCGCCAGCAGACACCCTTGCCACAACAGCACCCGCTCAGATAGAGCGCTCGGATCGCACTGATGTGTCATTTTAGGGGAAAAGTCTGAGTTTGTCTGGCTAGCCATTGCTCAGGCCGGTAAGGTCAGAAAAAAAATTAAGGCAATACAAACACAAATTGCGATCAATTCAGCCTAAAAACACTTTCAAGTTGCTTCTCAAGCCTATAATATGACGGCAAACTGACTTGCAATTCACAATTGACAAGCAGCCATTGAGCGACTTGGCCCTGATGGAGCCATGCTGAAAAGAGGAAGCAACGCAGGCACGCTCAACTGTCCGGATACCCAACTTTATTTAGTGGGTATTGAAGTGAAATCAGATTGGCCTGCTACAACGCGTTCCTTCTGCTGGCAAGCTGCCAGTTCCCAACCGAGTTTGGGGATCGAAGTTAAACCCAAGCAAATTGCTGCCGGCAAACTGTTAATGGCGTTTTAACTGAGACCTCCGAGGCAACAAGCGAACAAAGCGCACCGGAAAGCTGAAGCGATGGCGAACAGACAATTTGACCAATCCCGAACACCTACAGCCCGCAAATTCCTGATGCGACGCCGGCGCCAACCGATCGTAGGGCCAACAAGGGCCAACTCCGATCCCCCCACTGCCGCGATGCCCCAACCAAGTAGTGACACGATGACTCCCGTTCAAACTGACACACCGAAACCTCACAGCCAGCCCAGACGCCGGGATTGGGGATGGCCGCTCATTTGGCTGAGCGTGCTTCTCATATTTGGGGGAACCGCAGCTGGTGCCTTTTTCTGGTTAATCACCATGCCGCCGCCCATCAATTGCGAAAGTATTTCGCCCCTGTCGCCCGATATGGAGCGGCTGCAATGCGCTCAGCAGGCTGCTGCATCGCGCAAGGTAGACCAGCTGGTAAAAGGGTTGGCCTTGGTGAAGGACTGGCCGGCAGAACACCCACTTTATGGTCAGGCAACCCAGATGCGGGACGAATGGTCACAATCGCTGCTTGAAATCGCCCAAAATAAAATGGATGGGGGCGACTTAAAGAGCGCAATCGCAATTGCCGGTAATGTTCCGAAAAACAGCCCAGTCTATGCCGACGCTCAAATGCTGATGGCCCTTTGGCAGAAGGATTGGGATAAAGGAAAAATTCTTTACAATAAAGCGATAGAGGCGATCAAAACCCAGCAATGGCAGCAAGCAACCGCCTACGCTCAACAGATGGTTCGTCTGCGAAATGATTACTGGGGGCAGCAACGCTACGGTGAGTTGCTCAAGCAGATCGTTGCGGAAAGACAGGCGTGGGGTCAGCTGAAAGAAGCGCGGGACTTGGCCACCTACGAAACACCAGACGACTTAGAAAAGGCGCTCTCGCTAGTTCGCAAAATCGGCTCGAATAGCTATGCCTATACGTTAGCCAAAGCCGATATTGTTAAATGGAGCCGAAAGCTGCTCGATTTGGCGGCTAAACGGCTACAAGAACGGGATTTGGATGGGGCGATTTCTATCGCTAAACGCGTTCCGCAGGAATCCTCACTGTATGCAGAAGCTCAAGACTTTGTCTTGCTGAGCCGCGCAGAAATACTTGTACCTAATACAAAAAGTGGGCCTCAACAGCCGGCGGCAACCATTGTGGCGGTTCTAGAAGCCCAAGCCGCTGCCCGCAAGCTCGGGCCGGAGCGCCCCTTATACAAACAAGCTCAGGCAAAAATTACAGACTGGCAGGCACAACTGAAAGATTTGGTTCAGCTTCAGATGGCGAGTTCTCTGGCAAGTGTGGGCCAGGGATTGACCTACCAATTGGCCATTGACCAAGCGCAAATGGTGAAGCAGGAACGCCCCAGACGCATCTATGCACAAACTTTGATCGCCCAGTGGCGCAAGCAATTAGAACAGTCACAAGACCGGCCTTATGTCGTGCTGGCCCAGCAATTAGCGGAGTCGGGAACGATTAATGCTTTGAAGGCGGCGATCACCAAAGCGCGTCAAGTCACCCAAGGCCGGCCCTTACGCATAGAGGCTCAAACTCTGATCGCTTCTTGGAATAAACAAATCCAAACGCTGGAAGACCAACCAATCTTGGATCAGGCGCAAACAGTGGCGAAGCAGGGCAATCTGGGCAACGCAATTCGCATTGCTGAAAAAATTGGCCAAGGGCGGGCACTATATAAACAGGCTCGGACATCTATTGATGAGTGGGTGGGCCAAATTCAAATTGCGGAAGACCGGCCTAAGCTGAATGAAGCAACAAAACTGGCCGCTCAAGGCCGGCTGACAGAGGCGATTCAAGTGGCATCGCAAATCGGTTACGGTCGGGCGCTGTATTATGAAGCGCAGGACGGGATCGGTCGCTGGGCGGCAGAACGGGATGCTATTCGTGCGGCTCAGCAACCTGCTGTAACGGCTCAGGAAAGTTATCCAGCAGAATCTTACAGCCCACCGGCACAAGAGTATTATCCCCCCGCAGAAGCTTATAACCCACCGGCCCAAAATTACGCACCGCCGGCAGAACCGTATAACCCACCAGCAGAGGCTTATGTGCCGCCGGCAGAACCTTATGTGCCGCCGGCAGAACCTTATGTGCCGCCAGCAGAACCTTATGTGCCGCCGGCAGAACCTTATGTGCCGCCGGTCGAGTCTTACAGCCCCCCGCCAGAAGAACCTTATTACCCGCCAGCAGAGTCTTACAACCCCCCGCCAGAAGAACCTTATTACCCGCCGGCAGAGTCTTACAACCCCCCGCCGGCTGAACCCCCGGCAGCTGCGCCGCCACCTGCTGCACCCCCAGCGGCTGAACCCCTACCTATGGATGGAATTGAGTGAGGTGAGCTACCTGGTGGCAGAATTGAGAATAGAAAGTAGAGGAAGCGATTAATCGGTTTTTCGCTGCTTTATTCTTGATTGTTGAAAACAAACCTTCATGTCACCCTTGATCTTCCCGCTATATCCCTAGGAGATAGCGGGAAGATTAATGGCAATGACAAATAGATGTGCGGCAATCCATCCTTAAAATGCTTAAATCCTATCTTGTCGCTGACCAGTGTCATGAGCGAGCGCTCCTTGAAACTGCTACTAATTGATGATGACCCCATTTTTCGCATCGGTCTGCGTACTGTGTGTGAGCAGTTTCCTGACTTGCAAGTAGTGGCAGAAACTGCAGAGGGTTCAGAGGCTTTACGTCTGCTAGAGGAGCGTGTCAAACAGGAGACGGGGAGAGCTGTAGATCAGGTCGATTTAGTCATTTTAGAATTAGGATCGGGCTTGTCTGCGCCGGCTGGGATGCCGGGACTGACTTTGTGCGACCGGCTGAACACTCAGTACCCTCAAGTGCCGGTGTTGGTGATCAGTGCTTTCAGCGATTTGTCGGTACTAACAGCAGTACAGCGAGCCGGTGTTAAGGGTTTTTGCCCGAAAGGTACAGCCACTGCTGAGTTAATTGCTGCGATCCGTGAGGTTGCCGATGGCGGCACTTATTGGTCAGATGTCAAAAGTCTGAGATCGCTGGTTCCCCGCCCGTCTTCAGCCGAAGTGCGAATGCCGGCAAAGTCGGACGCCAGAGCAAGCCGCCCGCTGGCCAACCTGCGACGAACCCTGAGTTTACCTGGGCTGCGGCAAATTGATGCAACGATTGAGAATTTGACAGTCCAACTGCAAAATCCGGCTCTATCAGACTTGGATCGAGCGGTTCTACAGGGACGCCGAAGAGAACTGCGAGCCGCCCGCTGGTTGGTGAACCAAGTGCTGGCTCCAAATTCTTTACCACCGGCACCCCAGCCCCCGTCTGCCTATGACTGGAGCGAGCGAGAAGACTTTTCGCCCCAAAATTCGCCTGAAGCGTCTGGGCAAACGATAGAGCTTGACCCGGAAGCAGGCCGGTTGCAGCGCCAAACAACCGGCTCGGAAATGAGTTTTAGAGCGTTGCGCTCAGAATTATTTGAAGCGACTCTTGCTAAGCTAAATTCTAGTCTGCCCAATTTGACGAGTGTAGCCCTGGAAATTGATATTTTACGGGCAGAAAAAAAACAAGAATTGCTATCTATTATCCTGCGTCAGTTAGAAGAAGTGCTGGATGAACTGCGCTTTTCCGAAGTACAGGCAGATCAGCTTAGTGAAAAACAATATGCAATTGTCCGGGATTTGTGGGAAAAGGTAACGACCGAATTTTTTGGCAAATATTATACGCTATTGCTACCTGTGGGTGAGGTGGAAGTGGTGCCGGTGTTCTTGCAAGAAGAGGCAGTTGTCCAGAATGCTATTTTGAATAAAATCCCTCAAGTTGCTGAATTTATTGCTCATGTGCTATTTCAAACTCCCTTAAAAATTGACAATGTTGCCTACCCTGCCGGCAGTACAGAAGCGTTGCTCCGAGCGGAGGCTTTACTGCACAACTTGATGATTCAAGTTGCAAATGCAGTGATCCAACCTCTGTTAAATTATTTTCCGGATGTAGAGGAAATTAAACAGAGTTTTTATGACCGGCGCTGGATTTCTACCCGATCAATTGAAAAGTTTCGCAACAATTTGTCTTGGAAATACCGTCTGGAAAAGTATTTTGGGGAACCCACAGCGATTTTTGAAAGCCGGTATTGGTTGTTCTTGTTCACTTATCGCGGCATCGGGAAAATTCCTATTTATGCCCCCCGCCGTGAGGAGTTAATGCAACTGTCAGGAATTCCCCTAGCGGTAACGCTGGTACTAGAAAGCCGTGATGCGGTTGCGCCTCGCTTGCGATCAGCGGTTGCTTTTGCCGGCAACGGTGTTGTTTATGTACTTACTCAAGTAATTGGCCGGGGTCTAGGCTTGATCGGTCGCGGAATTATACAGGGAATCGGGAGTTCTTGGCAAGAAAGCAAGTTTAATAAAAGCAGCCCACGGCAGAATAAATAAATTTAATTTGCCTATTTAAACGCACAACGGCCTAACCACTTTTAATAGGAATCATTTGAGCCGTTTGTTATTCCTTCACTTCGACCCATGCCAACCGCATGGTGCAAACTCAAGCCAGACTCGGTTTTTTGCCTTGTCAACTCAAGATGAGATTTCATCAGGATTGATGCCAAGGGAACGCAAGTGAGCCGCTAACCGCTCAGCTTGTTGCAGCGCAGCTTCTTTTGCTTGACGCTCTTGCTCTACCAATTCCACACCCCATAATAACAACTGCTCACTTTCATCCCACCAGCGCAACCAGTAGCCGGTGCGATCTGCCTTTGTGCCTTCCCAGACGCCTAGAAATAACTCGATGCCGGCAATCCAGTAGCGCCGATTTGCATCTGGCTGTTGCAGCTGATAGCGTCCTGAATTTAACTGATACACCTCCAGTAATCCAGTTGCCGGTTCAAAAATTGCATAGATTGGCACTTGCAAGATTTGTTCGTAAAAAAACCACTTACCGGGAGGGTAAGTTGGCTTAATCGAATACTCGCCTCCCTCTGTCGCTGAAAGAAACTCCATCACAATTGAGGGAACTTCACCTTCCAGGTTAGGTGTGTAACTGCGGCGAGGCTGATCAGAGTCATCTGGCAGCACAGAGCGCACATAAACCCAATCGGGAGCTTTAATCACAAATTTGCCGCTTACAGTGGCGCACAGACCGAAATTAGTGGCGATTAGCATCGGTTCTTGAATGCGCCCTGCTAATTCTAAGGCTTCGCTTAAGGCTGCGGCTAGCAATGGCTGGTTAAGGTTATCCACCGGCTCGTCATCTAGTTGATAATCATCAGGCAATTTTTCCCACGTAATACTATAGTTATTAACGGCTACAGTCATCATGCCCTCCAGTGTAGCTTGACAATATTTGATCTGAATTTAGCCTATCTTATTTTACTAATTGCTAATTGTTTAACAATTAAATCTATCTTTATTCTGCCTTTGTTATTGCCGGCGTTGATATCAAAGATTTAAGGATTGCCTGCACTCTGTAAAGAAGTAATGAAGGCTTGTTATATCACGCAGATTTTTCCAATTAATTCAATATTATACCGGCTTTAGAGGAATCATTAAACTTAGCAACTCTCCTACCGGCTTAAAAATGCCATAGGTTCCTGCAACCCGGTTGTGGGGAATCAGGTTGAGGAAAAAATGCCAATCTGTATTCACCGGCACAGCGAAACCCTCCTAAAACATTAGATGAACAAAGCAGATACTTCTTCATCGGGGTTTTCTGCGCTATCGCTGTTTTCAGCTATCAGGAAAATGCTTTTAAAACTGACAATTAGGCAAAATACTCTCAAATCACCAATTTCTCGCCGATTTCCTCGCTCTCACAAACGTATTCGCTGCAAAGTGAGGAATTTTATTTCCTTGTACATTTGGCTGAAGTTGAAGATTTCGTCAAAAAAGCCTCGCGATCCGCCGCTAACCCGCTTCTTGCTCCAAAAGTCAATAATCTTTAACACCTCGTGAGAGTGCCGATGTTAATCTCAGGACAACACTGGGAAAACTTTAATATACCCAATTGTTGGGTATTTTCTGCTTTGCTGCATTGAGGGTGAGAGTGGTTGCAGGTGCTCTACACGCTTCTAGCACATGATTTTTGCCAAGCTTTCCGAAACTGCTTTCTGCGGAGTGTATTTAACAAATGGAGGAATTTTTTAATTAGTTTTTACATTTCTTCGCAAAAATTAATAGTTTGCATGAATTCTATTTAATTTTTGCTTGATTTTCCTGATTCTCTTTTCTATATTCTATCCAGTTCTACCTACTTCTTCCACATGAATTATCAAATCAGAGGCTACAAAAATGGACGCCAACAAGAAAATTACGCGACTGGTCGAAAAAGATGAAAATCAAACCCATATCGGGATTTTAATTAGCGTAAATCGCCGAAAAGATAGCAATCATTTGCAAAGGCGGCAACAGCAGCGGGCGATTAGTAATGCGATGATTGAAGTCGCTCTTATGTATGGAACCAAAGGATTCAGTAGAGGGGCGCTCGTATTTACCCTGAATGATCGAAGCTTGCGACATAGCCCTTATTATCAGTTTATTGATGTTTTAAGAGGGTTAAGAGTTGTCTGTCTTGCCGGCCCGCCTAATCCCAAAATTCTAACCGCATATTGGCACGAAAAAACGAAGCGTCGGGTTCGTAAATAAAGCAAAACGCTATTCAATAAAGCTTGCAACAAATAAACCTACTGCTTAAACCGGCAATACCCGCGCCCTAGAGAGTGTGGGGCGATGCTGCATGGCTGATCAGGGGTATAAGGAATCGGGAAGTGTGAGAATTACGGTTTAGGTGGCAACTTAAGATCAGCGGTAAACAGGAAGTCATTAAACAGAAATATAATAAGCTCATCTAATTTTTAGGTGCTATGGGACTTGGGCGATGAAACGAATCGGAAAGCAGCCACGCCGGTACAAATTCTTCTTTCAGAACCCTTACAGGGACGTGCGGTTCTCTTACTGCCCGAAGTGCGAAGGCAAAACAAAACTGCGTAAAGTGCCCCTGGTGATTCATCTTGAACCGCAACAGCCGGTTGTCCTTAACAAGTCTTGTCGCTACTGCCCCGCCTGCGACTTGCTAATTGCCCATCAGGATGAAGTTGAGGAGCAACTAGCCTATCTATGCAGCCAGCGGCAGCCAGACTTAACCGGCAACGAGTACCTAATTATGGGCACAATGGATCGGGCTGACTGGCAGCGCAGTTGCGAACAACCGATGAAGCCGGCGGAAATGTTAGATTGCCTGTATGTGTTCAAGCAAGTGTTAAAGTTTGAGCCAAATAAGTGGATCAAATTAAACGTGGAATGGAAAGCTGTGGATTAATTCAAGGCTTGAGATTGAAAATCGAGAATCAATCTGCGCTATCATTGTTACCCCCTTTGCCCCTCTCTCTATCGAAACTGGAAGGATGCTGAGGAGTCAGCATTTCTGAGATAGGCTTGCCGGCAGACTCTGGGGCAAAATTCCTTAACAGCGATTGTAGCTTCATGCGAGGAATATAAGGCCACCCGCCATCAGCTTCAATATCCCGCAGCAAGGCGTATAGCGCCTGCCGGTTATCGGGTAAAGACGGTTGAAACACATTATCCTGAACCTCTCGATGCAAAGTCTCTAGCATCCGCAATAGCTCTAAAATCGCCAGTGTATCCCCTTGCCGGTGTTTGGCTAAGGTACGGATCTCAGTGGCAAGGGCTTGCAGTTCAACCGGCAATTGTTCTGAATCTAAATTTTGGCCACTGTTCGTGCTGCCCATCTGTCTTACTTAGGTCAAAAATATGAAACGTTTAAACATTATTGCAGGTCTGTTCGATCAGATGGGCTTGCTAGAGACTGTTAGCGAACACCGGCTAAACATCTTTTCCACTCAAAGGCTAAACTGGGATTCCTGGGTTAGCGTGCTGAACAATGCCAAATGCCGGTAAAACCTCCCGATTTTTTGAGGTTAAAATTTCAACACGTTCCTTCTGATGATAGCTTTAACCTGTGAGCGGTTCTCAAAATTTGCCCAGCCAAAATAGCTGCACCAAAGCCATTATCGATATTCACTACACCCACACCGGCAGCACAAGAATTTAACATTGTCAAGAGGGGAGCGAGGCCACCAAAACTCGCACCATAGCCAACACTGGTGGGAACAGCAATCACCGGACAATCGGCGATCCCGGCAACGACACTCGGTAAAGCCCCTTCCATGCCGGCAACGACAATCAGCACATCGGCGGCGTCAATCACATGGCGGTTACTCAGCAGCCGGTGAATGCCGGCAACCCCCACATCCCAGAGGCGAAGCACCTCAAAGCCACAAAGGCTGGCAGTGCAAGCGGCTTCCTCCGCCACCGGCAAATCCGCTGTGCCGGCACTCAAAATGCCAACTACACCTGGATTTTGAGGTTGTAGCGCTGCCGGCACAGTGGCGCAAATTCGGGCTTCTGGATAATAATAAAGACCCCTAACTTTCTCCTGCAACTGAGCGCAGACAGCCGGTTCAATGCGCGTCGCCATCACAACCGGATGATTACGGCGCATTGTTTCGATAATCTGAGCGATTTGTTCAGGAGTTTTACCCGGTCCCCAAATCACTTCGGGAAAGCCGGTTCTCAAGCTGCGGTGATTGTCAATTCGGGCAAAATCACCCACCGGCTCAAAATCAAAATGCTTGAGTTTATTCAGGGCGTCTTCTGGGGTTACAGTGCCGGCGGCAACAGCTTTGAGTAAAGATTGTAAAGCTTCAGGTTGAGTCACAGTATCAGCTATCAGCAAAGACAGTATTAGAGGGAGCAAATTTTATATTGACATCTGATTGCTAGCTTAAGGGAATTTTTCTGCCAGAAAGCAGCACTAAAATTCTGCCAGACTTAACCAGACGCGCTGCCGGTTTCCAGAGATAACCGAACACGGCTTTCGGCAAGTTTTAAGCAACTCATAATTTGGCAAGTTTTAATCGTTCACTGATGAAAATACTTTTGATTTTTAAACACTAAGAAAGAGATGATTAAAAAAATAGAATCAAGAAGAGTTTTTGTTACAAAACCTGTAAAAGCTAGAAAAAAATTACGAAGATAAAATCCAAGAGAACACGTTGAAAACAGTTTTTTGCTCCTGTATTATTCTACTGCAATCGCCAAATCTTAATCGTATAGTCCTCACTGCTACTCGCCAGGGTTTGGCCATCCGGGCCGAGAGCGAGGTCATGAATCGAGTCTGAATGTCCTTTGACAGTAGCCAGTAGCTGACCCGTAGCCAAATCCCACAACTTTATTGTGCCGTCCACACTGCCCCCCCCACTGACCATAGTCTTGCTATCTGGAGTAATCACAACGGCATTGACTGCATCTAAATGCCCCAGAAATGTGCGCTGTAACTGGCCGAGACTGAGATCCCATACATTAATGCTGCCATCCACGCTGCCACTGGCGAGGGTACGGCCATCTGGGCTAAAGGCAACAGATTGGACGCGGCGTGAGTGACCCTCAAGGGATTGGATCGGACTGCAAGGCTGTGCACCGGCACAACCAACTTGCAGATCCCACAACTTAACCGTGCTGTCAAAGCCACCACTGGCTAGCATCCGGCCATCCGGACTAAAGGCAAGGGCATTCACCCCGCTTGCGTGGCCAGAAAGTGTACTGCCCACTTGGCCGGTGGCCAAATTCCACAACTTAACCGTGCTGTCGAAACTGCCACTGGCTAAGGTTTTGCCATCGGGACTGAAAGCAATGGTGTTGACCGAACCGGAATGTCCATCCAGGGTGCTTTTCAGGGTGCCGGTGCCGAGATCCCACAATTTAACGGTTTTGTCGCCACTGCTGCTGGCTAGGGTTTTGCCGTCTGGACTGATGGCAACTGACCAAACCTCATTAGTATGGCCCGTGAGGGTATGAAGCAGTTTACCCGCCGGCAGATTCCAAATTTTCACCGTCTTGTCAACACTGCCGCTGACAAGGGTCTGACCATCTGCGCTAATGGCAACGCTGGTGACACCCCATAAATGATCAGCAAGGGTAGTGGCGAAAACAGCCTTTTTCCAAAGGTTCTCTGGCCGGCGCACAGCTTTTTCACTCTGCAATTCCTTCGCAGAAACTGCTTCCCGTGGCACCGAACTGGCCACCGGCAGATTTACCTGAGCGGGAAAATACTGATAAAATTCCATTCCCGCCCCAGCAAACAGCAGGCTAGCGCCCACACCGGCAACGACGAGGAAGACAAGGCCACCCACTAACTTCTGGTGAAGCGGGCTGAGCTTTTTGTTTCTGGACTTGGCGACTGTAGCAGACCGTCTTTTGCTTTTCCCACGGCGCAAGCTAGCCAGGGGAACCGCCGCGCCTCGGTATTGTGGAACTCCCCGATGGTTGGCTGGAAACTGCGCCGGCTGATAAGAAACCTGAGGCTGAGGTGCGGCGCGTTCCAAATCGATGAGGCGCTGTAAAATGACTTGGGTGTTTTGAGGCCGGTTTCCTGGAAACGGTGCCATCAAATAATCAATTAAATCGGCCACCGGCTTGGAAACTTGCTTGGCCTGATCTCGCCAGATTAACTCCCCTGTCAGGGGACTTTCGGGGAAATCATTGGGATCGTGGCCGGTTAACAAATAGACAAAGGTGCGTCCCAAGGCAAAGAAATCAGACTGGGGAACTGCTTTGCCATTCGCTTGTTCAGGTGGCGTATAACCTGGTGAAACAATGCCGGTGACTTTATGGCCACCGCCGCCAACTTTAGCTAAATAGGTGCCGGTGACTTCCCGAACGGTGCCAAAGTCAATCAACACCAGCTGGCCGTTGGGGCGCACCATGATGTTAGACGGCTTAATATCGCGATGGAAATACTGCTGCTGGTGGACTTGATGTAAAATTTCTGCCAGCTGTTTTAACCAGAGCAGTGCCTGATTTTGCAAGATCGGTCGGTTTGCCCGACCGCTTAGCCACTCTTCTAAATTAGAGCCTTCTATTTTCTCCATCACCAGGCAGTGCAATGGCTGCGGGCTGTTTCTGGGCGAAAAAGTAAAGTAGCCATCTGGCTGCACTTTGGGAATGCCGGGATGCTGCAAGTTTCCTAAAACTTGGGCTTCTCGCTGAAACAGAGAGACGGCTTTGGGGTTGTTGCCTATCAGAATTTTTAAGACTTTCAGCGATCCTCGGTCATCTTCGACTTCAAAAGTTTTGCCGAAGCCGCCTTCTCCCAAGAGCTGCTTGACTCGATAATTTCCTCGCACTACCAGCAATGAGCCGCAATGCCGGCAAATGCGGTTTTGAGCGTTCAATGAGTCAGCTGGGTTGGGACAGTTGGGATTAAGGCAGTAACTCACGGAAGGTACATTAACCTTAAGTTAAGTTTTGAAGATTATTACAAACCTAGAGGGGACAGAGCGACCACCTCTGTAATGAGTCATGTTAAATGATTGCGCTAACGGTGTCTTTTTCCCGGAAATTAAAATTATCCGGTTGGGCCAGGGCAGCTTTAGGGTTTTGAGCGTTAGTGGTTATCTATGTTAAAGGCTTTTTCCTGTATGGTACAACAGTCGTGAAAATTTGCCGACTGTTCAAAAAGCGAGAAGCCGGGATTAGGGAATGAGGGAATTTGAAATTGTGTTCCTTTGTTAAGGAAAAATTTACAGGATGAAGTTTTGTGCCCCCAAATGAGCCAGTTTTAAGATAGTGGGCAGTTGCGACCGGCAGCCAACGTGTGTTGGGACAATTGAGAGCCGGCACACTCAATCAAAGAATTTGCCGGCCCTGCAGGTAATTCTCTCAGAATTTGGGGGCTATCGCTCAACCGGCTGCACTTTTGGATGGAACAATGGGTTGGGTTTGCCAAGTTGCTCAAATCCGTTTTTGCCCGAAATGGTTGAGCGATTTCCCGCCGGCAGTTTCAGAAAAGAATCTAGTTTTTATTGGATTCTTTTCTTTTTAGGTTTATTTGCCAAAACCCTTGCCGCGACTGGTAGAAGGCAGGCAGACACAAGCTTGAATTTGCGAGAGTAAAGTTTCGCGGTCTAAATCTTGTCCAATTAAAACTAATTGGTTCTTAGGCTTACCATTCCACTCGTCATCATCAATTGAGAAGCGCTTGCCGCTGAGGTGAAAAATGTGACGTTTGGGGCTTTCATCAAACCACATAATTCCCTTAGCGCGGAAGACATTAGCGGGCAATTGATTGTCTAAGAAATACTGAAATCTTTTAATTGACAAGGGTTTGTCAGTCTCGAAAGAAACGGAAATAAACCCGTCATTTTCTAAGTGATTTGAGTGATGATGGTGGTGTTCGTGGTCGTGGTCGTGAGCGCAATGACCATGATCGTGATCGCATTCCGCATGGTCATCGTGATCGTGGTGATCATGATGATCATGGTGTTCGTGGTGTTCGTGCGCCGGCTCATTCGTTTGGAAATACTTATCAGTCTCAAACAAACCCACGCTGAGAATCAATGGCAGCGGCACTTGTGAGTGTTTTGTGCGAATAATTCTCGCCCCTGCTTTCACATCACGAATCTTGACTTCTAAAAGATCCAAATTCGCTTCATCGACCAAATCTGCTTTGTTGAGCAAAATGACATCGCCGTAGGCAATTTGACTGGAAGCGGCTTGGCTGTTAAACAAGTCAAGGCTAAAATTTTCTGCATCTACGACCGTAACGATGGAGTCTAAGCGGGTTAAATCGCGCAGTTCGGTGCCTAAAAACGTGAATGCCACCGGCAGCGGATCGGCTAGGCCGGTTGTCTCCACAACCATGTAGTCCACCTTCTCCGGTCGCTCTAAAATCTTGTAGACGGCTTCGAGTAAATCATTGTTGATGGTGCAGCAGATGCAGCCGTTGCTCAGCTCCACCATATCATCGCCGGTGGCGACAATCAGCTCATTATCGATGCCAATTTCACCAAACTCATTCACCAAAACCGCTGTTTTTACGCCTTCCTGGTTGGTGAGGATGTGGTTGAGTAGGGTCGTTTTGCCGCTGCCAAGGAAGCCGGTGATGATCGTAACCGGCAGCCCATGTTTGGGAGTCTCTATCGTCGGTGAGTTGTCGGGGGTGACTGCTGATTGCATAGCGTCGCTGTCAAAAACGTCAGAAAATGGGAGGATAGCGTTACGAGGATGTTGGCTGATATCCCAGCTAACCTCATTATTGCCGATCTATAGGTTGTTCTTGCCGGTTTCAGCCCAGCTGTTTTCACGATTGCTTTGTTATGGCCCTTACAATTTACAACACCCTGACTCGTCGCGACGAACCGTTTCAGCCGTTAGAAGCCGGCAAGGTGCGGATGTATTGCTGTGGCGTCACGGTTTATGATTACTGCCACTTGGGCCATGCCCGCTCTTATATTGTTTGGGATACGGTGCGCCGGTATTTAAAATGGCGGGGCTATGATGTGCGCTACGTGCAGAATTTTACCGATATTGATGACAAAATTCTCAACCGCGCTAGGGAACAAGGATCTTCAATGGAAGAAGTGGCCAATCGGTTTACGGAAGCCTATTTTGAAGATATGAAGCGGCTGAATGTATTGGAAGCGGATGAGTATCCCCGCGCCACTCACACCCTGGATGGCATTAAGCGGCTGATCCACGAGTTGGAAACTAAAGGTTTTGCTTACCCGGCAGCCGGGGACGTTTACTTTGCGGTACGGCGGTTTGGGGAGTATGGCAAGCTGTCGGGACGCAAGCTAGACGATATGCAAGCCGGCGCGAGTGGACGCGTGGGAGTGGAAGATCCAGAAGCGCAAAAGAAGAAAGATCCCTTTGATTTTGCCCTGTGGAAGGCGGCAAAACCCGGAGAACCGGCTTGGGAGTCGCCTTGGGGTGCCGGTCGTCCGGGATGGCATATTGAATGCTCAGCAATGGTACGCGATCGCTTAGGAGAAAGCATTGATATTCATGTCGGCGGCGCAGATTTAATTTTCCCCCATCACGAGAATGAAATTGCCCAATCTGAAGCAGTCACCGGCCAACCTTTAGCGCGTTACTGGCTGCATAATGGCATGGTGAATGTGGATGGTGAAAAAATGTCTAAATCTTTGGGCAACTTCACTACAATTCGACAGTTATTAGATGCGCCCAATGCGCCAGATCCAATGGCAGTGCGGTTATTTGTTTTGCAAGCGCACTACCGCAAGCCGGTTGATTTCACCGGCGAGGCAATGGCTGCGATTCAAAATGGTTGGAATACCCTCAAAGATGGTTTGCTGTTTGGTTATGAGTGCGGGGATCGACTCGGTTGGGAGAAAGCAGGGGAGAATTTACTAAACACTGAACAGGTTGAGAGATTCCAAGCGGCGGTGGATGAGGATTTTAATTTCTCAGGCGGTTTAGCGGTGCTGTTTGAACTCGCGAAGGAGTTGCAAAAAGAGCAAAATATTCTTGTCCATGAGGGGAAAACAAAAACGCCTGCCGGTGAGTTACAGCAAAAGTGGCACACGCTCGTAGAATTAGCGCAAGTGTTAGGTTTAGAAGCGCTGCCGGTGGAAAAAGCTGAGGCTGCCGGTGGTTTAAGTGACGCGGAGATTGAAGCTTTAATTCAGCAACGAAAGGATGCTCGTAAGGCGAAAAACTTTGCGGAAGGGGATCGCATCCGCAATGAACTTCAAGATCAAGGAATAACTTTAATTGATCAGCCGGGAGGTGTAACGCTCTGGCATCGCAATTAAGCGGTAATTCCTGAATGTTTAATCAAAACAGAGAGGTTTTTTCATGTTAAAGCTTTATCACACTCCGATTTCTCCCAACTCCCGCCGCGTCTGGATTACGTTACTGGAAAAACAAGTTGAATTTGAGTTGGTGAAACTTAACCTAGATGGTGATCAATTTCAACCAGAGTTTTTAAAACTTAATCCGTTTCACCACATTCCTGTGTTAGAAGATGATGACTTTAGCCTGTTTGAATCTCTAGCAATTTTGGATTATTTAGAGGCAAAATACCCCAATCCCCCACTGTTACCGAAGGATGCAAAATCTTTGGCAAGGGTGCGAATGGTGGAGTTAGTAACAGTTAATGAATTGATGCCGCTTTTATTACCCTTAGCGACTCAAGCCTGGGGCATTGTTGAACCCGATCCTCAGAAACAGGAAAAGGCGAAGCAGCAAATTAATATAGCACTCGGTTTTTTTGAGGACGTTTTAGGAGACTCTCAATTATTTGGTGGCGAGGGCATCAATCGAGCGGATATCGTCGCCGGCACGGTGGTGACTCAGTTGCCTGGGATTGGTATGTCTCTAGATAATTACCCTAAATTGAGTGCGTGGACTGAGCGATTGACGCAACATCCTAGCTGGCAAAAAACTCAAGTCAGTCAACAAGAAATGCTAGGGTTTATCTCTCGATTGAAAGCTCGAATGCAAGGGCCTTCTAATCGCTAAAAATTGTTGTTAAAAACAATTGCTTTTCGGAATCGGAGTGTCAGGAATCACCTAATCTGTTTATGTCAGAGCAGCGCATTACCGTTTCGATATCTAATCTGTTGGTAATTTTAGCCACCGGCTTGCTGCTGGTGCTACTTTGGCAGTTGCGAAGTCTGCTGGTAACGCTGATGGTTTCAGTGGTGCTGGCAGCTTCAATTGTGCCGGTGGTTAATTGGGCGGAAAAATTTGGCGTTCCCCGGTGGGTGGCGACAATTCTTACTTATCTGACTTTGATAGGCGGATTAACAGGGGTGGGTTTGTTAATTGGGCCGACTGTCATTGAGCAAATTGATCGCTTGATTCGTCAATTGCCGGTTTATTTGGAAGCGCTGCGCCTTTTGGTTGAAAATATAGCGGTTCGACTCAGTGATAATAGTCCAGATTTAATCCGTCAATTTTTTAATACTCAAGCGCTGACAAGTTGGGTGTTTCGTTCTAGTCAACAGTTACTTCTGCGTTCTTATGGGATTACGCGGGGGATTGTGGGCGGTTTTTTTAGTTTGATTTTGTCTCTGTTTCTGTCAGGTTATATGGTGGCAGACAGTCGCACTTTAATTAAAAGTTTAGTGCGGTTGTTTCCGAAGCCTTGGGATGAGCGCTTAGAGGCTCAAGTCGTGCCGGTGAGTCAGCGAATGGGAAGTTACATTCGAGGGCGAGTTTTGGTTTCGGGAATTTTGGCGTTGGGGACAACTGTCGGCTTGAGTTTTTTGGGACTGCAAGATTTTGCCTTGGGTTTGGGTGCCATTGCCGGCGTGACAAATTTGATTCCGTTTTTAGGCCCAATTTTAGGGGTAGTGCCGGCGCTGATTGTCGCCATTTCCCAAGGCGGTTTGCTATTCCTGTGGGTGTTAATTTTATTTGTAGTGATTCAAAATCTGGAAACTTATGTGCTTGATCCCTTGCTGGTAGGGTCTTCTGTAGGGGTGCATCCCCTGTTCCAACTACTATCAGTGTTGGGGGGTGTTCAGGTTTTAGGGATTATTGGAGCGCTGATTGTTCCGCCTTGGTTTGCCGGCGCGGCTGCTTTGGTGGAAAATCTTTATCTAAGACCGAAGTTGATGGCGGAGAGGCGAGAGGCACAAGCTCAAGCAAAGGCAAATGCGGTGCCGGTGGCTCCTTCAACTTGAGACAGGGGTAGAGCGAAACCCAGAGTTAAGTTGCTAAAAAGTAATTTGTGGAGCAGTTCCCACAGAGTCTTGAACAGTAGCCAGTAATATAAAGATGCAAAGTTGAGATTCTGTCTGTGTCCGCTAAAGATGTTTTCCACGAAGCTGTAAAACAGGCACTTCAAAAAGAGAAGTGGGTGATTACTAACGATCCTTTGAGATTTAAGTTCGGCAACGTCAACTTTCAAGTGGATTTAGGGGCAGAACAATTGCTGGCAGCGGAGCGAGCTGGAGAGAAAATTGCGGTTGAGATCAAGAGCTTCTTGAATCCCTCTGCGATTACGGATTTCTACTCTGCGCTAGGACAATTTCTCAGCTATCGTCTTGCTCTAGAGTCTGTTGAGCCAGATCGGACATTGTACTTGGCAGTCCCAGTTGATGTGTATCAAACGTTTTTTCAGTACGGATTCACTCAAACTGCGGTACAACGGTATCAGGTCTTGCTAATTGTGTACGATCCAGCGAATGAGGTGATTGTGCAATGGACAAGGTAGCTCAATACCGGCAATATATTCAGACGTTAATGAGCCGGTATGCCAACGATGATGTTTCGGATGATGCGCTCGAAGTGCAACTCATTTTCGATACCGAAGGAGATCATTACCTGTGGATGAATGTAGGTTGGCAACAGTTCAATAGGATTTACCGCTGCGTGATCCATTTTGATATTAAAGATGGAAAGATTTGGCTCCAGCAAAATTTAACCGATCAGAATCCTGCTGAGGAGCTAGTTGAAATGGGTGTGCCGAGGAAGGATATTGTACTGGGATTACAGCCTCCTTACAAACGACAGTACACCGAGTACGGTGTAGCTTGAAAAGTTCAGTCGCTAAGCTGTCTACAGTGCCGGCATTGCTGATCCTATATGTATCGGGAATGCCTATGAACCGCTACGTCCTTTCCGTAATAGTACGGAGTTTGTTGAGCACACTTAAAATAAGTTCCGTGCTTTTATCATCACGCCTATATACATCAGCATTCCATATTGAGTGGAGAGATTAATTGCTCCTCTGGGGGATAAATAAAAAATGGCAGGACAAACACTATCTAAAGCACAAGCCAACTTTAAGATGGCTCTATGGCAAGCAGATGCAGGATCGATGAGTAGCAGTGACCTGTATGTGTGGTTGAACGATAGTGGATTGCCCCACGAAGTAACGATTAGATTACATGAACTAGCTAACTACACTAAGAAAATTGGAAATAAAGTATTTGATTGCGGCAAAATTATCCTTATTAAAATTATTGAGTTTGTTAAGGCACATCCTAATTTAGTTGCAGGAGTTGGGATAGGAGTGGCTCTAGGATTTGCTGTCAACTACTTGGTAAGTTCTATACCCTTTATAGGAGTGTTGTTGGCACCCTTAGCAGCAGCATTAGCAGCAACATTCGGAATAGTCGTGTTTGGAATAGCAGGACACAGGCTAGACAAACGCGCTCAAGGGAAAGAAGTACAGAACGGACTTATGGGATATGCAGAGGACGTTGTTGAAATAGTCCAAGCCTTTTTTCAATTAATGATTGATGTTTTTAATGTTGTCTTTCAAAATGTCATAACTGCCTAAATATAAACAGATTCAAGTAATTTCAAGAGGTCTAATATGTCTGACACTAAAACCCCCACAAAAGAGCAAATTCTTGAAGCTATAAAGAAATTAGAAAAAAATCCTCACGATAAGATAGGAATCCTATCCGATATTGGAATTGGAGTAGTAGGTGCTGCTGGTGCTGGTTATGCAGCTTCTATCTTTGGAGCTTCCCTCTTCTTTGGGCTAATTCCGGTTGCTGCCCCATTAGCAGTAGTTGCTGGAGGTGCTGCATTAGGTGGACTAGCTCTTGTAGGAGTAAAGAAGATGTTTATTGATGGCACTTTTGATGACGGAAAAAAAGCAGAAATGCTGAAGCAGTTGAAAGAACAGCTAATGGAAATGGAAGCTAAAGAAAGAGCATCTAAACTTGAAGATAGTGACAAGGCAAAATTCATTCTTCTCTTGAAGGAACCAGTAAGGCTCGATCTAATTAGCCTGAAGGATGCTCAGAATTTAATGGCGAATGTAGAGAATGGTCAAGTGCCTTTAAAAGAAGCGTATAAATTAGTGCAAGATTTAATTAAATCAGCACCTACAGGTGGACTAGCTCTTGTAGGAGTAAAGAAGATGTTTATTGATGGCACTTTTGATGACGGAAAAAAAGCAGAAATGCTGAAGCAGTTGAAAGAACAGTTAAGGGAAGCGGAAGCTAAAGAAAGAGCATCTAAACTTGAAGATAGTGACAAGACAAAATTCATTCTTCTCTTGAAGGAACCAGTAAGGCTCGATCTAATTAGCCCGAAGGATGCTCAGAATTTAATGGCGAATGTAGAGAATGGTCAAGTGCCTTTAAAAGAAGCGTATAAATTAGTGCAAGATTTAATTAAATCAGCACCTACACGGTAGGAAAGCGCTGCACATTTTGTAGAGCGATTTAACGAGGCACCACACGCTTAAGAGCGATCGCATTCTTCAGTCATCTCCAAAGCAAAGCAACATAGATCATCATCTTTGCTGTCAAGTAACTTCTCTAGTACAAGCTTATAAAGTGCAGCTACAAAAAAGGACTCCTGAACAGGAGTCTTTTTTTAAATCTAAGTACCAAACAATTTGTCAATTCGGGCAACAATTTGTCCTCCCAGACAACTGATTTGACATTCGATCAAACCGGCTTTTTTAGTGGTTTCTTGAAATCGGAGCGGCGGGATTTGAACCCACGACCCCCACTACCCCAAAGTGGTGCGCTACCAAGCTGCGCTACGCCCCGTTACGAATTCCTATAATAGCACATCTTCCACGGCAAGCAAGCACCCCATTAAAAAACTTTGAGTGCCTGCGCGGCTTGAACCAGACTGGGAACTGCGGATGCCGGCCATTTGCCTTCTGCACCGCGTCCTGAATATAAGATGAAGTGCAGGCTGTAGGCATGAGGCCGGCCTTCCACTTCTAACCAAAGTAAATCACTTTCGGCTTCACAGGCGATGTTCTCTTCATCCATCAATTCCCCCGCCATTTGGCTCATTGTAGCGGCCAGTTGCCCTAGAAGCCGGCAAAAATCATTCAACTCCGCCTCTGTCAACTCTAGCGCCCAATCTTCCCCCCCCACTAAACCTTTATATTCAGCGGCGCTGGGATTCCAGCCTAAGCGCCAACCTGTGCCAGTCTTGACGAGACGATCCATGAAATTCTGCCGGCTTTTTTATTTCAAGGTTTAAGCAATGCTAGTATTTAAAATTTTCACAACAACCTTATGTATTTAAGATTGTCTGACGAAGATCATCGAGACTACTCTCTTCTAGCAAGAGTCGCTTGCCATTCGCCACCAGTACCACCTTATCAATTTTTTTAGCCAACAATGCTTCTTGATATTTTTGATACCAATTATTAATTTGTTGCGATAAAGCTTCTCCGCTTGCGGCTGATAGAATGTGAACAATCACTGACACGACCTTATCCGGTCTTGTTGCTTCTACGGGTTGCCAGGTTCCTCGTGTTATGTCAGGACTGCTTAACAGCGCTTCAGCTGCTTCAACTGCGCCTGTTCCCTCAATTGCCATAGTAACTTCTGCCATATATTTTCCTGCCAATTACGCTACTTTAATTTTACCTTCAATTTTCCTGCTTTTCGGAAAAAGCTATTTTATAATTCTCTTTTTTAACTTAAATTTCTATTATTTTTAACATCTTAAAATTTGAGCCAGTTCTGGCTTCTTCTCTAATTTCTCAGGGTTGATTTTTCCTCAGGTAGATTAACATGAGCATTAGGTGAGAGGGAAATTAAATCTTCAATGTTGCGGAGCATAGTAGCGCAAATCGTATCTAAAGGTAAATCATTGAAATCATGGCCGAATGGATTTTCGATTTCAATGCCAATTTCTTCCACTCCAAACAACATAAAACTAACTAAAGCAACAATCGGCCCTGTCCACCACTGCACGTTATCAACAACTTCAAAAGGTAATATCAAGCAATAAATTAATAGTAATTGCTTTAAATGAATGGCATAAGCCAAAGGAATCGGAGTTTTTAAAATCCGTTCACATCCTCCTAAAACGTCTACCATATTATCTAGTAGCTTATGCATCGCCGCTAGTTGATAATTATTGATGCACCCCCGTTCATTTTGCTTTTGTAAATAATCTCCAATCCAGAAGGCAACTTCTAAAGGAGGGTGGTTCATGCTTTTCAGCTTGAGATACTGCTTCGGCGATATTAACGCCTCTATCTCGCTGTTCATTGCCTGTTGCCGCAGATGCAATTTCGTCGCCACAGCAAAAGCAACCAAGAGTCTTAAAGTTGCTATTTTCTCTTGTGTATCCTGCGGTTCCTTCGCCTCTATCGCTACCCAAATTTGACGCGCAAAGTTGCGAACAGTATTGACTAAAGTTCCCCAAAGTTTGCGACCTTCCCAAAATCGCTCGTAAGCTGTATTTGTACGAAATACTAATAATAACCCTAAAATAATATTAGGGACAAACCCAATTATGTTCCAGCCAACGGGTACTTTAAAATGATAGAGTAGGGAAATAAAAAAGCCAAATACTCCACAAAAAAGCACCTGACCAAAAATTGCTGGAGCGACTGACCCTTTTAACCGTAAACTTATTCGCCACCAGGTCAGTTTGTCAAGTGCCATAAAACTTCTATTGAGGAGTAGTCTAGAGGTATGATCTTGAAAAGTTTTTACGATAAATTGCTAATCGCTACCGGCAGCACAATCTACCTTTAGCGATTAGCACAATGACTTGCTTAAAATTGCCGCAAAAAGCGCAAATCACTGCTGTAAACCCGGCGAATATCGTCAATTTGGTGCAGCACCATTGCGAAGCGTTCTACTCCAAAACCGGCAGCAAAACCCGTATATTTTTCCGGATCGTAACCAACCATTTTAAGGACGTTCGGATCGACCATGCCGCAACCCAAGACTTCTAACCATTTGCCTTGCCACTGCACATCCACCTCAGCAGAAGGTTCAGTGAACGGGAAATAACTTGCACGGAAACGAATCGGCAAATCAGCGCCAAACATTTGCTGTAAAAATTCTTTGAGCGTGCCTTTAAGATCCGTAAAGGTTAGCCCTTCATCAATCGCTAAAAGCTCAATTTGATGGAAAACTGCCGCGTGAGTCGCATCCACGGTATCGCGCCGGTAAACGCGTCCAGGTGAGACAATTCGGATCGGCGGTTCGTGGTTTTCCATGTAGCGAATTTGCACCGAGGAAGTGTGGGTGCGTAGCAGGTTGCCATCTGGTAAATAGAAAGTATCCTGCATATCCCGCGCTGGATGATCCGGTGGCGTATTCAGCGCTTCAAAATTGTAGTAATCGGTTTCCATTTCCGGGCCGGTGGCCACGGTATAACCAAGTCCCACAAAGATATCCACGACCCTATCAATCATTCCATTCAAGGGATGAATTCGACCTTGGGGACGATAAACCCCAGGCATGGTGACATCCAAAGTTTCTGATTCCAGCTTGGCTTGAATTTGAGCGGCCTGCAGCGCTGTCCGCTTAGAATCCAGGTCTGTTTGCACCGCTTCCTTAACCTCATTGGCCATTGCCCCAATGCGAGGCCGGTCGGCTGGACTTAATTTGCCCATGCTGCCTAAGACTTGAGACAGTTGGCCTTTTTTGCCCAGGTAGCCGACTCTGAGTTCCTCTAGGCGTTCGAGAGTGCCGGCAGTGGTGATTGCACTTTGCGCTTCCTGCCGCAGTGTTTCTAGTTGAGCCTCAATATCGCTAATCTGAATCGTCATGCTAGGGGTTGCAAAGGGAATGGAGTTTTTGAATGCAGCCCATTTATATTAGTTTAGAGGCTACAGCCAGATTTCGTGATCATGCTGAGTTTATCGCAATTTGCCCTGACAATTGCCGCTGTTGTTGGGTGTGAGCCGGCAAATTTAGCAGCCGGCCAAACGAGGCTAGCTGCTGACCCTGCCACCACCGGCAGCCTCCAACAAAGTAGCCGATATTTATTTAAAGATAAATGAAAGGGCAAATTTGATGAGGCTTTGCCACAGGTGTCAGATGTTGGACAAAGGTTCGGCAAATTTCGCCGGCTCAAGTCAGTTCTGAAAGACAAAAAATTCACAACATCAGCGATCAGTAAAAAAGCAACTTCTAGAGGTCAATTCAACCGGCATCTGAGTTGTTGGGGCAGAGTTACCCCGCCAAATCGATAGACACTGATAGGATCTAAGTAACGATAAGTTAACATCTGAGCCATCCCATCATGTCTCTTGGCAATCTGCGCGACCTCTACCAGCAAGTTATTCTGGAACACTATAAAAAACCCCGGCATCGCGGTAAAACCGAGCCGGCACATCGGCTGCAACGGGGCCATAATCCTTCCTGTGGCGATACGATTGAGCTAACCCTGCGGCTGAACGATGCCGGTGATCGCATTGAAGATGTCAAATTTGAGGGAGAAGGTTGCGCCATCGCAATGGCTTCTGCTGACTTGATGGCCGATGCCTTGCGGGGGCGAGGCGTTGCAGAAGCCTTGGAAATGGTGCAGCGCTTTCAAGGCATGATGAAAGGCGAAGCCGAATTCCCCAAAGAGTTGCGGAAGTTAAACGTCATGCAAGGCGTCTCACAATTTCCCGTACGAATCAAATGCGCCACCCTCACCTGGCACACCCTCAAAGCTGCCCTCGAATCATCGGGCGATGCTGAGTCCAACGGGTTTGTTACCAACGAAAAAGAATCTTGAATTGCCAGCTTGTTCATTGTTTATTGTTCACGAACAGTGAACTACAGATCGCGAAATAACTCCTATGCCAACAATTGCTGAATTTATCACCGCTACCCAGTGGGCAGCCATCCTCACCTTAGCCTGTGGCGTTCTGACTGGGCTGGCGTTTGTCTTTAAATGGGACATCCGATTTCGGCTAGTGGGTGCCACCGGCTTTATGGGCGTGCTAACTGCCGGTTTATTCGCCCTCACCCTCGTCCCCATCACTCGCACCTCAATTCCCGGTGCAATTCGCTTTTCCACTGTCTACGATATCAGTGGGCCTCATGCGGTGATCGCGGTTCCACCCAC
This sequence comes from Microcoleus sp. FACHB-68, assembly GCF_014695715.1. Classification (NCBI taxonomy): domain Bacteria; kingdom Bacillati; phylum Cyanobacteriota; class Cyanophyceae; order Oscillatoriales; family Microcoleaceae; genus Microcoleus; species Microcoleus sp. FACHB-68. The sequence continues at coordinate 258,755 of NZ_JACJOT010000018.1, forward strand.
CATCACCGAGTCGGAACTAGACGCGACTCTGCGCCAAGCGGCAAGCAACTTGTTTACACCAGGCCGGCTCGGTCAAAATGAAAATCAGCTAACCATCCGCGCCCGCACCATTATCCACCCAGAACCCGGCGTGTCAGAACCGCTTTACATCGGTCAGATCAAGCGTTCACTCCATAATCGCAACGACGAGAACATGAGCGTTGAAATCTTCCGAGACAAATTCGCCCAACTGCCCCAGCCAGAGAAAAGTTAAAACCGTAGTGTGCGAGACAGGTAAGGCGGCGGGTGGGGATTTGGCAAAATTCCAGTCGCTAGCGCCAGCGGCGCTTCAGTGCTTTTTCTGCCGCTTAACCGTTCGCTAACCGGCTGCCCGCCGATTTACCTTAAGTTAAGGTTAAGAACTTCGCTCAGTTAGCGGATCAGTGTGACACACTCACGGTAAAAATTTGTAGACTGATTATCCTGTTACTCAACCCACAAGGCGTTGCCGTATGACCCATCCCGCTGCTTCTAACGTCACAGACGCCTCTAAGGGTGTCTCGATGCTTTATTCGATGAATGTTGCGCCGGCTCAAGTGATTCGCGGTTCCCAAGCCCTCAGTGGCGAAGCAATCGCACGTTTGGGACTGAGGCCGTTAGTGGTGGCCGGCGAACGCACTTTGACAAGTGCCGGCCAGCCCCTGCTGACAGTGCTAGAACAGCAGAAATTAGCCGTGGCGCAAGCTTCTTACAGCCCGGATTGCTCTGAGATGTCCCTGGCAGCCCTGGAAGAAGCGGTGAAGTCCCATCAAGCCGATGTGATTATTGGCTTCGGTGGCGGCAAGGCACTGGATATGGCCAAACTCCTGGCCTATCGCTGCCGGCTGCCGGTGGTGACGATCCCCACATCAGCGGCCACCTGTGCCGCCTGGACAGCCCTCTCCAACGTTTACTCCAACGAAGGTGCTTTTCTGTATGACGTAGCCCTGGCACGCTGCCCGGACTTGCTAATCCTTGATTATGACTTGATTCAAACTGCTCCCCAGCGCACGTTAGTTGCCGGCATCGGTGATGCCCTCGCTAAGTGGTATGAGGCATCTGTTAGCAGTGGTCACTCGGATCAAACCCTCTTGATCGCCGCCGTTCAACAAGCCAGAGTTCTGCGGGATCTCTTGTTTCAAAAGTCTGTGGCTGCCCTGCAAGAACCGGGCGGTGCAGTGTGGCGGGAAGTTGTGGATGCAACGGTTTTACTCGCCGGCATTATTGGGGGGATTGGCGGTGCTCAGTGTCGCACGGTTGCCGCTCATGCTGTACACAATGGTTTAACGCATTTGCTGGCGAGTCATGGCACGCTGCACGGCGAAAAAGTCGCTTATGGCATTCTCGTGCAGTTGCGTTTGGAAGAAACGATCCAAGGCAACCAATTGGCGGCATCAGCGCGGCAACAGCTTTTAAAGTTTTATGCAGAAATCGGCTTGCCGCAAACCCTGAGCCAGTTGGGTTTGGCAAATATTACCCTAACTCAGTTGCAGCAAGCGGCTGAAATTGCCTGTCAGCCGGCTTCAGATATCCACCGGCTACCCTTTACAGTGGTTCCGGAACAGCTGATGGCCGCAATGGTTTCGACAACCGTGCCGGTGGACTCAGGACGAACTTTGCTGGGAATTGAAGAGGGGCTTTGTTAATTCTCATCGCTGATAGCTGATAAGCTAATAATCCAGCGTGTTTGCCAGACTCCAATCTATCCTCGGAAAGATTTAGCCGGCTGCCGCTGCAACTTCAAAGTAGAGCAAATCGCCGCTCTGGGTGGCAAGTTCAGTAAAGCCTTTGTTGTGGCGGATTCAGCCAATCAATTTTCACCCTGAGCGAGAATGTTTGGCTCAAAACCCACCCTGACAGCCGATCGGTTTGCTCAAAACTCGCTTCTCAAATTAGTGTTTTTTTGATTAATCAGAAGAGTGCGGCAATTTAATGACGTTGGATTGGATCGAGCCAGCTAACCGGCTGCAAGCATTACCGCCCTATGTGTTTGCGCGACTGGATGAACTTAAAGCCAGGGCGCGTGAACAGGGGCTGGATTTAATTGATTTGGGCATGGGAAATCCAGATGGCCCGACGCCTCAACCCGTGATTGATGCGGCGATTGCGGCGATGCAAAATCCTGCCAATCATGGCTATCCTCCCTTTGAAGGCACCGCCAGCTTCCGCCGCAGCATTAGCAATTGGTATAAGCGCCGGTATGGGGTTGAACTCGATCCCGATAGCGAAGCGCTGCCCCTCCTCGGTTCTAAGGAAGGTTTAACTCATTTAGCCATTGCTTATATTAATCCTGGGGATTTGGTGCTGGTGCCATCCCCAGCTTATCCGGCCCATTTTCGCGGGCCGGTGATTGCCGGCGGCAAGGTTCACAGTTTAATCCTGAAACCGGAAAACGGCTGGCTGATTGATGTAACCGCGATTCCTGACTCGGTGGCAGAACAAGCCAAGATTCTGTATTTCAATTACCCCAGCAACCCCACCGGCGCAACCGCACCCCGCGAATTTTTCGAGGAAATTGTTGCTTTTGCCCGCCGGTATGAAATCTTGCTCGTCCATGACTTGTGCTACGCTGAGCTGGCTTTTGATGGCTATCAGCCCACAAGTTTGCTGGAAATTGAGGGGGCTAAGGATATTGGGGTTGAGTTTCACACCTTGTCCAAGACTTACAACATGGCCGGCTGGCGTGTTGGCTTTGTGGTGGGCAACCGGCACATTATTCAAGGACTGCGGACGTTAAAAACAAACTTGGATTACGGGATTTTTTCCGCAATTCAATCGGCTGCGGAAACTGCCCTGCAATTGCCGGATGTTTACCTGCATGAAGTACAAAATCGTTACCGAACCCGACGAGATTTTCTGATTGACGGATTGGGTAAACTCGGGTGGGATGTTGACAAAACGCTGGCGACGATGTACCTCTGGGTGAAGTGTCCCCCTGGTGCCGGTTCAACGGATTTTGCCTTGACGGTATTGCAGCAGACAGGTGTGGTTGTGACCCCAGGCAATGCGTTTGGACAAGGCGGTGAGGGTTATGTGCGCGTGAGTTTAATTGCGGATTGTGATCGCCTTGGCGAAGCCTTGCGCCGCTTTGAAGATGCCGGTATCCGCTATCAGTCGTAAAGGACTACCTGGGGGAGAGAGCAAAATTTACTTTGCTCCCCCCCTCTAAACGACAGCAGGAACTGCCGGTTAACGGAATCCTTTCCAAGGACTGACTTGAAGCACCCCTCTGGGGGTAAAAACGACTCTAAATTGAGCCAGTTGTTGCTGAGTATCGGCACCCTCCGTTGAGTTGCCGGCAGCCGAGGCCAGTTGTTGCAATTTCTCCAGGGGCGTTTCCTGAACGTAATCAAAGGCGGGTTGATTCAGCGGCGTGAAGTTGGCGATGGTGCCATCTGGGTTAATACCCACGCGGTAGATTAACTCACGCTCAAACGAGGGAGAGTTTTTCCAGTTTCGATCAATTTCCTTGTACAGCTGATCCTGCAAATCTTCTAGCTGTCCGGGATCGGAAATATCTGGGGGTAGGCTGGGATCTGCGGTGTAGCCTTTCCAGGGACTGACTTCCAGATTCCCTCCCTCGCTCAACACGACTTTGAACTGGGCGAGAGATTCTGGAGTGGCTTGACCGCCGCCTGGGGGAATGTAAACTAAGTCTGACAAAGGCGTTTCCCGTGCATCTATCGCGCCTTGGTTTGCCGGCTTATAGCCAACAATTGCACCATCTTGGCCCACACCAACACGATAAACAAGTTCCTGTCCAAACGAGTTGTCGCGTTTCCAAGCGCGATCAATTTGGTCGTAAAGTTTCCACTTCAAACCTTCGAGTTGGTTGGGATCGCTAATCTCCGGCAAGGTTGACAGGGCAGTTTCTAACTCTGACGCGGAAGGGGGAGAAGCACCGGCATTAGAGTTAGCGCTGGTGTTGGTTAACGTATTATTGCTAGAACCCGACTGTTGCACCGGCTCTGTAGGGCGTCGCACGTCGGGAATGGGAAAGAAAGAAGCCGCGATCGCTGCAGCGGCTAAAGTTGACACCCCAATGGCTGCCGGCATGGCACGGCGGGCTACCGGCTTGTAGGTTTGGGCAGATTTCTTAGAAACGGGTGTCAAGCGGAGAGACAACTCTGGCAGCGTCCGAGAGTCTGCAAAAAACTGATCGACTGCCTCTACCAAATCAAACAGTTGCACGGTTGTCAGATCAAAGTGTGTCGGAGATGCCGGTTTCGCGACACTGTGCCCATCCGGGGAGTGTAGAGTCAGCCGGTGCAAGTTTCCGTCAATTTTTCGCACCTCCACCAAGGATGGCTGAGCAGTTGGATCGATGGGGTGGGGCACTCCGCTCAAAACTTCTTGGGCGTAGCGGCTGAGTGCCGTAACTAAGCTTTCTAAAAACTCCCGTCCCCCGCTCAGTGTCTGCTCTCGACCGGCAAATCGGCATTCCGCACCGATTAGCAGCGACATCAAAGGGCGACTGTCTGAGGGGCTGCTAGAAGCGCTCTCGCTCATGCCTTCTAGGAGCAAGGTGCAATTCGGTAAATTGTATTGGCGTAGAATTGTCATGCCACCTCTCCATCAAACAGACTAATCCAAAATCGTTGCATTCCGGCGGTGCCGGTGCAAAACAGTAATTTACCCAGCAATTCTAGAGCCAGCTGGTTCAATTTTTCATCGGTGTTGTACACCAGAACACCGGCTCTGCGCGGGTTCATCCGGCTGCGGAAATGCGCCCGGAAGCGTTCTAAATAATCAGACAGCCGCAAATGGTGTTCGAGGGGAACTTGCTTGTCTCGTAGTTGCTGGTAGTCCATGAGCAGCTGACGAATTAATACCGTCATCCGACGTGCTAAGTGGCAGGCAATCATTACCAGCGCTTTGGCTTCTTCCAATCTCAGGGGACGCCGCTGGCTGTAACGCCTCAGCGGGTTGGTACTGCGAAGTCGCCACAGGACGACCCGATTTTGAATAATTTCGTCGATCTCCAGTTCTTTGGCCAAGGCTAAGATGGCTTCAGAGCCTTTAAGATCCAAGGCTTCAATGGCCAGTAAAATCAGGTCTATTTGCAACCGTGTGCGACGAGGACAGCCCAGCTCAGAGATGAGAGGGTTCGGCAGACTGTCCAAAATCAGCGGGGTTGACCGTTCGGGCGGACTGTTGGATTGCATTACGCTTACTGGACCATTCATGCTAACTGCCTGGGGGGGTCAACTGGACTAATCAAGACTAAATTTATAATGGCTTGCAAACAAAAATACCTAAGTTTTTCTATTGACATTGATGCCCTTTTATACTAATGGCGCGAACCCATCTGTGTGCTACCAAAATTCAGCACTGGAAATTAAAAATCCGGGTACAAACAAACAGTCAATTTTAGCAAGATTTCTGCACAGTGATTTGTAAGGGCACATAAGAGAGCTGGGCATTTTGATGGGGGTTGGCGGTGAGCCGGTGCTAAATTCTAGTGTAGGGGATCACAGCAAGATTGCTTGACAAACGCACCATCAAGAGCTGTACGATTTTGTCGCAACCCCTGTCAGGCTAGAGGATAGTTCCCGAACCGGCAGACAAGACGATACTGATGCCAAACTCACCCTCAATCATCAACTCATGGATTTGAAGTCTCTGATTCGCGACATCCCAGATTTTCCGAAACCGGGTATTTTGTTTCGGGATATTACGACGCTCTTGCGCGACCCAGAGGGGCTGCGCTACACCATTGACACGATGTCAGAAAAATGTGCCGATTTAAAACCCGATTATATTGTTGGCATGGAGTCACGAGGCTTCATTTTTGCAGTGCCAATGGCTTATAAACTGGGTGCCGGCTTTGTGCCGGTGCGGAAACGAGGCAAGTTGCCGGCGGCGATTTATGCTGTCGAGTATGAGCTAGAGTATGGGACAGACCGGCTCGAAATGCATCAGGATGCCTGGGAACCGGGCAGTCGGGTGCTAATTGTGGACGATCTGATGGCAACCGGCGGTACGGCAAAGGCGACGGCGGATCTGGTGCAGCAGACGGGCGGCGAATTGGTCGGTTTTGGCTTTATCTTAGAGCTAGCGGCTTTGGGCGGTCGTCACAAACTGCCAGATGTGCCGGTGGTGACTTTAATCGAGTATTAAGGCGTATGGGGCAAGGCTTCGCCAACTCAAAGGTAGAAGCAGCGAAAATCGGTTATGGGTAATTTCTATGCTTCTTTGTTGCTTTGCCGCTTTGCCCCTGCCTCCATCTCTATCTAATCGGTTTTTTTATGACTTCTACTAAGCATTCCTCAGGCAGCCGGGGGTTAGAATCTTTTACAAATAGAATGGCGGCGCTAGCCACTAGCGAGACGCTTTTATATGTGTTAAAGCGGCTGCTACAGGCACTTTTAACGCTATTTTTGGCATCGGCGCTGTGCTTTGCAATTATTGAACTAGCACCGGGAGATTACTTGGATACGCTGCGACAAAATCCCAAGATTTCTCCAGATACTATCAAACAATTAAGTATTAATTTTGGGTTAGATAGGCCGCCGGTTGAGCAATATTGGCATTGGTTAAGCCGAATTTTGACTCACGGAGATTTTGGTACAAGTTTTGTTTACCAACGCTCCATCGCATCTCTGTTGTGGGAGCGCATACCGGCAACTCTATTGCTAGCAATTTCATCGTTAATTTTGACTTGGGCAATTGCAATTCCTCTGGGGATTATTGGCGCGGTTCAGCAAAATGATCTCGCTGATCGCATCCTGCGTATCATTAGCTATATCGGGCAAGGTTTTCCCAGCTTTATCACAGCGTTGGTACTCTTGTTTTTCGCTCAAGTGACTTCCCCCCTCTTTCCAGTCGGCGGCATGACTAGCATTAATTATGCGGATTTAACGCCGTTGGGTAAAGTTTTGGATATTGGCTGGCACATGATTTTACCGACAATCGCGCTCAGTGTTACCAGTTTTGCCGGCTTGCAGCGAATTACTCGCGGACAATTGCTAGATGTACTGCGCCAAGATTATATCCGAACCGCTCGTGCAAAGGGTTTACCAGAAAATCGAGTCATCTATATACACGCTCTGCGAAATGCGGTGAATCCTCTAATTACATTATTAGGATTTGAGTTTGCCGGCTTGTTGGGTGGGGCGTTTATTGCAGAGTTTTTCTTTAATTGGCCCGGATTAGGCCGGATGATTTTGCAAGCGGTAACGAATCAAGATAAGTATTTAGTGATGGCAAGTTTGATGATGGGTGCTGTCATGCTAATTGTAGGCAATTTGTTAGCAGATTTACTCCTAAAAGTTTCTGATCCCCGGATTAAACTGGAAGATATGAATTAACCTAAATAAGGGAAAAAATTTTTTATTGCTGGGAGAATATGTTTTCACAAATTCACTATTTAGTTCGTTCTAAAGCTGACGGTAGCTATTTGGCGGCTCATCCCAATACTAGCGGCGGCAAAGGCTATTTGCTGATGTTTCAAGAGCATTCTGACGCGCTGAGCTACCTCAATACGCACGGTGCCGGTGTTGCGGATAAGTTTGGCGTGGAGTCAATCACCGGCTCTCAGTTGAAGGGTTTGTTGACTCGCTGGGGGTTTGCCGGTGTGGGAATTGTTAAAGATCCGCTTTTGCCAACAGTTGATTTTTTATCTAACAGTTGAAATTATCACCCATTTAGAAGTAAAAAAAGATACTTTTATCTTCTTTGCGGCATGACGAGCGCCGAGTCTGAATGTTCATGAAATTAATTCTACGACGCGCTCGACTTTACTGATTTCTAAATAATCCAAAATTGTCTGAGCGAGTGCTTGTGCAGCTAAGTAAGGAACCCCATTCCCTACTGTTTTAAATAAAATGTTTAAGGGTAAGTAAGGCGGCAGATAAAAGTTTTTTGGCAAAGATTGTATTGCCAGCGCCTCAGCTACAGAAATTCTCCGGGTTTTGTAGGGATGTAAATGAACTTCGTTATTTCCATAGCAAGCGGTTGGAGAATAACGCCATCGGTGAAGGCGTTTGTAAGATTTTTTGGAAGTATCACCTTCTTCAACTGATTTAAATCGGTTGAGACCGGCTCTCGGTTTAAAATGATGTTGGGCATTTAGATGGTTAAGTACCTCATTTTGCTGAAACCAATATTCAACGGTTAGCTCTTGTGGAATATTATCCGGAAAAGGCAGTTCTGAATCTTCCTGAAATGGGTTAGTTTGCAACCAAGGGAAGGACAGTATTTCTGTTTTTGAATATCTAATATACTTTTTCCAAGGAAAAGCACTCTCAACAATATTTTTTTGCAGAGCAATATGAGTGCTTTGATCACTAATCAATTCTTCACGAAATCCCAGAAGAATAATTCTGTCTCTGTCTTGAGGAACTCCATACTCTAACGAGTTAATAAGGCGTTCAGTTAAAATATAACCGGCTTCTTGCGTTTTAGATTTGAGTTCGTCAAAAAACAATCGATGTTTTTTCGTTTGCCACAGTCCTTTAACATTCTCGAAAAGAAAGAAGTCTGGTTTCTGCTGACAAATTAATTCAATGTAGGCAGCCGAAAGTTTACCACGCTCTCCTTCTCCACCTTTATTTTTACCACCTATCGAGAAGTCAGGGCAAGGCGGGCCACCGATAAACCCAATAATATTACTCGATTTGCGAGCCTCTTTGATTAATTCTTCGAGCTTTAATTTATCTTGACCTTCGGTTAGTTTAATCACATCTTCTTGAAAATAACCGAATTTTGGCTCTGGCAAATTAAGATTTTGCCGAGAATAACGGTAGGCTGCTAGAAAAGCTGGGTGAATTTCGTTCACATAAACGATATTGTAACCGCTCAATTCAAACCCTAAATCGAGAAAGCCGGTTCCTGAGAAAAATGAGAAGATACTGGGACGTTGACTCATGCAATGACCTGCAACCGCAAAAGAGATAACGCTAATCACAGAAGTGACGAAACTCTAGCTTACCGTCTCGCTCGGCAGGAAGTTGATAGAACTGTTGCAGATGCAATGTCAATTTAGACTGAAACCGACCTACAAAGTAAAGCTTGAACCCCTTGCTTCCTATAGGTTTGACTTAAAAGCGGGCAGCGGGAATCGAACCCGCGTCTTTAGCTTGGAAGGCTAAGGTTTTACCATTAAACCATGCCCGCAATCCAACGCATTTTTAAATATATCATGATTTTGCCAGATGTGAACAAAATTTGAAAAAACTCTTTTTTGATGTTCTAGAGTGGGTCAATTCTAAGCCTGACCTCCAATTCACCGGCAACAGGTTGACCGCCTTGGTATGCCGGCTCAAATTCCCATTGTGCCATCAGGTTTTCCGCCCACTGATCATAAGCCGGTGATTGACTGCCTTGCCGCATCTGTATGACTTCAGCTCGTCCTGTGGGACTCACCATTACATACAAAGTGACCTCCTGACCAAGAGCGATTTGATCAATTTGCGGCGGATAGGCCAAGTCAGGAAACTCGTCAGAAAGCCTCATGGGTTTGGCTTCTCGACCGGCATCAGGAATATCCTTGTCTGGGTTAGCCAAGCGAACCCCCACAACACTGACTCTCACCCCGACACCGGCACCCTCTGAAGGCTCTGGCTCCCCTGCCGGTTCCGATGGAGTCTCTGGCTCCTGAGCGGTTTCTGTAGGTTGATTGTCCCTTGGTGGTGGTACGGGTGGCAACTCTTCACTAGATGTTGCCGGCCCACTCGGTTCAGGTTCGGGTTCTGGCGTTGGTGTGGGTGTCGGTTCCGGAATCGGTTCGGGTTCTGGCGTTGGTTCTGGAGTGGGTGTCGGTTCTGGCGTTGGTTCTGGAGTGGGAGTTGGTTCAGGTTCGGGTTCAGGCGTTGGTGTGGGAGTTGGTTCTGGCGTTGGAGTGGAAGTTGGTTCTGGCGTTGGTGTGGGAGTTGGTTCTGGCGTTGGTGTTGGTGTGGGAGTTGGTGTGGGAGTTGGTTCTGGTGTTGGTGTGGGAATTGGTGTTGGCGCTGGCGCTGGTGCCGGCTTAGGAATTGGTGTTGGCGCTGGCGCTGGTGCCGGCTTAGAAATTGGTGTTGGCGCTGGCGCTGGTGCCGGCTTAGAAATTGGTGTTGGCGCTGGCGCTGGTGCCGGCTTGGGAATTGGCGTCGCTGTAGCTACCGGCTTAGGAATTGGCGTAGGTGTGGGTGCCGGCTTGGGAATTGGCGTAGGTGTGGGAGTCGGCTTATTAACGCCACCCTTAGAAGCCGGTGGCGACTTGGCTGGTGCCGGCAGCAGCGCCGTGTTACCTGAAGCAGAAGAAACAGCCGGTTTACTCGCCGGCGTTGGAATTGCTTTAGCAGGAGTTTTTGGGGGTGCTGGTGGCTTCGCCTTTTGTTGAGGCGCTGCTTTTGGCGTTTCTGTTTTTGGAGTCTCTACAAACAGATCAATTGCAATTGGCTCATCCCCCGACTGAACGAGAAGCGGCAAGCTGAGAGATCGTGCCAACCAGAAAACGAGCAAATGCAGAAAAACAGAACCCAGAGACACCCCCACCCAGAGTGCCGGTGGATCGGTGTGTCTGCGCCAGTTCGGTGGATCAGTTGGAGCAGTTGAAGTCATTGAGCTTTAGATTCTAGAGTTTGTCATTGTCCGTTGTCATTTGTCCTTTTGAAAACTTGACAAATGACAGATAACTCTTGACCCATAACGAAAAGAGCTATTCTTGAATCCCAAACCCATTATGATAAACCGTTAACTTTTCCTTTTCTATTGTGCGTGACGTTGTTCTAAATAATTGGTGAGCGAGACAACCACTAAGGAGATGAAACTGAGAATTACCACTAAAATCAATGCCAGCCGCTCATTGCCGGCAGTCGCAGCCTCATAAATTGCCATTGGCATCGTTTGTGTAGCCCCCGGAATATTGCCGGCAATCATCAGTGTCGCGCCAAATTCACCCAAAGCTCGCGCAAAACTGAGAACAACCCCAGCAAATATCCCCTTCCACGCCAAAGGTAGCCAAACCCGCCAAAAAACTTGCCATTCAGATTGGCCCAAAGTTTGAGCCGCTTGTAAATAAATCGGATCGACACTTTCCAAAGCTGCCCGCGTTGTTTTCACCATCAATGGCAGTGCCATCACCGCCGCCGCCACCACAGCGCCTTGCCAGGTAAAAACCAAACTCCAGCCGGTTATTTCATAAAGAGGCCGGCCTACAAACCCATTGCGCCCAAATAAAACTAATAAATAAAAGCCCACAACCGTTGGGGGTAACGTCAGCGGTAGAGTAATCAACGCTTCAAATACAAACAGTAAAAAATTAGAAGGAAGAAATCTAACTTGCCTTTCCTTCTTTTCCCTTTTTTCTTGTATATTATGCCGCGCCAATAAGTAGCCGATGAGTCCCCCAATGAGCGCCACAAAAACTGTTGCCAAAAGTGCCACCTGCAACGACAAGCGCAAAGAACTGAGAATTGAGAATTGAACACTCATTTCTGAATTTAACCTCTTGCAAAAATCTTAAAAACCAACAAATAAACGCCTTAAACAGATAACCTTATCTGCGTTAATCTGCGTCTATCTGCGGTTAAAAAAACTTTTTGCCAGAAGTTTACTCTCAACGCTTTACTCGTGCGAATTCACCACAAAAGTGAGAACCGTCTCATCAATTCCCTTCAATTTAAGTGGACGGAATTTTGTAATTTCCTCCTCATCTAGATAATCTGCAACTGCTGCTGAAACCAGAATACTCCCCGGATCTGCCGCCTCTTGTAACCGCGCCGAGATATTCACCGAAGGGCCAATCGCCGTATAATCCGCTCGATCAGCCCCACCGAACATTCCCACCACAGCCGTGCCTTGATGAATGCCACAGCGAAACTGAATAGGTGCCACACCTTGCGCCCCTACTAAACCTTGCTCTTGCCAGCGCCGGTTTAGGATTGCCAAATGATGCTGCATTTGCCGTGCTGCTGCCACCGCCCGCCGCACCTGCTCATTAGGCGTCAGTTCCTCCGGTGCCCCAAATAAAGCCATCACAGCATCTCCCACAAACTTATCCACCGTACCGCCGCTATCAAACACCGCTCGCGTCATTTCCGCTAAATATTCATTGAGCACTTCAGCCACCCGGCGCGAGCGCAATGTATTAGCTAACTGGGTGAATCCCACAATGTCACTAAATAAAATCGTGATTAAACGGGGTTCTGGACGCAGATCGAGCAACAGCTCACCGGCAGCCGCTTTAATCACCATTGAAGGCGGCAAGAACCGGCGCAACACAGACTCGGTTAGATAGGTATTGAGTTCTTGTATCCGGCGCTCATTTTCCTTCAGTGCCAAGAGATTTCGCACAGATGCCAGCAATTCGCGATCATTAAACGGCTTTGCTAAATAGCCATCCGCCCCTCCTTCCACACCTTCAATGCGAGTGTCTTCATTAACTTTTGCTGTTAACAAAATGATTGGAATTCCTTTTAAACCCTCCTCTTCTCGAATCATGCGAATCATATCCAAACCTGATACCAAAGGCATCATCAAATCCGTCACTATTAGGTCAGGATGCTGTTCTTTTGATAGCGAGAAGCCTTCCGCTCCATTGCGAGCCACAATAACGTGATAGCCTTGTTGCTTGAGAATGCCAGAGACATAGGTACGCAGATCAGGATTGTCATCGACAAATAAAACCGACTGCTGAGCTTTCGGGAGTCCGCCTTGTGCCGGCACAGATGGCTGCGTTGGAGATGCAGAAGTTTTGCGAGTGGCTTCTTTTAACTCTTCACTTAACTCTAATAAATCATGAGTTTCTTGCTCAAACTCCACATCTGCTAACTCGACTGCAGCGCGAGAAGGCAGCACCCCGGTTGGCACTTCAATAATTTGTTCCGGAGGCAGATGAGCCGTTCCGATTGGCAGCCAAATCGTGAAAGTCGCCCCTTGCCGGTAAACTGATTCAACAGCAATTTGGCCGCCGTGGAGTTCCACCAGTTCTTTCACCAAAGCCAAACCCAAACCGCTGCCCTCATAAGACCGGCTTGCCGAGCCTTCTGCCTGACGGAAGCGCTCAAACAAATGAGGAATCTGATCAGAGCGAATGCCAACGCCAGTATCTTTGACTTGCAAAAGACAATGATCCCCAGCTCGTTGCAAGGTAACAATAATACTGCCGCCTTTCGGCGTAAACTTCATCGCATTGGACAGTAAATTGTAGAGTACCTTATCAAATTTTTCTAAATCTAAGTAAACTGAAGAACACTCGCTCAGATGCGTATAAACCCCCACTCCTTTTTTGTCGCAATAAGGGCGGAACGAATCCACAGTTTGGTTAACAAAATCCACCAAATCGCAGGGGCGGAATGTTGGCTGCATCCGACCGGCATCAATGCGCTGTAAATCTAGCAGTTGGTTCACCAGTCGCAACAAGCGGCGGGAATTTCGCAAAGCGATCTCCGCCTGCGCGTAGGGCAAATCTCCATGCTGGGCCACCACCGATTCCAGCGGCCCGAGCATCAGCGTCAGCGGGGTGCGGAACTCGTGAGAAATATTTTGGAAAAACTCGGTTTTCAGCCGGTCAAGTTCGAGCAACCGTTCCGCCTGCTGTCGTGTTTTTTGATAAAGTCGGGCCTGCTGCACTGCGATTGCCGCTTGCGCTGCCACTGCCTGGGCCAGCTCAATTTCTGATGCCTCCCATTGTCTGGGTGCGTGAGTTTGGCGCAGAGAAATACTGCCAATAATTTGCCCGTCTGAGATCAGGGGCACCACTAACAGCGCCCGTGCCGGCGAACGCAGCGGCATATCGAACACATTCAGTTCGGGCTTGCTTTCCAGATCGCTCACCACCACCGGCTGTTGCGTCATTAGCAGCTGGAGCAGCACAGGATTGCCCCGAATAGGCACGACAGACCGGGGAAGCAACGATGAGGGTGCTGGGGTGTTTTGTGCCTCCCTGGCGTTCCTAGAAGCTCCTAACGCTTTGTTTTCGCCGGCTTTAGCGTTTCCTGCGGGCCGGCTGAGAGTTCCCGGCGAGTAAGAGGGGCTGGCCGGCTGATGTGAACTTTCCAGGGGTTCTTTGTGATACGTGTCTTGCAACGAGTCATACAAACCCACACACTGGACATACTCATCCTCCTCCGTCCACAAAGATAGGGCGCAGCCATCCGCATGAAGGGCTTGCCCCAACTGTTGGGTGATGGCGGCAAAAATATCTTGCGGGTTGAGGCTGGAGCGAATTGCGGTGGTGATCGTATTAATCAGCGCCTCGCGTTTGGCCAGCGCCCGCACCTGTTCGTAAGCCCGTGCTTGGGCCAGTGCGAAGGCAGCTTGGTCAGCCACCATAATTACCATCTGGACTTCGTCATCCTGCCACACACGCGGCGTCCCGAACTCGTGCAATGCCAGCACTGCCATAAAATCGAGCCGGCAGAACAGCGGGACGACTAAGCTAGAGCGAATATTTGCGGCTTGGTAAATGGCGGCACGCTCTCTGCCTTCTTCGGTCTCGCTAAACCGCTCATCCGCCAGCACATCATTCATCACCTCGACATCGCGGGTGTCCCAAACTGTCTGGAATAAGGATGAAGTGGGAAGGGTAGAAGATGAATGAGAATTTCCTTTTTCCTCCCTCTTCTTGCCGTTTTCATCCTTTTGATAGATAAAGCACTCGTTCGCTAGTTGGTCATCATGAACCGGACGCAGGATACAGCAGCTGACCTCAAACATTTGGCCAACGGTTTCTACGATCGTCTGGAGAATCTGCCGGTAGTTGGTGCGCGAGCGAATGGTATTGGTGACTGCATTGAGCAGTGATTCTTGACGGAGCGTGCGGCAGAGTTCTTTTGTGCGGGCTTTTAGTACATTGTGAGTGTCTACGGCTTGTCGCACAAGCGCTAGAAGCTGTACAGCGTCCCAAGGTTTGGTAACGTATTTGAACACCTTACCGGAGTTAATTGCTTCCACCAAATCTTCCACATCGGTGTAGCCGGTGAGAATAATTCGGATCACATCTGGATACTGGGTTGCAGTGAGGCTGAGGAATTCAGTTCCGCTCATCAGGGGCATCCGCTGATCGGAAATGATCACAGCAATATCACCGGCTGTGGCGAGAATATCCAGCGCCGCCGGCCCACTTTCTGCCCTCAGCACTTGGTATTCCTCATGGAAGGTGCGATAAAGCAGATCCAGGTTATCTGGTTCGTCATCGACAACCAGTATTTTAGTTTTACTGTTTCCTTGGGATGTCATGCACCGCTCTCCTGCTGCTGAGGCAGTTAGATCTAACATCGTCTCATCAGGCTAAATAAATTTCCCAGTCGAAATCGCCCTTTGGGGCAAAGACATTTTAACGGGCAGATTTGGGATTTGAGAAAGCTCAAATCTTTTTAAACCCAATCAATCAGAATGGAGCTTTTCGGGCCATCCGAGCGACCGGACGGATAAACCCTAACGCTTGTAGTGCAAGCATTTCCCTGGTATCCAAGCCAAAAAAAGCCGGCATTCCTAAAAAACAGCCGGTGGCTGAGGAGAGGCACAGGGGTGCAGATGACGACCCTTAAATTGAGACACAACAATAACCCATCGCTTGATCGCGGCAGCAGTTGTCTTGAGAGAATTAACTACATCTTGCCATAAGGTTTGGGAGTGAGCTTTGGTCATTATGATAGTTAGCACATTATGGCTTGGCCACGAGCAAGAGCGCTGCGAACACCTCCGCTTTTCTGGAAAAGCTGAAATCAGCGTTGCCTATCCGGACTGGATTGACCGCACAATAGCGCTGGGAAGGTGCTTGTACAGGGTAAAGGAGTTGGCGCTTGCACTCCGACGAAGGTTGATGCACTCCTTCAGTACGATCCTAATACACCGTTACCTAAGACCGACTCAACCCTATCTAACACACTTACTTTTCTATACTAGATAACAGACGCTAGGTTTAGCTTCTATAAAACTTACGTCGGAACGCTTCAACCTTAATAGAGCCATTACCCGTGAACCTGTCACACTGACCTTTTTTCTTACATTTGCGTGGATTCTCCCCAATTCTAAGCATGACGGGCAGCGCCGCCGTGTTTAGCTCATTGAGTACATTGAACGTTGTTGAGTTTTAACTCGGTTTTGAAGTATAGAAGCATCAATGAACATCCTTCACGACTTGAGTCACGCCGACACTTGGTTTCTCGTCTTTCGGGTTTCTAGAATAATTGTACAGAGGTGCGAAAAACACGTTAATAAGTTTTTACATTTCTTGCATTCACTCTTGTTGAACCGTGATTTTCAAAAATTTATGGCAACTAATTAATTCGATCTGTAACTTTTCACAGACAGCCAATAAAAGTTCAAGATCCAATTGAAAAGCCTAGCCCTGTGGGGGAATAGCCTTGCCACATATCGTTGCATAATGCGATTAAGCAGCCTTTCAGTTCCTTTTTTGGTTGTTAAGTTAACTGTCACACCCAACTTCGAGCAGATTTTTCAATACTGACCGTCACTTCTTTTATGTTGAAAGTTCTGTGGAAGCAATCGTTTATTCTCTTTTAAATCTGGAAGAGATGACAAGAGATAAATAGGGATTTGATTCCAGTTTTTTACCCCCTCAGATTGGATCGCCGTGTTAGAAGACAAAAGGAAAAATAGAAAATTTTGCCGTTTGCCTTTACTGCCGCAGTGGTAATTCAATGAAGAATTCTGTCCCGCCCCCAACAGTCGATTCACACCAGAGTTTTCCCTGATGTTTGTGTACCACTATTTTGTAGGCGATGGATAAGCCCAAACCCGTGCCGGTGCCCACCGGCTTGGTGGTGAAAAAGGGATCAAAAATTTTGGCTTGGTGTTCTGGGGCAATGCCTGTGCCGGTGTCTCGAATTCGGATTCGCACTTTGTATTGAGATGGGCTTGGGCGCATCTGTGCGAGGCGATCTTCGGAAGTTTGCTGCTGTTGTTGCAGATTGGTTGAGTCCTGCAAGATATCAGCCAAACAACATTCGGCACTAGAGATCAGCTCTGTACTAATGCTTAGCTGCCCACTAGAGACCTGTTTTGCCGGCTCTGAGTGTTCGCCTTCTTCTGTTCTGGCAGACTTCAAACCAACTTTTTGCGCTTCTTTGATCGCGTCAATGGCGTTGCAAAGAAGATTCATAAACACTTGATTAAGCTGGCCTGGATAGCAATCAACACGCGGAATCTCACCGTACTGCCGCACAATTTCTATACCATGCAGGCGGTTGTTTAGCAAGATCAAGGTACTTTCTAACCCTTCATGGACATTGACGGCCTTCTTTTCCGCTTCGTCTAAACGGGCGAAGTTGCGTAAGGTGAGGACGATTTCTCGCACTCGCTCAGCCCCGTTGCTCATGGAGTTGAGAATTTTGCCCAGATCCGATTGAATAAATTCAATATCGATTTGGGACTCAAACTCAGCAAGGGCTGCCGGTGGGTTGGGAAATGCGTTTTGATAGCGGCAAACTAACTCCAGAAGGTCGTCAGTGTAGTTGCTGATATATGGGATATTGCCGTAAATAAAATTAATTGGGTTATTGATCTCGTGAGCAACACCGGCAACCAGTTGCCCCAAGGAAGACATTTTTTCTCGGTGAACCAGTTGTGCTTGGGTGGCGTGTAAAGAGGCAATTAATTGGGTTTTTTCCTCAAGGTTTTTAGCAAGCTGCCGGCCCCAAGCTTTGGCTTCCTCGGCTTGTTGCTGGGTGCGTTTGTACAGTTGGGCTTGGGTAATAGCAATCGCAAGTTGATTAGCCAACGCTTCCACTGCCGCCGTGTCATCTTCCGTCCAATCGTAGGGTTGCTGTTTGATGGCCAAGATGTGACCCAGCAAGGTGTCCTGATAGCAAATCGCCGTATCTAGCAAAGCTCCTATTTGCATCTGCTGGAACAGTGCGCGTTCCCGCTCATCCAACTGGGCTGTTTGGGTATTGGGAACCACGTTCACGACTTGGCCCGATAAACTGTTGCTACAATACTGGCCACCGCCTTTAAATTCAATGGTTGTACCGACTTCTAGCCACGTGTCGCTGGATTGCCGGCGCTGCGGCTGGGACACTTGGTTTCGGCAAGCTTGGTGGGTGATTTGCAGGCTGCTGGGGTTGTGGGGGTGCGGGACGACAAAAATCATTAAATCCGCTTGAGTGAGCTGTAGTAGCTCGGCTAGGGCGGTGTTAATTGTGGTGTCGATATCTAAAAAGGTACGAATCCGATGGGCGATGCGGTTGAGTGCTTGCTCGCGCTGGGCTTGTCGCTGCGATTCACTGTAAAGGCGGGCGTGGTTGAGGGCGAGGGCGGCTTGTTGGGCCACCAGTTCGGCCAGTTGCATTTCTGCAACACTCCACAGCCGGCAAGAAGTGTATTGGCTGATGTAAACGCTGCCCAGTAAATTCCCCTCATAGACAATGGGCACCATTAAGGTTGAGTGGAGTCCGGAGGCTTGCAATAGCAGGCGCTCCACTTCTGAAATTTCGGCGGTGTCTACGTCCTGAGCAATCCAAGGTGAGTAGTGTTTCCAGCAGGTATCGCGATCTAAGCCCGATCCGAGCCGTAGGGTGAGACCCTCTGGGGTTTCGCCTGGAGAAATGGGTGCGCCGGTGGCTTCTGCCCGGTAATAGGTGGCGACGACGGCGAGGGTTTGGGCCGGCCTGTTATAAAGAATTAAGCCGGCACAGTCTGCACCTAAAAGGCTGCACAACTGGCGCACAATTGCCTGACGCACCTTGGTTTCGTCGAGGGAATGATGGATGTGGCTGGTAATTTGGTGTAAGCGCTGCGCTTGAGAAACTAACGAGTTGTCAGGTTCTTGGGGGATGCGAGTTGGGATGTGCGGATCTTGGTGAGAGAGTTGCTGTAGTTGTTTGCCTGTTTCCGGGTCGATATGGCCAAGAAATTGCAGACATTCAACCCAGCCTTTTGTCCAACCTTGGATCTCGGCTTGGGGCGTTGCGCTATCGGTGTGGGAAAGCCGGTGAAATAGTTCTGTGATGGCAATGTCTGCTTCGCTCTTTGATAGTGCTTCATGAAGTGGCGAATGAGCCACTTGTTGGCTGGTTGTTAATTTTTCTTCATGATCTCGCCATGTGTGGGAAGGTGAAATTTTTCGTCTTAAGTGGCGTCGTTTGAGGTCGATGGGTACTTTACCTCTAGAGGATTCAGCCGAATAAGGGTTAATTGCCATATCAATTTTGGTTTTGCTATTTTGGTTTTTGAATTTTAGAGGCGCAAAGTTTGACGCTTTGACCGGCAAAACGTGAGCCTCTACTTTGCATTTTTTATTAAGACTCTCGCTTTTGAAGTGTAACTTCACAAATACTTCAGCAATTTGCGGAAATATTGAAGAGATGGGAGAACGTAAGTGGCAATTTTGATATGCCAAGCTGCACTTAGCTCCTGTCTTAAGAGAAATGCGGACTGTTTTTTTATAGATGCATTATGGCAGCCATCAGGCTTCGCTGAGCGCAAAGGAGCCGGCGAAAACGTGTTTGACGTGATCGATAACCCGCTGAAGGCTGCTCTCACCTCTGAATGGAAGATGGGTTTAGATTGTATAGTGATTTGTCTCATTTATTGCATCGCAACGAAATGAGTTGGCCCGATATACTGCTTGTGGTAGATGCCCTTGAGGTCTCGATCCCCATCTGCATCAAGCTATTTTGACCGGCACCCTGAAATTTTGAGCAAAGGTTTTCCCACAGGGCATCCAAGTGGTAGCTCATCATGCCGTGTATGCTTTTTGCCCCAACCCTGCTTATAAGAGCTTACTGTTCAGTATAGTGCGTTATATTTTTATACTTTCTTTATTTTTAACTTCCAAGTGCCTTAAGAGGTTTTTTGACGAATGAGCTTAGAGAAATATGAGTAAGATAGTGGTAGAACCCCCAAAAACTCAGAAAAAAGCTGGAAATTAGCGAGTTCAGTCTCACCACTCAATTTTGTTGTCGTTATAAAATTTGACATTTCAGTGGTGATAGAACGCTGCTCTTGCCGGCTGAATCAATTAGGATAAGTTTTGCGCTCGTACCCTCACCAGTTGTGAACCCCTGCTTTTCTTCCCCGACGCATGGCCAGCCAGGACGCTCCGGCACCGCCGCCGATCAGACGCGTTTCATTATCCGTGCGGCCCAGTCCCCGGATCTGATAAGCTTAGCTGAAATTTTGACGGATAGCTTTCACTCTCGCGCCGGTTGGATGGGCTGCGTGTATCCGTTTTTGCGGATGGGTATTTATGAGGATCTGCGACACCGGCTCCGCACAGCCGGGGGTCACTACGCCTGCTTTGTGGCGGTCGATCCTGCTGTGGGAGAATCCACAGATGGTTCTCCTTACATTGTCGGCACGGTCGAGATGACTTTGCGATCTTCCTATTCTTGGCAGTGCAAATCTTTTCAATATCCCTACTTGTCAAACTTGGCAGTACGGAGATCCTCTCGCCGGCAAGGAGTGGCGCGGCAATTGCTGACTGCCTGTGAAGGCAAGGCTCTAGAATGGGGATTTCCAGACCTTTACCTCCATGTTTTAGAAAATAACAATCAGGCGCGACGGCTTTATTTTAAGGCCGGCTATCGGATTCAACAAGTTGATGCCGGCTGGAATTCTTGGTTACTCGGTCAGCCTAGACGGATTTTGTTACGCAAGCGCCTGGAAACCAGCGATTAAATCAATCTGCTGTTGGTTGGGCGAAGTGAAACGCAGGGTTCTCAACCCAGCGTCTCAAATTCCTGCCGGTGTTGAGTTTCCCGTTGCGCTACCCAAGCGTCCCATCTGTTGCATTCTTATCTGAAATTGAGATGAATCAGGAAACTGCTTTAGATAAGCCGGCTAGATGAACCGAAAATTCGCCTTCCGTTGTGTGCGCGAATCTTCAAAGAATCTTGTCTTTTTTGATAACTAAATTGCGTCATCATAAGAAGTGAAGAGGGCGATCCCATCGCTCTTTAACTAACCGCACTATCAGTCGGCTTTTGACGCAATGGATAACTTCAGCACTGACCCGCCGGCCCCCAAATCTGATAATGAAAGTACAAAGTCTTCTCAGAGCTTGATCCGGTACGCTCAAGGCTCTGAAATCCTGACGCAGATCAACAGCGGGCAGCTATTAGTGGTGGACAGCCATCAGCGCAGTGGCTTAATTCTTTATAAACGCTTCCACACGGAATTTGCTGGGCCAGGAGCAGCGGTTGGCGGTTTTTTTGATATTGACTGTCAGCGCACAGTGCCGGTGGGCAATCTGAGTTTGGTTTATCCAGAAACCCACGAGGCGAGACAGAAGGCTTTTTGGACTCGGCGGCATTGGATTCGGCTGATGGAACAGCTCACGGAAAAGTCAGGGCCAATGCAGCGAGCGCAGATGCTTTTGACGCAGTTTGAATATTATTTTGACCCAGAGACGGTCGCGCAAATACAGGATGAGGCTTTAGCCGGCCTTGTCGGTGTTTTACCGCAAACACTACGGATAGTGCGCCACAGTCTTAGGAAGCCGGCAGTCGTAAGAGCGTAGAAGGGAGTCCTGAGTCCTGAGTGCTGAGTCCTGAGTCCTGAGTGCTAAGTGAAAGAGGAGAGAGGGAGCAATCATCTTGATGCCCCATTCCCCATGCCCCATGCCCCATGCCCCATTCCCCATGCCCCATGCCCCTACAAAATCCCTTGCAACCGCTGAAGTGTGCGCGTGTTCTCTTCGGGGCTGCCAACAGTGATGCGGATGCCGCCGCCGGTGTGACGAATCAGGGTGCCTTGAGTTTTGAGTTGCTGGATCAGGTGGCTGAGGGCTGCATCCATGTCACCGGCATCTTTGAGACGCAGGTAAATGAAGTTAGCATTACTGGGCCAAATTTGCAGTTGCGGGATTTGGTTGAAGGCGTTAATTAACCGGCTGCGTTGGTCTAAAATTTGGGGTATTACGTCTAAAAGCTGTTGCCGATTGGCGAGGGCAACTTCGACGGCAGCTTGAGTAAAACTAGGCAAGTTGTAAGGCAAGCGGACTTTTTCGAGGGCGCTGATCACTTCCGGATGGGCAACCGCATAACCGGCTCGATGGGCGGCTAAGCGGAAGGCTTTGGAGAAAGTGCGTAAAATTACCCAGTTTGGTCGCTGGGGTAATTCTCCCACAAGGGTTGTCTGACTGAATTCAAAATACGCCTCGTCAATAACCACCAAGATATTTGCCGGCAAACTCTTGAGCCAGTCGATTTCTGCTGGGGTTAAGGCGTTGGCAGTGGGGGAATTGGGATGGACGACGAACACCGCGCGAATGGGTGGATTTTGCGTTTGTTCAATCGCCTTTTGAGCTGCTGCCAAGTCGATTTCAAAATTCGCTTCAGATCGCCCAACGGATACAACGGGAATGCCCAGGGTTTGCGCCAAAATCGCGTACATAGAGAAGGTGGGGTTGGCAACGAGGATCGAGCCTTCTCCCCCCAGACAAGTGGCGATTAACAAAGAGCGAATCAGTTCATCCGAGCCATTGCCTACAGAAATATTGGCTGACGCAATTTTAGCGGTTTCAATAGAACCCACAGATTCGCAGACATATTCGGCAATCGCTTCTTTAATGGCAGCATAACTGCCATCGGGATAGCGGTTGGATTCGATCAGCCGCTCAAAGGTGAATGCTAGCTTTTGTTTGAGTTCGTCAGGCAAGTCGTAGGGGCATTCGTTGGTATCCAGCCGATCAATGGAGGATTGAACGGGTTCACCGGCACTGCCGCCTGGGTGGGGCGTGTAGGCGCGGAGTTTGCTTAAATCTGAACGGATGAAGGGCAGCATGAAGGGGAGTGAGGAGTGCTGAGTGCTGAGTGGGAGAAATTACAGGACGCCTTTGGAACTAGGGATCGTGCCGGCACGGCGAGGATCGACTTCGGTTGCCATTCGCAGGGAACGAGCAAAGGCTTTGAAGGTGGCTTCGATGATGTGGTGGGAGTTAATTCCGTCTAGCTGACGGATGTGGAGGGTCATTTGGCTGTGGTTGACGAGGGCAACGAAGAACTCGCGCACAAGTTGGGTGTCGTAGGTGCCAACGCGTTGAGTGGGAATTTGCAATCCGTAGCTGAGGTGAGGGCGTCCGGAAAAGTCTAGGGCGACTTGAACGAGGGCTTCATCAAGGGGGGCAATGAAATGGCCAAAGCGGACGATGCCTTTGCGATCACTGAGGGCTTTTCCCAAGGCTTGTCCTAGGGTGATGCCGACATCTTCGTTGGTGTGATGGTCGTCTATTTCTATGTCGCCGGTTGCCCGCACGTCTAAGTCTAGCAGCCCGTGTGAGGCTATTTGGTGCAGCATGTGGTCTAGAAAGGGAACGCCGGTGTTGGCGGTGCAGGTGCCGGTGCCGTCGAGGTTGACGGTGACGTGTACATCGGTTTCGCCGGTGGTGCGGCTGACGGTGGCGCTGCGTGCCGGTGAGGGCACATCGAGGTTAGGAAGCGGTTGAGCGTTGCGGTCGCGTGTCTGCATGATTGCTGCTGACTTAGAAAAGGCATCCGTTTTATTATCTCTTTTTTGGTGCCGGTTACAGTTTTTACAGTCTTTGGAGGCGCGGCTTATCACTTCAGAGAGAGCGAAGAGGTTGGTTGGTTTCCCGCTGAAGATGGATTCGCTTTACTGGGGATACTGATACATTGATAGCTATGACAAGCCAATTGAAAAAAGAGAAGAGAAACATGAAGCGTTCTGATTTGTCGAAAGTTGCCAGTGCTGGCGTTATTGCCCTAAGCTTAGCTATTCTTCCAGGTGTGATGCCGGCTTCTGCCCAAACTAACACAGCTCCCGCCGGAACGAATGGAACGAATAACGATACCAATAGAACTGTCGTTGACACAACCCCTCTTCAAGAGAGTGAGGACGATAACAATCACTGGGGTGCGCTAGGTTTGTTGGGTTTAATTGGTTTGGCCAATCTCTTCCGCAAGGACGAACCGACCCGTTTTCGCGACCCAGAGCCGACTGCCACTTCCTCAACAACAACAAAATATTAAACAAAAAATGCAGTCTAATTCGAGCCGGCTATGGCGAAGTAGCCGGCTCATTTTTTTGCCTTGCAATTTAAGCTCTCATTCAAGTTTCAGCCTGTTCTTTATAACGCTGATTCACTGCCGGTGACGCCTGTCTGTAAAAGTCTAGCCAAAGCATCGGCAGGAACGGGCCGGCTAAAGTAGTAGCCTTGAATTTCATTACACCCTTGAGATTTGATGTATTCAAACTGATCTTGCGTCTCCACACCTTCAGCAGTGATCTTTAATTCCAGACTCTTTGCTAAGGATATTATTGCGTTTGTAACGGCTGCGTTATGGGGATCGGCAACAACATCTCGGACAAAAGATCGATCAATTTTTAAAGTGTCAATGGGAAAATGTCTCAAGTAATTTAAAGATGAGTAACCTGTCCCAAAATCATCCAGTGCAAGGGTAATTCCTCTGTCACGCAATTGCTGTAAGATATTAATTGTATTTTGAATATTATCAACAAACAAGCTTTCAGTGACTTCTAATTCTAGATAAGCAACATCCATACCTGTTTCTTCAAGGATTTGGTTAATTCGCTCCACTAAATCAGATTGCTCGAATTGACGGGCTGACAAGTTGACAGCCATCCGGATCGGGGGCAGTCCAGCTTCCTGCCAGATACGGTTTTGAGTGCAGGCGGTGCGTAACACCCATTCCCCAATTGGGACAATTAAACCGTTCGCTTCGGCAATGGGGATAAATTTAACCGGCGAGACGAATCCCAGCTCAGGGTGTTGCCAGCGCACAAGCGCTTCTACACCAACAATTTGATTATGGTGAAGCTCAACTCGTGGCTGATAGTGTAAATGAATTTCATTGCGTGTCAGGGCATGACGTAATTCATTTTCTAAAGTTAACCGTTCCTGCAATTGAGCCTTCATATCAGCCCCGAAAAACTGATAGTTGTTCTGTGCTTGGCGTCTTGCTAGATACATTGCTGTACTGGCATTTTCCCAAAGCTGATCGACTTGCGAGCCATCAAAAGGATAGACTGCAATACCTAGGCTGACGCTTATATGTAATGGCTTATTTTCAATGAAGAAAGTTGTTGAAAAAGTAGAGAGAATTTTTTTACATAAAGGTAATATATCTTCTGAGGCAGCGAGGTCAGTTTGAGCCAGCGCAAATTCATCTTTGGCAACACGACTGAGGAGATCGGTTGAGCGCAAACTAGCGCTCAGTCGCTGAGCAGCTTCCCTGAGTAGTAAATCACCGGCATCGCGCCCCAAGGCATTATTAATCTCTGAGAGGTTCTTTAGTTTTAACGAGATGACGGCTAATAGTCGGTTATTGTCCTGTGATCGGATTAAAGCCTGTTGCAGACGATCTTGGAATAAGGCTTGATTGGGTAAACCCGTGAGGTTATCGTAATTCGTCAGATGCTGAATAACTTCGTCTAATTGTTTAATTGTTCGGACTGTATCTGCCATCAAAATGCCGACTTCATCTGTAAATTTAGTGGGCAGGTTGGGTAGCTTTTTCTTATTTGAGTATTCTCGTAAGGTTAAAAAGGTGAGAATCACAGGTGCGAGAAGATTATGCAAGGCATAGAGCGTAAGGAGTGTGCCGGTTAGCGTCGCGACTAAAGCAATTCCCAGCACCCGCAGCGTCATCTCAAATGATGATGAGTTTGTCGTCAGAAAATAAAGCAAAAGGGTCAAAAGGGGTACATGAGTGCCTAAAAAGGCAACTAGCATGATTTTGCCCTTGTAGCTCGGCGGACGTTGAAAGCGAGATAGGAATGAGTACAGCCAAAGATTAGGGTGATTGATATGCATGAGAAATAATTTGGGATTAAGCGAACACAGGCTTAAGGGATGACTCAGCTTTTGTTAATAAATTAAGATATGCGGTCTTGAGCGGCGTTTCTTTGTAGCATAGGACACAATCAAGGTTGATCATTTACCACTTGTTAGGAGCCGTCAAGGGTAGACTTAACTTTTACATTTGTAAAATCTTTCTAAAAGATGGTGCTTGCGAGGCATTCGATTTAGATCTCAGCAGCGTAATCGATTTTTTACCCAATAGTGGGATTGAGGCACCCGTAGTCAGAGCTGCAATCAAGGGTGTTTGTATTTAAGTAAGCATTAATTTTAATTAATTTTCGTCTTCTCTTAGGAGCCTTTCTAAGAAGTTTAGCCCAGATAAAGTGGTGTGAAGGTGACTCGTATTGCTTTTGTAAAACCTTAATTCACTGTAATAATGGCTGAATTAACGGCTGATTTCTATGAATCTAACCTGGTGAGAGCGCCTGCAGGGCAAGTAAAGCGGCACCGTAAGCCGGCTCATGTCTTGCCCAAATTACGGTTGCTGAAGGGACAATTTCTGCGAGTGAGGTGGCAAACCGGCCTCGCAAATTTGCTAACCCGCGCCAAACTCCGCCCATTGTGACAACTTCAAAGGCTTCTTCTGGCTTAAATAATGCTTGACTTACGACTCGTGCTGCTAAAACTAATTCTTCAACTGCTTCATTAATAATGTTGTTGGCTATCAAGTCGCCGGCTGCTGCAGCTTCATCAACTATTGGCGATAAAGCGGCAATTTGTTTGACACCCCATCCGCGCCGGTAAATGACTTCAACTAAATCTTCAATGCTGTTGAGATTGAGATGTTGTGTGATTCGCTCAGTTAAAATTGTTGGACCTAAACGCCCGTCATAAGAGCGCACAACAGCTCTTAAACCACGGATGGCGATGTGATAACCGCTACCTTCATCCCCCAGAAGATAGCCCCAACCGCTGGCTCTTTTTGTCTGTCCCTGATGGTTTTGCCCAAATGCAATTGCGCCGGTGCCGGCAATAATCACAACTCCCACCGGCTTACCGACTCCACCAACTAAGGCGATTGCAGAGTCATTGCAAACGATGACGCGAGATGAGTGAAGAATTGAGAGTTGAGAATGCAGAAGATTATCAGCGCTCAATTCTTGATGATTGATTTCTACAGAAGGCGGCTGTAATGAAGGCTTTACGGGCAGTTCACTGCTTGAAAGCAACTGCTGCACCAATCCGCGCACCGCTTGGACATCCTGGGAACGCCCGACGCCGGCTAATCCCACACAGATTGCTTCAAGGCTGACTTCCCCAAGTGGTGCGGCTGCTTGGGCGATCGCGTCTCTAATAGAGTTGCCGGCTGCTTCGAGTCCTACTGTTTGATAATTAGAAGGGCCGGCTTCTCCACGCCCGATCACTAGCCCGCTTTTATCCATCAAAATGCAAACAGTCTTGGTGCCGCCGCCATCTATTCCTAAGACACAGCCTTTCATTAAGCCAACTCCTGTGCCGGTTGCCTGTTACTCAGCCTGTGAGGACTTGGGCTTTTTGTTATAGAGCAACATTCCCAGCCCTACAACTAAAATGGCCATCACCGGATTATTTTCTGGGATAGATTTTGGGGCGGGTGTTGTGGCAAAGCTAGAGGCTATGCGCTGGTTTCGGCAAATGCCATCACTACAATTCAGCGTCCAGCCGGTGGGCGACGAGGCGTTTTGTGCCGCTGCGGGGGACGCGAGGGCTAGTGCAGAAATCTCCACACCGGAAACGGCAATTAACGATAGAGCAACCTGAGAAATTAGCTTTGACATTGTGGGCATCGAAAGCGATTGAATTTATCATACTTACAGAGTGGCTTAAATATATGTATCGTAGGATGTAAAGTCTCACATTTTATGAGTGTTTTTCATCCTGCCCTTGTGATGACTAAAATCACATTGACAGGCTTACTCAGTAGCCTCTGATACTTGACAAAATCGGTCAATTGCTTGCCAAATTTGGGGCAGGACGTTGCCCAAGCCGTGATCGCTGTCCAGTTCCACCAGTTGCACCCAAGGGCGAGTGCCGGCAAAGTCCCGACTGGCTTGCACTGGAATCACTTCATCGTCAATTCCATGCAAAATTAGGGTGGGGACGGGTCTTTGCAAGTGGTGATCGTGATACTGGCCGGCATCTCTAATAAATTCATAGCTCAAAGGGAGCGATCGCTTCTGTCCGTAGTGATACACCGGCAGATATTTTTCTCTTTCCCAACGTTGCATTTGTTCTTCTCCGAGTTTTGACAGCCAATGCGTGAGAAATTCAAACGCCGGTGCGAGGAGAACAACTCGTTTGACTTGTGGGTATTGTTGTGCCAGCCAAGCAGCGGTTAACCCGCCAAAACTAGAGCCTATTAAGGTAATTGATGAGGGTGCCGGTGGAAATTCAGCTTGAACTTGTGTGATTTGTCGCGTTAAAGTAAGTTGAGAAAAATCCCCTTGATTTAGATCGGGCAATTTCATATAAATTTGCAACGAACTAAAACATTTGGCAAGGTACGTTGCTTTTTGAGATTGCGGGCTAGATGCAAATCCGTGCAAGTAGATATAAGTTGGCAAATCTGCTGAATACATCTTATTATTATAGCTAAAATCGAAATTTAAACTTAATTATATTATATTAGATTTACTTAAAAGTTTTATAATATGTATTTATTTAAAACTTCTTTAAGGCAGGTTTTTGATTTTAAGATTCAATTTGAATATCCAGCCAAATTTTTGCTAAGCTAAAAACTAACTTCAGAAATTATCAAAGCTTTTGTAACAAACCAGCTTTAAATTTTCTCAATTTAAGTTTTGACTAAGGAGCGATAATGAACTTTTTTAAAAATCTAAAAATCAAGGGTTGGGGTGGAGCGCTGGTTATTTTATTAATTTTAACCGGCTTGATATTTGCCGGCTCCAGAACTTTAAACTCAGAAACCACTGTTAGCGCTGACACTGTTTATGAGCAGCGCACGATCCATAGTCCTGATGGCATTGGAAAGTTTTATATGGGGCGAGAAATTGCACAAGTGATGGGGCATCAAGGAGCCGGTTGGTTAGAAAGACAAAGCCGCGAGTATGAAGAACAGCCGGATAAATTGGTAAATTCTCTTAATCTTAACCCGAAAGATGTGGTGGCGGATATTGGTGCCGGCACTGGCTACATCAGCTTTCGGATTGCTCGATTAGTGCCAGACGGAAAAGTGCTGGCGGTCGATATTCAGCCGGAAATGCTAGAAATTATTGAATTTTTGAAAAAAGAGAAAAAGATTAGTAACGTTGAGCCGGTTTTGGGAACCGTGAGCGATCCGAACCTGCCGGCTGAAAGCGTTGATTTAGCCATCATGGTAGATGCTTATCACGAGTTTGAATATCCCAGAGAAGTGATGGAAGCAATTGTCAAAGCACTCAAACCAGGGGGGCGCGTCGTTCTGGTGGAATACCGGGGTGAAAATCCTTTTATTGCTATCAAAGCCCTGCATAAAATGACCGAAAAACAAGTACGAAAAGAAATGGTGCCGGTGGGTTTAGTCTGGAAAGAAAATAAAGATGTTTTACCGCAGCAGCATATTTTAATTTTTGAAAAGCCAAAAGCATGAGATTAACCTTCCCAGGTATTTCTGGGAAGGAAAAAACTTAACGCCCTACTTTTTCTTACCAAACTTTGCCTTCAAATCGTCAATCGTTGGATTGCGACTCTCTACTTTACTCTCGTGCTTATTAGCAGGGCGCACGCTACTTGTTGTTGCGCCATCTGGCGATCTCATCGATAAGCTGATTCGGTTCAATTTCTCATTCACTTCTAGTACCCGCACTTTCACAACCTGTCCAACTTTCACAACTGTTTTGGGATCGTCAACAAATCGATCAGCTAATTGGGAAATATGCACTAACCCATCCTGATGAACGCCAATATCAACAAATGCCCCAAAGTTGGCTACATTGGTCACAACGCCTTCTAATTCCATCCCAACCATCAAGTCTCTTACTTCATTCACGCCTTCCTTAAACGTGGCATATTTGAACTCAGCTCTCGGATCTCTTCCCGGCTTTTCTAATTCGTTGATAATATCGCGGAGGGTTGGTTCTCCAACGGTATCAGTCACGTATTTCTTCAGATTTAGAGACTTGAGTTTTTCCGCTGCTTGAGAAATTCGATCAACCGGCACACTTAAGTCGGCGGCGATTGCTTCTACCAATTTGTAACTTTCAGGGTGTACGGCTGTATTATCCAGCGGATTTTCACCCCCGCGAATTCTTAAAAATCCAGCCGCTTGCTCAAATGCTTTTGGCCCTAATTTAGGCACTTTCAAAAGTTGCCGACGATTTTTAAATGCCCCGTTTTCATTGCGATAAGTGACAATATTTTTTGCGACTGCCGGCGTCATTCCCGATACAAAGGTTAGAAGTTCTTTTGAAGCTGTATTGAGGTCTACCCCAACATAGTTTACACAGCTTTCTACGGTTTCATCCAGCTTTTTCTTCAGCAACTTTTGGTCAACATCATGTTGATATTGCCCTACTCCAATCGACTTCGGATCGATTTTGACAAGCTCAGCTAAGGGATCTTGCAACCGGCGACCGATACTAATAGCACCGCGTACGGTAAGATCGAGTTCAGGAAACTCAGAAATTGCTACATCTGAAGCCGAATAAATAGAAGCTCCAGATTCGTTCACCATGACTTTAATCGGTTGACGATCTAAGGTTTTCAAGATATCACCAATAAACTCATCGGTTTCGCGGGAAGCTGTCCCGTTGCCGATGGCAATTAGCTCAATTTTGTACTTCTCAATCAGGTTTTTAACGGTAACAGCAGCAGAGGCGCGTTGACCGGCTCCCGTGTGTGGGAAAATGGTTTGATATTCTAAGAATTTCCCAGTTTCGCTAAGGACAGAAACTTTGCAGCCGGTGCGAAATCCTGGATCGACTGCGAGAGTAGGTTTCATGCCTGCCGGCGCAGATAGCAATAACTCCCGAAGATTGGTTTCAAACGTTTTAATGGACTCGATATCCGCTTCTAACTTTTTAGCAGCACGTACTTCACTAATAAGGGAGGTTTTCATCAGCCGATTGAAAGCATCTTTGAGCATCGTCTGATAAAATTCTCGAACCGCCGGCACCTTGGTTTTTATTTCCTGAGATTCCAGATAATGCATCACTGCCGGTTCCTCATAAGAGAGTTCTAAATCCAGCACTCCGTCTGTTTCTCCCCGAAATAAAGCTAACAAATTATGCGGTGCAATATCTTTGACCTTAATTTGGTAATTTCGGTACATCTCAAACTTGGTACTGCCTTCGGGATGCTCATCTTTAATTTGCGAGACAAAAGATCCCGAATGCATTAAATAATCTCGCAAGTAAGCCCGCAATTCTGCTCTCTCCGAAACTTCTTCTGCTAAAATATCAGAAGCTCCTTTAAGTGCTTCCTCGGCAGTTTTAACACCCTTTTCTTCAGAAATGTATTTAACTGCTTCTTGCTCTAGCGATACCGGAGAAGCACTCTTATTATTGAGCGATTTGATGAATGATGCCAGCGGTTCAAGTCCTTTTTCCCTAGCAATTGTGGCTCGCGTGCGGCGCTTGGGTTTAAAGGGAAGATAAAGGTCTTCGAGTTCGTTTTTTTGCAAACACGCTTCGATTTTTGCTTTCAGTTCATCGGTGAGTTTGCCTTGCTCTGAGATCGTTTTTAAAATTGCTGCTTTGCGTTCTTCAATTTCGGTTAAATAAGCGTGCCGGTCAAAAAGATCGCGTAATTGAATTTCGTTTAGTCCCTCGGTGCGCTCTTTTCGGTAACGCGCAATGAAGGGAATGGTTGCGCCTTCACTCAAAAGTTCGAGAGCGTTTTTCACTTGGGAAGGACTAATGGAAAGCTCTTGTGCGAGAAGTTGAGGGATGTTCAGCATAAGGTATGTATTCAGTCTATCTTTTATAGGATAAGCTGAAATTCACGAGGTGATAAGATAAGATGTCAAATTTGAAGATATCGTCGGCATTCCGCTTTCTTTTTGATGAGTAACATAATTTTGCTTTCTTCCGCTCTTTCCAAGGAAGACCGCTTCACAACGTATTTACATTATTTAATTGAAATATCCCTACAAGAGATTAGGCATTTAGGCAGAGATGGCGGCCTACTCTTAGTCCTTGTAAAGTTTATTTTTTTTAATATTTTTGAGATAAAATCCCAAGTATTACTCTATAAAAATTGTTGCTTCAATCCTTAAAAAAAATTAAAATTTGAGAAATGAATCTGTTCAAATACTCACAATGTGACAGTTTAACAGGCGGACAGTTGTAACCGGCTTTTTCAATATAAACTTTTAGAGTTGTAATGAGATATTCAATTCCCAACCTAATTTACAACACTAAATTATGCCATCTACTTTCTCTGACATTCAAAACCATTGGGCGCAAACGCCAATTGCACAACTAGCTGAAAAATCGATCATCAGTGGCTATCCTGATGGAAGCTTTCGTCCAAATGCTACCATTACCCGCGCCGAACTTGCTGCCCTTGTGCGTAAAGCATTCCCGAATGCCCCAAAAATTCGGAGTGCGGTAAATTTTACCGATGTGCCCAAAACTCACTGGGCATTTGAAGCGATTTCTACCGCTTATGAAATGGGATTTTTATCCGGATATCCGGAGGGAATTTTTAAACCAGAACAACCGCTAGAACGAACTCAAGCCTTTGTTTCTCTGGCAAATGGGCTAAAATACAGTGCCCCCACAAATTCCGCTGAAACGCTTAAAAAATATTTTGAGGATGCCGCACAAATTCCGGGTTATGCCACAAGTGCAATTGCCGCAGCCCTTCAAAACCGGCTCGTTGTCAACTATCCCAATGTGAAACAACTCAAACCTCTGCAAAATGCCACACGCGCTGAAGTTGCTGCTTTGATTTGTCAAGCTTTAAACATTGCTAATGCCGTGCCGGTGCAATACATTGCAGGAGCTTTTGAAATTCCACCGCAATTTGATGGTGCCGGCGATTTTGCAGAGGGTATTGCCTCAATCTCAATCGGTGAGAAATACAGCTTTATCGATAAAACTGGCAAACCGCTAACCCAGCAGTTATTTGATAGTATCGGCGAGCGTTCTGAAGGATTGCAATCTGTTACCATTGGCTCAAAAGTAGGTTATATTGACACCACAGCAAAACTTGTTATTCAGCCTCAATTTGATAACGGCTCTCCCTTCTCTAATGGTTTGGCTGTCGTCATTGTTAACGATAAGTTTGGCTACATCGATCAAACAGGCAAATTTATCATTCAGCCTCAATTTGAGTTTGCTAATCCCTTTTCAAAATCTCAAGAACTCGCGTTAGTGGGACTCAATCGGAAAAGCGGCTATATCGACAAAGCCGGCAAAATTGTAATCCCGCCTCAATTTGATGAAGCAGGGCTATTTTACGAAGGGTTGGCAAAGGTAAAAATCGGCCCTCAAAACGGCTTTATCGACACCACCGGCAAAATTGTTTTTCAGACGCCAGAAGGCTCTTTTAAATCTTTTTCTGAAGGATTAGCAGCTTTTACCATTAACTCTAAAGTTGGCTATATCGACAGAACCGGAAAGGTTGTTATCGAACCTCAATTTGATACAGCAGATCCCTACCCTGAATCCTATGACTTCTCAGAAGGGCTAGCCGTGATCCGAATGAATAACAAATTCGGTTATATTGACAAAACCGGCAAGATAGTAATTGAGCCAAAGTTTGATGGTGCTTTGCCTTTTTCTCAAGACAAAGCGGAAGTGAGATTTGAGGGAAAACGAGCGATTATTGACAAAGCCGGTAAATATTTAATCGCACCTCAATATTCCCTTAGTGAATATGAGCTTATTGGGCCTTTTTCTGAAGGGCTAGCACAAGTTTTAAAACTCTGGGAAGGTGTGGGTTACATCGATGAAACAGGGAAACTCGTCATCCCAGCACAATTTAATGGAACGGGTGTGTTTCCTGGTGATGCCCGCCATGCGCCTTATTTCAAAGGCGATGGGAAATTTTCTGAAGGATTAGCTGCCGTTGAAATTCAGCGCAAGTGGGGCTACATTGACAAGACTGGGAAAATGGTCATTCAGCCACAATATGAGGCTGCTTGGGCTTTTTCTGAAGGGCTAGCAAGAGTTAATGTGGGTGGAGAGTGGAATGGTATGCAAAACTATATTGAAGGCGGGAAATGGGGGTATATAAAACATCCCCTAAAGTAAGCAATTAATCTTTGCGAGAGTGCAATATCATTGCGTTAATTGCGCTCTCGCAAAAAATATACGAATACAAAATCTAGCAGCGTCATACGGTTACCTAATCTTTAGGCCACTTGGCTAAAAGCTGAAGATATTTCTCGTTGGTTTTAGCCAACATCCATTTTTCTTTAAATATTGCTGCAGACTCCGCTTTTATCGGATCAACTTCATAGGGCAAAATATCTTTTCTCGCTTCCTTTTGGGCTTCCTGCGAACTTTCCTTTTGAGGATTTTTCTGATATTTTTTGCCACTTTTATGATTGGCATACCGGCGGGCGCGAGTGTAACCCATTTGTAAAAACTTCCGCGCCATATCCGCCCCGACAAAATCATCCTGTTCCAGATAATTCAGAAAAATTTCATAAATTTTTTCGCTAGACTGCCGCGCAATCTCCGGAGTTTTAAACCGCCAGTGAGGAAGAATTTCAGATTTATAGGGTTCTACTAACAGCACCCCCTGTTCACCTTTGCCAACGCGGTAAAGTTCTGGGGATAAGCGAAAATCAATGGTTTTAAAATCTAAAGAGTAGTCAAACGGCATGAGCAACTTTTATTTTTTAACGATAAACTTTAAAGTAAACGTCTCAGGTTTATTATAAATCAAAAAAGGAGCCGGCTCTGCGATGGTATCTAGCCAAGCGTCCCTTACTACAGCCCTTGCCTCTGGCGATTTACGGCGTGTACACCATATCGCTTTGAATGTACAGGATATGCAAGCTTCCCGCCACTTCTACGGCAGTATCCTTGGTTTGCATGAACTCACCGGCAATGAGGTGCCGGCAACCCTGCGAGAATTAGTAGCAGCAGGGAAAGTTACCAATTTTGTTACCCCAGATGGCACCGTCATCGATTTATTTTGGGAACCAGATTTAACACCCCCCGATCAAGATCCCCATCGCGCTTTTACCCGTGCCAATCACCTCGCTTTTGATATCGATCCGCAGTTATTCGATACAGCCGTTGAAGTGATTAAACAAAATCAAGTTTCAATCGATCATGGCCCAGTTACAAGACCTACCGGCAGAGGGATTTACTTTTATGATCCGGATGGATTTCTCATTGAAATTCGTTGTGATCCAGAAGCAATAATTTAAATCCCTCATTCATAAATTAGGGTTCTTTTTTTTACTTCACCGCCACCCTTGCGGCTTTGAATGTATCTTGACTTTGTGTGTCTCCCACATATCTCCAATGCCAAGGCTCATAAGTGACACCCTGGCGGTTATTCCGTGGAAATGACAGCTCAAATCCATAAGTTTCAGCATTCGCCAGCATCCAGCGAAACGCCGGCGTATTTTCCAAATCTGGGCTGAAATTTAGCTCAGGATGTGAGGCATCACCAATATCAATTGCGTAGCCGGTGTGATGTTCCGAATAACCGGGAGGCGCACTCACTTTAGCTCGTTCTTCTGGGGACTGCCCCCTAGCCGCTGCAGTGTCGTAAAATACAGAGCGCTGCTCTTGGATAGAGCGAAACCCAGAGATGGGAACAAGTGTAATATTTTTTTTACCGGCAGCCGCAACCATTTCTTTAAACTTAGCCGCAGCATTTCGGCGGAGTTTCTCGCCATTTCCCACATTAACCAACTCATTTTGTGGAGCTTCAGCGTAAGCCAAATGCCCGTATAAAACAGGTTTAGGTGCGACAGATGTAGTGGCTTTGGGTTCAAATTTCTGTGGGATTCTGCTACTAATTGCCCACTCTATATATCCCCGTTGCGGTGGCACATATTGATGATTCACGCTCTCTCCCCAGTGCAAATGTGGCCCAGTTGTAGCAGCTCCACTGTTGCCAGTTCTTGCAAAGATTTCTCCAGCTTTATGGGTGCCGGCTTTACAAGAAGATAGATGGACAGCAGCAAAGCTTCTATCTGGAATACTCTGAGAATTGATGATAGCAGTCAATCCCCCTAAATGTGTATTAAAGCATTGAACTTTGACGGTTGCTCCCGGTAGCGCCATCGCATAAAGCGGGGTTCCAATAGGCGTTCCCACATCAAGTCCGTTGTGATATTTGCTACAAACAGCGCAGGGTTGGGGTCTAATTCCAAAATGAGAAGCAATTCGGTAGGAACCAACCCTATCACCGTATTTTGGGGAACTCGCTAATAAGCTTCCTGTATCAAATTTAACTGTCTTTTGATACCCACCGGCACCCAAGTAAACAGCTTTAGCACTGGCAATTTCCACACCCTTTGGTTTCTCTGGGACGACGGGAACTTCTGGAGGAGGTGCCGGCTCAAAACTCAGCGTCAATGCTTCAGAAGATGTAGGTTGATTGGAAGCCGATAGCACCACATTTTGAACGCTATTTAACAGATTTTTATCTTCAACATCTGCCGAAGTTGAAACCAGCAACGACACATCTATACTGTCGGAATCTGGAATCCGAGCCGGCGCAGAACCCTGATCTAAAGTCGGTTCAAAACTTAGCACCATTGACTCTGATATCGATTGCGCTTGTGGTGTGGAAATCGGCTCATCTTGACGAGCGGGTTTGCTAGGAATTGGCTGATTCACGGTGTTAACTTTACTAGAAGCAATTTGAATATTTCCCAGATTTAGCTTTAAGGCATAACTCACTTCCCCCACTCTGCGTCCCTGATCGAGTGCGATACACTGCCACCGCCAAGCCTCTGAATAAGCTGTCAGTCCCGCCAATTGCCGCCGGTAGTGAGGTTCCCTGAGACAAATGCCGAAAAGTCCGCTAGCATCGAGCTGTCCGACTTCATTGCGAAACGCTTCCACTCGCGCATCTAATATTGCACGTTCCCCGCGTAGTCCTTTTTCCAAGGCTTTTTTATACTTTGCTGCAAATTGCCGGCCTGCAAAATTTGACTGATTCCAAATATCAGCCCCGTTAACCAGCGCTTCAATGTCAGTTTTTACGTCAATTCCTAAATCTTTTAACTTGCGCTCAACGGCGGCTGATTGGCTCTGTAAGGCTGCTAAACACCGGCGATCAGCTTCCGCAACGGTTAAGTTTAAAGCGCGGTTCCAGCTACAAAACCCGCGATTTGTGACGTGATTTCCCGGATCGATATGTCCTAGATAAAGAGAGGTGGCTTTTCCTGCCGGTGTCAGGTTGCCTTCAGCGGCTCCGATGGCGATACTGCCGGCAGATTGACGAGTGGCAAATAGCTCGGCAGCGGATAGTTTTTGCAGGATGTTTTGTGGTTTTTCTATTTCTTGAATGGGTGCCGGTGGGGGAGTTTGAATATCTGGCTCTTGAATGCTAAAATCCAGCACGATTGGGGAGCCTAATGCGGCTTGGCCGGCTCCCAATACCAGCACTAAGACTCGAACAAGAAAGTTTGTAATGATGTATCGTTTCATTTTTGAGTGCTGATTTCTGAGGCGTCAAGGAAATTTCTTTTTTTAACCACAGATGAACACAGATGAACACAGATGAGTTAACGGTTTGTGTGATATGGAAGTTGGGAAAATGCTTTTTTTTCACCACAGATGATAGGGCAGTCTGACGTTAGCCATACATAGATGAACACAGATGGGTTAAGCAGCATCTTGTAGGTTGAATTAAGGAAGGCTAATTTCTCCCCAATGCCCCATGCCCCATGCCCCATGCCCAATGCCCCATGCCCAATGCCCATACCTTTAGGTTGGCGAAGCCTTGCCCCATGCCCAATGCCCCATGCCCAATGCCCCATGCCCATACCTTTAGGTTGGCGAAGCCTTGCCCAATGCCCCATGCCCAATGCCCAATGCCCCTCTCTCACGGTGGCAACAACATTTGCTCAATAATTTTCTTAGAAGGTTCTACCATTGCCCATCGACCATCGGGTTGTTTGTTGAGCAAGGCAAACCGCAGATCGTTGCCGGTGGCGATGGGTTCGCCGGCACTTCGGGGGCCGAATTTTGGTGATGAAAGTCCGCACAAACGGAATAGGTAAACCGGCAGTTCTTCGCTGGAGAAAATGACGCAGGTTGGTTTATGTGGCTGCACTTTGCCATCAAAAGGTGCATAGATTGCATCCCCATTTAAAGCGAGGGAAATATCGCCGAGTCCGCCTAATATTTGATGGCCGGCAAGTTCATCCCCAGGTTGCAATTCCCAAGATTGGTAAAGGGTTAGTTCTCTGGGGGGTTCTGCCGGCTGTTGCGTGCAGCCGGTGGCGATGAGTAATGCTACGGCAAGCAAGGCTCTACGAACGCTTGAAGCCATACCCAACATAGGTTTCTCCTTCATAGATAATCACGAGGGATGTTTGCGGATCGAATGCTAAGGGGTAAATATCGCGAGCTGTGGTAGACCCTGCGCGAATGTTTAAAGAAGGCAGCCGGCAGTAAGGTTCTTTGGCAATTTCTTGCACTTTGCGGCGCTGGGTGCGCTCTGGCACGCTCAAAAGTTTTGCTAATTGTTCTCGCGATAATGCCGCTTTTGGTTGCACAATTTCAGCGCAAGTTTGTGTTGGCCCTGATGAGCGTTCTCTGGGTAAATTTGCCGGGACTTTAGACAGCAAGGCGACACCGCTTAACAGCAAGGCGACAGCACCTAACACGGAACCACCGGCTACTAGATATAGCTTTTCCCGTATCTCTCCATCCGAGGATGTTTTACTTGGTGTCATATTTAAAAAATTAGGTAGTGGGAAAACAATCAATTCCCGAATTTTTACCAATAATTAATTTTTTCCCTGATTGGTTTGACTGTGAATCGAATCCATATATAAAGGTATAAAGGATAAAAAAAGAACTGTCATTACTGTTTTATGTTTCGCCAATAAAATATTTTTAGAATCAAGATTTAGGTCTTTTTAGAGCATAAATGGAGCATTAATCGAAAAATGCTTCTCTAGATGGAGCGTGAGTGAAGCGTTAATCGTATTTTTTTCCTTGCACTGTGTTTTAAAATAGAAGAGGGAAGTGACAAGCGTGAGTTAAAGTTGTGTGGGGGTGGGTTTCTGCGCTTATGAGTAAAAAGCTGAGTCAAGAGGAAGGGTTGAGCCGGCTAGAGGCAGAGCTGAAGGCAAACGAAGATTGGAAGAAGCTGATTAGTGACGGAGATTTTGCTCAATGGTGTGGACGCGCACGCAGCACGGCTCATCGGTGGCTGAAGAAATACGAAGAAGAAAAGTTTATTAAAATCACCACGCCTGATTGTGCCGGTCGGGACAGTAAAAAAGAAATTATTTGGGTTGGCAAACAAGAAAAACCTGTTATTTATCCCCTCATCGGAATTGTGCCAATTGGAGATCGACGGTATATAGAACGAGCAGCCGATAAAACGTGCCGGCAAGCCTTACAAGCGGATCGCAGCAAAAAAAGCGCCATGCCGTTTATTAGAATCAAAGCCTCTCAAGGAATGGGTAAGTCTTCTTTGCTAGTTCACCTCCGGCACTTATTAGAGAAACAACCGAATCATTTAGTTGGTTTTGTCGATTTGGGAGGCGTTGGTTTTGAACCCGAAGCGTTCACAAATTTAGATAAACTTTTACAGCGTTTTACCTATGCCATTGCTCAATCATTCAAAGGCACGTTGAGTAACTATGATCTAGAAGATTTAAAAAAATCTTGGCGTTCCGATGTTGCTCCCGGTACAAATTGCACAGATTATTTACGAGATCGTATTTTCTCAAAAATTAAGCAAAGCAAAACTTTAATTATTGACGGAATTGATGCAGTTTTGGGGTATGAGAAAACTCAAACACCTTTTTTAAACTTGCTGAGGACTTGGAATGAAACTGAAATGAAGGTCGTCAGTCAGGCGCAAATTGTTTGGCCAAGTATTGTTGTTGCTTATTCAACCGAAACCTATTTGGATCGAGAAATTCGCGGTTCTGTGATGCCGAATGTGGGAGATGCGGTTGAATTAGAAGAATTTAACTCGAATCAAATTTTAGAACTTGCGAATAAATATGGCTTAGAAACTTGGACAAACGCCGAAGTCAAAACTTTAAAAGCGTTAGTAGGTGGCCATCCAGCTTTAGTTAATTTGGGTCTTTATCAAATTAGTCAAAATAACCTAAGCTTAGAAGAATTGGAACGCAAGGCTGTTCAGGCAAACGGGCCATTCGGTTCTTATTTACTGAATCATTTAGAATTGCTACAAAGAAATCAAAATTTACGTCAGTGTTTTAGCAATATTTTAAAGCAAGAACCTTGTAAAGATGAGTTTGCAAAGTTTCAGTTAGAGAAAGCCGGCTTAATTAGACAGGATGGGTTTTCCTGGGAGGTTAGGTTTGAGTTATACAAACGATATTTTCAGGAACATTTATAATAGTTTTAGAAGGATAATTGAGTGGCTTATGGAAGATAATGGCCAGGGTAGCTTCTATCAAGTACAGGGGGGTACACTCCCTCTCGAAGCGCCAACTTATGTAGGACGAGAGGCAGACGAAGAACTTTATAATTTTGCGCGTTCTACTCATATTTATGAGCGAGTCTGTTATGTGCTTGCGCCTCGTCAAATGGGCAAGTCTAGCTTGATGGTAAAAACAGCACAGAAACTAACCGAAGAAGGCGCAATCTGTGTTCAGCTAAATTTACACCGGCTTGGCAGCGTAGAGTCTGAAAAATTTCTTTGGTTTAACATTCTCCGGGAAATTTGCAAAGGTATTTCTATCCCCAATCTTAATTTATTGGAACGGTTAGATTTTGTCTGGTATAAAAACCAAGATATTCAGCCTTCAGTCAGATTTGAAGAATTTTTAATTGAAGAAATTTTAAGTAAAATAGAAGACAAAAAACTGGTTATTTTTATCGATGAAATTCAAACTTTGATAAACTGGAATTTACAAGATTCTTTTATTGGAGAAATTAAAGCCTTATCAGACAAAAAAGATAAATCTCCCTTAACCCGCCTCACATTCGTTCTGCTTGGCGTCGCTAAACCCTCAGATTTTGTCACTAAAAATTATCCACTGAATGTCGGAATTCAAATCGAACTGAGCAATTTGACCGGCGACTGTGAACCCCTACGTCGGGGACTCGACCGAGTCACCAAAGACGCAAATGAAGCCGCAAAACTTCTAGATTTGATTCTTTACTGGACAGGGGGCCAACCTTTTCTCACTCAGGTTGTCTGCAATTTAGTGATAAGCAGTCCTAAGCTGCAAGAAAATTCAAATTTAGAAGAGTATGTAGCAAAAATTGTCCAAACTAAAATCATTAAAAACTGGCGTAAGCAAGACAGAAATGTTCACTTTCAAGAAATCGAAAACTATTTTATTCGGGGTCAAACAAGTGGTAAACTTCTCAAGCTTAAAGCTTTAGCCCTTTATCATAAAATTTTAACCCAAAGCTCGATTCGTTTCAAAGGATTT